>CAMWSM010000092.1 GCA_947176915.1 uncultured Porphyromonadaceae bacterium | reverse complement strand
ATTAATTACTTTATTCTTTTTGTTGGCGTAAACCCAAGATTAATTTCTTTGATTGTTTTGCCCTTTAAGCTCATTCTTCAGAAATTCTTTCAATACTGCCTTGAATCCGATAGGATTATCAAGAAAACTGTAATGACCACATCCCGGGAAGGAGACGAGCCCTGCATCCGGAATAAGCCTTTCCATCGTTTTTGCATCGGAGACAGGAGTTGCCGTATCATTCTCTCCCCAGATAAGAAGAGTGGAAGCCTGAATTTGAGGCATGACATGCTTCAGGTCTTCATTCACGCATTTGCTGAGGATTCTCTTCATCATCGGAGAGGCGTTGCGATAATCTGCCGAACCCTTTCTATTTCGCATTTCCTCAATTTTTTTCATACCGTTCTCCTTTCCGTAAATCAGGAGATATAGCTTTTTTATTGCCTTAAAGCCATACACCTTCCAGTACCACTTCAAAGAATGGCGAGGTTTCACACCTGCCGCATCTACAAGCACTACTTTTTTAATAGGATTGCGCGAAGATAACAAAATCGACACACGTCCCCCAAATGAATGGCCTATTAGTATGGGCGAATTTAATTGCAATTTGGAAATTATCTCTTCAATACACCGGGTATATTCCTCTACTCCCCATACCTCTTCCGGCTCCTGACTCTTGCCATGCCCAGGCAGGTCAATATTGATTACCCTCATTCCCGTTTCAAGGATGGCAGCTATGCTTCCCACTGTAGTATGATCACATCCCCAGCCGTGCATGATTACAACCGGAACTCCTGTAGGATCTCCCGTCTCCTCGTAATGTATTTTTATGCCTTTAGCTTCTAATTCACGTTCCATTTAATTAACTGTTTCGATCCGCTGAATTGAACGAATCTCTTTACAACTGCAAAATTAGATAAAAAAGATTAAATGAGCCTCACTCCCCGCCTATCAGATTTGCAAAAGTCGCTTTTTTTTATTAAATTTGCATTCCATATCCCATCCTCGTGGCAACGCCCATAGCGTTAACCTTCCAATATACCCCTGAACTTCCTTACAACGGCGTTCAGTCTTAAGATTTTCGTATCAGTGATGATAACCAAATGGAACTTCCAACCTCTAACGCATCAGCAAAAAGCGGATGCAGAAGCCTTGCTCCCTCAATGCGGGGGTGCCGCTCCTATAGCAGAGCTTCTTTTACGTAGAGGTGTCAATACTCCCGAAGAGGCAAGGGCTTTTTTCTCCCCTACAATCTCCGACCTTCATGATCCTTTTCTGCTCCCGGATATGCAAAAGGCAGTCAAAAGGCTTAATGAAGCTATGGGCGCCAAAGAACGCATTATGATTTATGGAGACTATGACGTGGACGGCACGACCGCCGTTGCTCTCGTCTACAAATATCTTCAGAACTATTACAGCAATATTGAATATTATATCCCCACAAGATATGAGGAGGGATATGGGATCTCTTTAAAAAGCATCGAATACGCAGCTCAAAACGACGTGAAGCTCGTCATTGTGCTTGATTGTGGAATTAAAGCTATTGATGAAATTGCCTATGCAAAAGAAAAGGGCATTGACTTCATCATTTGCGACCACCACGTCCCCGACGAAGTGCTTCCTCCGGCTGTAGCTATCCTGAACCCTAAGATGCCCGGCTCCACCTATCCTTGTCCTCATCTTTCCGGATGTGGAGTAGGATTCAAATTCATGCAGGCTTTTGCCCAAAGCAACGGTCTCTCAAACCATAATGAACTTGAATCTCTCCTTGATCTGGTAGCTGTAAGCATTGCCGCAGATATCGTCCCGATTGTAGATGAAAACAGAGTTATGGCATTTCATGGTCTGAGACGCCTGAATTCAAATCCCAATCTCGGACTTAGAAGCATTATTCGCTTATGCAAGCTCACAAACAAGGATATTACCATCAGCGATGTAATTTTTAAAATCGGACCCCGCATCAATGCATCCGGAAGGATGCAGAGCGGTGTTGAAGCTGTTGATCTCCTCGTTTGCCGTGATCTGCACGAAGCATACGAAAAAGGTAAGGACATTGACCAATACAACCGAGACAGGAAAGAGCTCGATAAGAAAATTACGGAGGAGGCTAACACCCTTTTGGAACGCAATCTGAATATTATTCAGGGAAAACGTTCCATTGTCGTTTATAATAAGGACTGGCATAAAGGGATTATAGGGATTGTTGCCTCACGCCTTACAGAACTTTATTACAAACCATCCGTAGTGCTTACCTTCAGCAACGGTATCGCAACCGGTTCTTCCCGTTCCGTACAGGGATTCGACATTTATTCTGCCGTAAACTCAACTCGAGACCTCCTTGAAAATTTCGGGGGGCACACATACGCTGTAGGACTTTCCATGAAAGAGGAAAATATTCCTGAGTTCAGACGGCGTTTCGAAGAGTATGTCGCCGCTCATATACAGCCAAATCAACTTACTCCGATGATTGATATTGACTCAACAATTGAATTTGCAGACATTACGCCTGAACTCGTGGCATACCTTAAAAAATTCAATCCCTTCGGTCCGGGTAATCAAAATCCTGTGTTCTGCACTCGAAATGTATTTGATTTCGGCACAAGTAAACTTGTGGGAAAAAATATGGAGCATATCAAGCTTGAATTGGAGGATAACAGCACCAGCCGTGTCCTGAATGCCATCGCCTTCAATATGTCGCAATATTTCGAACATATTCATTCCCATAAGCCGATTGATATCTGCTATACTATCGAACAGACCAAACATAGCGGCAATCTTGATTCCATCCAACTTATGATAAAGGATATCCGACCATCGGAAGGATAAAATGATCCATAATATTCTTAAGAAATATTGGGGTTATGATTCTTTTCGCCCCCTGCAGGAGGATATAATCCGTTCTGTTCTTGATGGGCATGATACGCTTGGACTCATGCCCACCGGGGGTGGGAAATCAATAACGTTCCAAGTGCCCGGCATATCTTTCGATTCCGGAATCACTGTTGTGATAACTCCTCTCATATCCCTGATGAAAGATCAGGTAGATAATCTCGGACTACGACACATTCGGGCAGTCTATCTTCACTCAGGGATGACTGCCAAAGAGTCTTCAATAGCATGGGAAAAACTTGTTAACGGCAAGGCACGTTTCCTCTATATTGCGCCTGAACGTTTGCAAAACGAACGTTTTATGATGGAACTCCGTGCATTGGACGTACGCCTGATAGTTGTTGATGAGGCACACTGCATATCGCAATGGGGTTATGATTTCCGCCCCTCCTATCTTAATATCAAATCTCTCCGAAGACTCAAACCCGCCTCGCCGATTCTCGCACTTACTGCCACGGCAACTCCTGCCGTAGCCGCTGACATACAACGCCAGCTTGAATTTAGAAATGAGAAGGTTTTTAGAAAAAGTTTTGTCAGAGAAAATATAAGTTACATAGTCAGACATACGGAGATAAAGATACACGAGGTGCTTCATATTTTATCTCGTACATCAGGCTCGGCAATAGTTTATGTAAGAAGTAGAAAACGTTGCCGAGAAATTTCTGAATTTCTTCTCTCGGCTGAAATCTCCTCAACATTCTATCATGCCGGACTCGATTTCTCTGTCAAAGAGCAACGTCAGAATGAATGGCAAGCGGGGAATGTAAGAGTCATGGTTGCAACAAATGCATTCGGCATGGGCATCGATAAACCTGACGTGCGACTCGTCATTCATTATGACCTTCCTCCTTCTCCCGAAGAATATTATCAGGAAGCCGGACGCGCTGGAAGAGATGGTCTCCCCTCTTTTGCCGTCTTGCTTGCTTCAAAATCTGATCCGGGTGTTATGCGTAGGAGAATAACGGAGGCATTTCCCGAACGACAGACAGTTAAGAAAACCTACGAGAGAGTATGTAACTTTCTTCATGTTTCAATCGGAGAGGGTTACGACAGTGTCCGTGAATTTGACATTAATAAATTCTGCCGTATTTTCAAAATTCAGGAACGCACATGCAGAGCCTCTTTACGCCTTCTTTCACAAGCGGGCTATCTACACTTTATTGAAGAGCCTGATAGCCGATCACGTCTTAAAATCATTGTTGACAGAGAGGAGCTTTATGAGCTGCATGACTTATCTGAAAAAGCCGAAGAAGTTCTTTCTGCTGCTCTTAGGACGTACACAGGCCTGTTTGCCGATTATGTTTTCATAAGTGAATCCGAAATTATGGCAAAGCTCAATCTCGACCGTCAGACCGTTTATGAAGCTTTGCTGGAGCTTTCCCGTTCACAAATTGTGAGCTACATCCCGCATTCAGGTGTCCCCTTAATATATTTTCCAACTGCCCGTGAAGAAACAGCATCTTTACTCATTGGAAAAGATATATATGAAAAACGCATTGAGATTATGTCTCACCGCACGGAGGCTATTCTTGACTATGCTTTTAAAAGCAATAGTTGTCGGGTTGAGAGGATGCTGAGATATTTCGGTGAGGGTGATTCCGGAGAATGTGGCAGTTGTGATGTCTGCAGGGAAAAGAAGAAAAGCCATAAAAAAAATTATGGAGCCACTGAGGAATTGAAACTGCAGCTTATAATAGATTTTCTTAAGAAATCTCCCGGAGGAGCAACTCTGCAAGCCATTGAAATCAATTGCGGCAACAATCCTGCATCGACCTCACGCGTGCTTTCCTTCCTATGCAATGAAGGATTTGCAGAATATAGTGAAGGAATTTATCGTCTCAGGATTGAGGAATAAGATTTTTTTCTTAACTTTGCGTCATAAGCCAAATTCCTCTTCCTCCTCTCCAACATTCCACTATGAAAAAATCATCCTTCAAATTTTTTATCTTCGCATCATTATTTCTGTCTGTGGCAACCGCATGTTCTCACGTCAGTAAAAAGCGGAATGCTTCCGCTGAAAAGGAAGCCAAGTTGGAGGTGCCCGACACTCTCAAGGCAGCGACTCTCTATGGCCCTACCTCCTATTTCAATTATCGCGGACAGACAATGGGCTTTGATTATGAAAATGTAAAAAGATTTGCGGAAGATGAAGGCATGGTTCTTGACCTTCAGGTAGCGCCCTCTCTCCAGGCTTTGCTCAAAATGGTGCAGGAGGGCACCGTTGATCTGGCTGCTTATCCTGTGCCTTATATTGAGGAATATAATAGCCTCGTGAAGCACGCCGGACATAAAGAGGTTACCTGGCAGGTGCTTGTTCAACCCGCCGGAGGAAACAGAATATCCGACGTTACCCAACTGGTTGGAAAAACCATATATGTAGAGAAAGATTCAAAATATCATTACAGGCTCCAGAATCTTGATCAGGAATTAGGTGGAGGCATCGATATTGTTCCAATCAGCAGAGATTCTCTTATTACTGAAGACCTGATTGAAATGGTCGATCACGGCGAAATTCCTCTCACAATAGTTGATTCAGACATTGCCGAACTCAATAAGTCTTATTATCCTCGACTTGACATTGGCATGAAAGTGAGTCTCGACCAATATTCCTCCTGGGCGGTGAGAAACGACTGCGATTCCTTAGCAGCCCGGCTTGACCGTTGGAACAAGAAAACCGACAACTCGGAAATGTTGAGGACAGTCTATAAGAAATATTTCGAGATCAGCAAGAATAGCGGTTTATATGAGGATGTAATCACCTCATACGGGTTAAAGGTAAAAAATGGTGTTGTCTCTCCATACGATGAAACCTTTAAACGCCATGCCCATATAACAGGCTACGACTGGCAGCTGCTGGCAGCCATAGGATATAATGAGTCCAGATTCGATAACTCTGTAGTGTCTTGGGCAGGCGCACAGGGACTTATGCAACTTATGCCTGCTACAGCTCGCGCCATGGGCATTAGTCCGGAATCTTTAAGGAATCCCGATGCAAATGTCCTTGCGGCAGCCCGGCTTATCAAGAAACTTGATTCCTCTTTAGAGTCAAAGATCGCAGATCCCGCTGAAAGAATGAAGTTTGTCATTGCAGCCTATAATTGCGGACTCGGTCATATCTATGATGCCATTGCTCTTGCCGATAAATATGGACTTGATCCTCAAGTATGGACAGGCAGTGTGAGCGAGGCAGCCCTAATGAAGTCTCGCCCCCAGTACTATAATGATCCTGTTGTAAAAAACGGATATTTTCGTGGCAGAGAGACTACCGAATTCGTAGAACGTGTAATGACGGCATACGAATATTTTAAAAAGATGACCAAATAATTTTATTACCACTTTAATTCTATTCTGATATTTCACTATATGAAAAAATTTAAACTATCAGTGGCTGTTATATTGGCACTTGCTGCCTTTATGCCCCTCCAATCATGTATCGGCAGCTTCGCTCTGACCAATCGGGTTCTCTCCTGGAACAAACAAGTTGGCTCAAAATTTGTGAACGAACTTGTATTCTTTGCTTTCTGGCTCCTCCCGGTATATGAGGTAACCTCAGTAGCGGATCTGATTGTGCTCAACTCTATTGAATTCTGGAGCGGAAACAATCCTATCAATCAAGCATCTACAAAAGTAATCGAATCAGAAGAAGGAAAGTATTATATTGCCTGTGATGAGAAAGGGTATTCAATCACGGCTCCTGATGGAAATGAAGTAAGACTGGAGTTCGAGCCGGATAATCAGACATGGAGTGTAATTTCCGATAATGGGACAGCTTATCCTTTTATGACAATGATCGATGATTCTCACGTAAAGATGATTTGTCCGGATGGAGATTTCAGGATGGTTGACCTTTCCGAACAAGGGGTTATGGCTTATGCGGGCTCTTGTGAAAATTATTCTCAACATCTCTGAAATTTCAAAGTGTTTTAATATAATATTTCACTTTTTTTCATTCGGCATAAATCTTTTCCACGTTTTTTTTGTTAAAAAAGTAAGAGACATTTATTGTGTCTCATAATTACAAGAATATTATTAATAAATTAAACTGATATGAAAGCAATACATGTAATTTGCGCTGTAATTGGCGGCGCTATCGCCGGCGCAGCAGTTGGTCTCCTCGTTGCTCCAGAAAAGGGTGATGATACTCGCAAGAAAATCATCAAAGCTCTCAAAGATAAAGGTATTGTCTTGAAAAAAGACAAAATGGAAGAGCTTGTTGATGAGATCGAAGATCAAATTGAAAGCGTTCTCTAAGCAGGACGTTCCAAAAATTCTAACTGATAAATTTTAATAAGTGATATGAAAGCTCTTAATATTCTTTATGCATTTCTTGGTGGTGCTATCGTAGGATGCAGTGCAGCTCTTCTCCTCGCTCCTGAAAAAGGCGCTGACGTGCGTGCCAAGATTGTATCTATCCTCAAAAAGAAAGGCATCAAGATTAGTGATGACGAAGTAGATGCTCTTGTCGCTGAACTCGCTAATGCTGAATAATTATTCCGCAGCGTGGTAAAGAAATTTCAGAGGGGGTGGATACCACTCCCTCTTTTTTAAATTTTAGACATCATGTTATGAAAAGCAAGTTAATTGATGAGATTAAGGAATTGTTCTCACAAAGTGTGAACTGGGCCAAACTGGAAATGGAGTATATTAAGCTCACAGCCGCTGAAAAACTTATCATTCTCGCCGGAACACTCATTATGGGCGCAATCTTTATGCTCCTTCTTCTCCCCGTAATAGTAATGTTTCTTTTTGCCCTGGTAGGCGTGTTCCGGATGTTCATGCCCCTCCCTCTTGCATATCTTACAGTAGGAGGAATTGTCCTTCTGGTGCTTTTAGTTATTTTCATTTTAAGGAAACGTTTGATCATTAATCCGGTATCCCGGTTTATCAGCAAACTGTTTCTTGAAAAAAACCATCAATCGCATTAAGCCATGAAAGAGATCCAGAAATCAGAACAGGCAGCTAAGGAGATAACCCATCCTGAAGATAATTTCAAAGGTTATACTCTTGAGGAGATACGCTATCAGCGCGCATTAGTTGCTCTCCATAAAGAATTTTGCAAAACAAAAATTAATCGTGTAAGCAGTCAGCTGACCCATTCAAATCCATTCTCCTCTTCCTCCTCCTCTCTTCCGGGAAAGGTTGGCTTCTTTGCAGGAAAACTGCTTACAGGATTAAACTACATGGATTACGCCATGTTAGGCTTCAATCTCTTTGGTTCTGCAAAAAAGATTTATTCCTTTTTTAAGAAGAAAAAATAACACAGATTAAGTCGTTAACAGGAGAGAATGTTTATGTTTGTTAAAAAATTTTTTTCGAGTAAACTTTTTCATCTTTCAAACGTCTTAATGATATAAGGTAATTGTCGCAGACATTGCCGAAAAATAATAAAACAATGCTATCGCGACAAAACGGAGCTGGGTCGAGGCCTTCGCTCCGTTTTTCATTTCAAATCTATGGTCACTCTAATTGCAGAATCAAAAACTATGTCTCCACTCCAAATGGAGATTACCCCTGATCAATTCTCCTCCCATATCCCCCTTTTTGAAAAGGAAGCAGACAACATTGCGGCTTTTATCGCAAATTTATCCGTTGAGGAGGTAGCCGAAAGAATTGGTATTTCTCAGGGGTTGGCAGCCAAAGCTAAGGTCCTATTTTACGATTTTCATAATAAAACCACCGGCTATCCAGCTTTGCAGGCTTTTACGGGAGAAGTATTCAAGTCGTTTGAATATGGTTCACTCTCTAAGCAACAGCAGGCGTTTGCCTCAGAAAAGATCGGCATAATATCCTCCCTATATGGTTTTCTTAATCCCACATCCATCATTAAGCCATATCGACTCGATTTCTCATCTTCAGGATCTCCCTCCGGAGAGGCTATGTGGAGATTCTGGAAAAAAGACCTGACAATTGCATTTGTAAAAATGCTAAAGGCAAAAGGAGAGAAAGAGATAGTTGACTTGCTCCCTTCCGATGCTTCGAAATGTCTTGACTGGAAAGTAATAAAAGCTTTTGCCAAAGTTGTAAAAATCGAATTTAAGATACTGGGTGATAATGCAACCTTGAGAACGCCTCATGCAGGAAAATTAAAAGAACTGCGGGGAAAATTTCTGCGGCGCATAATTGAAGAGAATATAAATAATTTAAATTCTGTTATGACTCTGGATTCTCCCGACTTTGCACCGGCGCCTGAATTACATCGGCCGGGAATGCCCCTTTTCATTGCCTGATAATATTTTTTCACTTATATATTAAAAAAAATTTTTAGGATCCTCTTGCAAATTTAATTCTATTCTATTAATTTTGCGTTATAAAAATAAACCATGAGTGAATAAAGCAAGAGTGCTTTTTCAATCCCATACCACATCAAAGCTTTATTTGGGAAACTCATCAAACATATATGAAATACCGAGACCAGCTGCTATTTTAATGGCGGGCCCCACGCCGAAAGGTGTTGCTTTGTTAAGCACAGGCGGATTACAAAGAAATGGTGGCACTCAAATCCTGTCATTCGGAGTTTCATCACAAATTCTTTGATGTGGCTCTTATTCAGCCGATGATATGGTTCTCACCATTTCATCGGCTTATTTTTAAATCATTAATATAATAATATTTTATGGAATCAGTTGAAAAATCTCTTCTTGAACGTACAAGCGTCAGAAGATATGAAAGAGAAGCAATTCCGGAAGAGAAGATGAATTTCATCTTCGATGCCATCAGAAACACTCCAACAAGTTATAATGGTCAACAATTTTCAGTAATAGACATTGATGATCAGCCGCTTAAAGAGCAACTTTATGCTCTCACCAATCAAAAACAATTAAAGACCTGCAATCGCCTGCTCATATTCTGTTCTGATTATAATAAAATTTCACGTCTGGCTGAAAAGAAAGGTCTCGAAGTGCCTCCTTTTACAAATACAATGGATGGAACCATCATCGGCATTATTGATGCCTCCCTTGCCATGATGAGTGCCGTAGTAGCAGCTCAAGCAGTTGGCCTGGGAAGCAATTGCGTGGGTTATCTTCGCACGGTTGATCCTGCTAAAGTTGCCGAACTCCTTCATCTCCCCCAGGGAGTATTTGTCGTGTGTGGACTCGCACTTGGTGTGCCGCGTGAGCATCCTGATCTCAAGCCAAAGCAATCTAACGAAACAGTTTTTTTCAAAAACCGTTATTGCACGGATGAAAAGAAACTTGTAGAGGATCTCGAACTGTATGACGAAATTGTCAAACACTATAATGCAACCAGAGCAGGAGGCACAACTGATAATGACTGGGTATCTCACATTCTCGATTATTACCGCCATGCTATGGAATACAATATTCTGGATTATCTCAAGAATCAGGGATATAATATAAGTAAATAATTTATTCCTGTCCCTTTTATTAAAAATAGGGGCTGTGTCAAAATAGGCGCAGCCTCTTTTTTGCAACATTCATCAAAAAAATA
>CAMWSM010000091.1 GCA_947176915.1 uncultured Porphyromonadaceae bacterium | reverse complement strand
CCAATCTTGTGTTAACCTTAAAATCTAATACCATGAAAAACTCGATGCAAAATTACAAAATAATTTTCAAAATATGTTTTATAACATATAAAAATTTTTAGAATTAACACAATTTAACAAATCAACTTTAATTCTGACCTCAAATCCATTTAAAAAATGTGGAAAATTAAATGAAAAGAAGACCCTACACTAAAAAGATACCGCGCCCTTAGAATCCCCATTTCAAAAGTATTCCAGACTGAGCACTTGAAATTCAGTGCGTCGGTTTATCTGATCCGCGGCCTCCTGATCCTCGGGCGAGAGAGTGGAAATAAACTCCTCGTTAAGGATAGTTCCTTCCTCAAATTGAGGAAATTCCTTGTTGATTCTTTTTGTAACAGTTTTAGGCACACTCTCTCCATATCCCTTAGGACTAAGTCGGTCGGCCTCAATCCCGGCAGCGATAAGATAGTCGATTACGCTTTTTGCACGTCGTTCCGAAAGTGCCTGATTATATTCATCGCTTCCCTTGCGGTCTGTATGCGCTCCCAGCTCTATTGTAACATGTGGATTCTCCCTCATCATGGCGGCAAGCTCATCAAGAGCTGCTTTTGATTCGGGACGCAAAGTAGCTTTGTCGAAATCATAAAATATATTCTCAATCACCTGGGGCTTATTAATGGAGGCAAGCACAAAGTCAATTTCATAGTCAGCGTCTTCCTCGGCAGCATCGCTTGTAAACTCCTGCTTTTGATTAAGGTAGCCTGTCGCGCCCGCTTTCATCACATATCTCACCCCTCGGTCAAGATTAAAACGAAACGATCCGTCATCGCGCGAAATCTCCTTTTGATTACTTCCGTCATCGCCTACAATGCGGATAATGGCGTTTGCAACCGGCTCATCGTCCTTATCCACCACATATCCTGAGATTGATATATGTATGTCGGGCAATTCAAAAGAGTAGATATGATCTCTCCCTTTTCCATCATTACGGTTTGAACTGAAAAAACCGCTTTCTCCTTTGCCGAAAGTAAGACCGAAGTCATCACCTTTGCTATTCATGGGCAATCCCATATTCTCAATGCTCCAATAGTCGCCGGTAGTATTCAGTTTTGCCCTGAAAAGGTCCAGGCCGCCGAACCCGGGGTGTCCGTCGGAGGAGAAGTAAAGGATGGAGTCTGTGCGTGAATAAGGGAACATCTCATTTCCCGGCGTATTTATCTGGCTCCCCATGTTCTCCAGACTGCCCGCGCGCTCTTTAAGATTGATTCGCCATATATCCAATCCTCCGAACCCTCCCGGCATGTCACTGCAGAAATACAGATAGGTGCCGTCGGGAGAGACTGCCGGATGACCGAAAGCTGAAAGTGTGTCGGCGGTAATGTCGAATTTCTGAGGCTCGCTCCATGTCGCGTCACTGCGTCGTGAAGTCCATATTTCCACACTCGTGTCGCTTGAATCGCTGCGTCGGGCTCTTGTCAGATACATGGTCTGTCCATCAGGTGAGAAGCTTATTATCCCCTCATCCGCATCCGTATTCAATCCCCCCTCCACAGCTTCCGGCTGTTTCCATCGTCCCTGCTCATCTTTTCGGCTTACAAAAATATCTCCACGTTTCATGCCCGTGATTTCGGAATGGTTTTCACCCGTGGCTTTCTCTCGGTTTGAGGTGAAGTAAATCTGATCGAGATTCTTATCAAGATACATCGGGGAATAGTCAGCGCGTGGAGAATTGAACAGGGGAAACCTCTTGACCACATATCGTGTCCCTCTTTCGCCGTTGGCTGCCAATGCGCTCCGGCAACCTTTTATCCCCTCTTCAGCAAGGGCATTGTCGGGCGAAAACTGAAGGAATGTCTGATATGCCTCGATTGCTTTGGCATATTGCCCCTCTCCCTGAAGGGCTTTCCCAAGTTTCAGATATAATATTGAATCGGAATAATTATAGCGTTCCGCATTACGAAATGCTTTTGAGGCATTAGCCGACATGTTGAGGCGTTCATAGCACAACCCTTGCTTATAAGCTACCTCTCCACGAAGTTTTCTGTCGGTCTTTCCGCTCAATTTGTTATAAACCTTCTTGTAAATCTTTTGTGCGTCAAAATATTCCCCTCTATCGAAAGCTTCGTCAGCCTTCGAAAGTTTTGGAGAATTGCATCCTCCGAGGAAAATAATAGTTACAATCAGGAAGAGGGATGAAGCCCGCATAAGTCAGAAAATAGTGTATGAAATTTTGAAATTTATTAGGGGATACACAGGAAGTGCTTTCATGAATTTTACGTAATCTCCTACTTTCCCCCTTATGTCCACAAGATCTTTGGTCATATTCACTCCGTCGTGAAGAATCACATCCGGGACTCCTCCCCAGAAGAGCGCTCCTGCGTCAAATCCGAGTTCAAGGCGTTTTGACTTATCGACAGCCCCGCAATAACCGATGCCTAAGTAGGGGCGGAAATTGTTGGTTACAGCTTTGGCTGTAACGCGGCCATCCTTTGTAGGCTGCATAAGGTAAGGCTTTCCATCCTTATAGTCTCCTATATGAATCCCTACGCTTCCATATCTTTCAAAATCGCGGCGATATTCCATGGCGAGTTCAGGGTCGAGGTAGATGCCGTTGCCGATCGCAACCATATAAGGATCGAAATCCGGGGAGGTGAAATAATTATAGGCTCTGTTATATATATTGACCCCTACAAGGGTCTGGGTCTCCGCTCGACTGTTTTTTGCTCTCCCGACTACCGGACTGCCTATATAAAACCCGGCGGTAACATACCAATGCCTGTTATGCCTCAGAGGGAATATGTCTACAAGAAGTTTGTAGTTTAGTAAATTAGGCTTTGCATCCATAGTAACCTTGTCGTCGATGTCAAGCCCCATCAAATCTTTGACCATCTGCTGTATGTGGGAAATATCAGTAGATGTTCCGTTTTCAGAGAAGGAGGAAAGGTTGAAAGTCAAAGGCACATTGAAGGCAGGCATCCATTCCACCCCCGTGCGTAGCCTCGCCCGTTGAGTGAGGGGCGTGCTTAACTCAATTCCGAGACCGCCCGTTCCTAAAGTGAAGGAGGCAGTCAGATTATCGGCGACATGGTTTTCCTTGCACCATCTCTTCACATTCGCAAAAGATAAATCGGGTTTATGCGACTTTCGTAAAGTGTCATTTCTGTTTGCCGCAACTGCTGCCGAGTCGCTCAGGGATTTATTCACGGTATCCTTTGTGGTGCGGACTGTATATATGTAATCTTTCGGAGCCTGCTTTTCGGATGCAGACGCACCGGAAGCCAGCAAAAATGCGCAAGAGAGAATAAGTTGTTTAATCATAACCGAATAATTGAAAGACAAAATTAGGAAAAATTCACCATAATTGCAACAGTGAGAAAATAAAAATGTTCTAAAACGGAAATATGATGGTAATATATTGGTCAAAAAAGGATAAATCAGGGAAAATTTCGTTTTTATTAAATATTTTTTTGTGAAAATTTGTTTATAAAAATAAAGAGTCTTACCTTTGCGGTCGATTTTCATTGCGGATTGAATAGTCAAAGTGCAATGTGTTATCGCTTTTTGTCTTATAGGTAGCTTCAACTCTTGATGTCGTTACATGAACGATTCCATGTGCGGCAAAGGCGTCGGAAGACGCAAAAAACTGGAAGGAAATTAAAAACATAAATCATTAATTCAAATCTTAACGGAATGAATAGAAAACTGATCAACGGCTTGCTGTTGTTTGCAGTTGCAACAAGTGGAGCATCTGTATTCACTTCTTGCAAGGACAACGAGGATAGCCTTCAGGCAAACCTTTTAAAGAATCAGAAGGACTTGGCAGCCAAGCTTCAAGACAAGGACGCTGAACTCGCAAGAAGACTTCAAGCTCTTGAGGATGGTGATTATCTGACACTTGCCGACCGCGAGTATCTTCTTGGTCTTATTGAGGATAACAACAACTCACTTGAAGCAGTAAAGGCTTATCTTGATTCCAAGATTGCTTCTATGGTAACAAGCATCGAGATTCAGCGTGTCTACAACAACATGTTCGGCACTCTCAATCTTCCCTTCGGCATCAACAGCACTGTCCTCGCCAACTACTACTATGAGGCAAAGGACGCTGTTACTTTCCCGAATACCGATGATGCTGCCAGAGCACAAGGTGAATACAATTCCGCTAATCCTGATGTAGAAAGCGTAAATGCATGGGATTTGGGCATTGATCCTGAAGGCGTTATTGATCTTCCAGCTAACAAGGTGGTTTTCGACAATCCTGATGCTGACAAGGGTTCACTCGGTAAAATATATGTTCAGGTTAATCCCTCAAATATACCTGCTGCCGGTCTTCCTGTAACTCTCGTTACAAGCAAGGAGGGCAAGGCTGTAACCACTACTCTCGAACTCAAAGAGGCTGAGGAGATAGAATTTACATTCGGTGGTGGCACACGTTCCGCTGCTAACGGTCTTTATGTTATCGACGTTCCTTTCACTGCTGAAGATCTTGATAATATAAAAGTTACTATTGACGAAGGTCTCAAGCAGGCTGTGAAAGATTTCTATCACGATCAGAGCAAGGCTAATCTTGCTAATGTAGCAAAAGGTGTTTATGATCAGCTTGTAGACACTAACCTTCCCGCTTACGCTCTTAAGCTCGGTTACGTAAACAATCCTCAGACTCTTGCTCAGACTCTCGTTTCTATCCCGGGTGCAACTATGGGAGAGAACGGTGTTGTAAGAGATGCTAACGGCAATATCGTTTATGATCCTACTGACGAGATCGGCTCAATCAACAACTCTGCTGTCTCTGCAACTGAAGCAGCTGACCTTGCTTACAACTATCTCTACTCTAAGTATGAAATCGCTGTTGCAGCAATGAATCCTCTCAGCTTCGGTACAGCACAGGGTGTAAGCATCGATCGCGAGCTTCCCTCTTTCGGCCGTATCAAAGACGCAATCAACGACTACTTCGACAAGATGAAGGATAAACTCACCCTTACTCTTGGCAACGACAACTGGAAAATCGAAATTGATGATGATGCTTTCAAAGTTGAGCTTGATGAAATCGTTGTCGATTTGACTGGAACCCCTGTTTATGACAAGGATGGCAAGCTCATCGGTACAGTAGGTAAAGAGGGCGAGCCGGTGAAGATTGTACTCAAACAACTTCCTGACGGTACTGTTGCTCAGGTTGGTGAAGGTGATCTTACTGATCTTATCAATGCAATCCAGAAACCTATTGATGAGGTTAAGGATGTAGTTAATCAGGTTAACGGCATCATCGATGACATCAACGCTCAGCTTAAGGATGTCAACAAGCAGATTCAGGATGCTATCTCTGACGTTCAGAATGACTTCAACGATAAGTTTGACAGCAACAGCAAGCTCATTGACCTTTACAATGATGTTATCGACCGTGTCAACAGCTTCCTGAAAGATCCTAACCACTATCTCCAGGTTTATGCTGCTTACAAAGAGAACAACGGCGGTCTCCATCACTTCTCCACAGATGTAAACGACCCGTCAGTTTACTCAGGCACAGAAGGCTTCAAGGTGTTCTTGACTTCTTACAATGGCGAGATCCTTGTTCCTGCATACAAGAAGATTCTTACAGTATCCAATGTTTACAAGAATGGCGCTGTAGCATCCAATGCAGAAAGCCTTCTTAAGAAAGCTAACGGCGGTGCTGATATCAACACAGTCCTTGATGGTGAGCGTCATGTAGTAGAGGTTGAAGCTTCTAACCTTGAGAAGGGCTATACCTACGAGCTTTTCTACTCTGCTCTTGACTATCGCGGAGTAACTTCTTCTCGCAAATTCTACATTGAAGTTAGGTAATTCGGAAGGAGAGTTTAGCAAGTATTATTGAACCCAAATAGATTATCAAAAAATGAAATTAAATAAAATTCTTCTGACTGCTTCTCTCCTGTTCAGCGGCCTTTGCGCGAACGCACAGGAAACTGTCACTGAATACGTTTTCCAACCCCACTGGTATGGCCAGGCACAGATTGGTCTTCAGGAGACACTTGGAGAGGGCGCTTTTGGCAAACTTCTTGCCCCCAATGCACAGCTTGCAGCAGGCTATAAGTTCAATCCTTATATCGGCGCTCGTCTTGCCGTTAACGCATGGCAGAGCAAGGGTGTGCTCAACTTCGAGGGTGTACACAAATACAAATGGAACTATGTAGCTCCTACTGTAGACGCAGTTGTTGACCTCACCAACCTTATCGGCGGCTATAACCCCAACCGTCTTGTTGAGGTTAACCTCCTCGCAGGTATCGGTCTCAATATCGGCTTCCACAACAAAGAGGCAAACGCTCTTAACAACCAGCTTTCAGCTGATCTCAAGGCTCCCGGCGTAATTCCTGATCTTCCCGGTGCCGTACAGACAGGTGTCCCTGCCGATTACAATGTTCTCGGCAATATCTGGAGCGGTTCAAAGGCTCGTTTCTTAGGTCAGATTGGCTTTGACGTTAACTTCAACGTAACAGAGCAGCTTCAGGTTGGTCTTGAGGTGATGGCTAACTCTCTTAGCGACAACTACAACTCAAAGATCGGCAGCAACGCTGACTGGTACTTTAACGCACTCGTAGGTGTTAAGTATGCATTCGGTCCCAAGTATGAGACTCGCACCCGCACAATTGAAGTTCCCGCTCCGGAACCTGTGATTGTAGAGAAAGTTGTTGAGAAAATCGTTGAAGTTCCTGTAGAGGTTGAAAAGCCTGTAGTGAAAGAGGAAGTTACAATGCGCCGCGACATTTTCTTCACAATCTCCAACACCACAGTTGCAAAGAGCGAGCAGCCAAAAGTTCAGCAGATCGCTGACTTCCTGAAAGAGAATCCCGAGAGCAAAGTTGTCATCACAGGCTACGCTGACAAAGGCACCGGCACAATGGCAATCAACCTCCGTCTCTCTAAGCAGCGTGCACAGACTGTAGCTAACGAGCTCATGAACAAGTATGGCATCCCTTCTTCACGCATCGAAGTGAAGAGCATGGGTGAGTCAGAATATCAGCCCTATCCTGATCCCGTACAGAACCGTGTAGCTATCTGTATCGCAAAATAAGAAATTTTCTGAAAAACGTGAAATTTCACGCTGACAGAATATAAAAAATTGGTCATGTCAAAGTTGAATCCTTTGGTATGACCAATTTTATACTTTAAACGTGTCCGGTTTAAACCGATAGCCGGTCTTAATGTCTCAATAATTGGCGACAGTATGCAGTGGATGATATTCCTTGGGAAGCATCATTTATTTAATTCGGTAAATATTATTTAAGGTAATTAATGAAAAGATTATTTTTATACCTCATCTCTCTTCTGACAGTAAGTTCGGCAATGGCTGATTTTACCGAAGCGGGCTATTACAGACTAAAGAATGTCTACACACAGAGATATGTCACGGTTATCGATGACAAATGCGAGTATGTTGATTTTGTTACCGGCAAAATAGACGGACACTCACTTTTTACGCAGCAGGATTTCAGCCTGGTTTGCCATGATCCCGCATCGATTATATACGCCGCCCATATATCCGGATCCCATTACAATGTTGCAGCTCAGGGCGTCTCTCTGAAAAATATGATGAATTATAATATATTTCTTGGAGAGAACGGCAAGGATGGCAGCCAGACAGTCTATAGAATTTATTCTACTGAGAAGGGGGTGACCAAATATCTTGGAGATGCAGGCTCCCCTTCAAAACCTACGGGAGGAATAATCTTCGGCACACCTGTCGCATCCTCGGTGTCAAGTCAGAAAAGGTGCGACTGGCTTATCCTTCCTGTGTCAGCTTCAACCGCTGATTATTTCGGGGTGTTGCCCACAGTGTCAGCCGGGGGAGGGAACTGGACTTCCTTGTATTGTTCTTTCCCAATATCGGTATATTCAAAGGGTGTGGAATTTTATTATCCGTGTGCAAAATCCTCCACTGGATATGTTGAAATGAAGAAGCTGGAAGGAGTTGTTCCGGAAGGCATTCCGTTGGTTGTGAAATGTGGTTCTGTTGATCCAGCTTCCAATCGTCTCAACGTAGGGGGAACTTCGACGGTGAAAGCTCCGGGCAATCTTCTGAAAGGGCAGTATTTTAATTGTTATGCCAACAAGGGTCAGTATGTCAACCGTATCCCCAACGATAAGAATACAATGCGAATCCTCGGAAAATGTTCCGACGGCTCGATTGGCTTCATTCTTGACGAGACTCTTGACTATATCCCTGCCAATAGCGCCTACATGATAGTAGAGCCGTGGTATCCAAAAGAGTTGAAATGTGTGTTCAGCCATGAGGAATTTGAAGCCAAGGTGGTAAAGGTCATAGCCGATGAAGAGCCGGAGGGACCCAGAGATGTCTATTCCCTGACCGGAATGAAAATAATGAGTCAGGCATCCCCGGAGGAGATAGCAAAGCTGCCTTCAGGATTTTATATTGTAGGGGGCAAGAAAACTCTTCTTAAATGATATTTACAAAAAGCCTTTGAATGTGTTTGCATATTCAAAGGCTTTTTGCTAATTTTGTCATCTACTTGACAGAGTATGCCTTTTTATGGGGTATATCGGAAACCTCAAATATTATCATGGAAGATAAAGTGATTGTTGACGGGCTGACTTTCGTGCCGTATCTTAAGAGAGAGGAAATACAGGAGCAGGTGAAGCGGATTGCGGCAGAGATTCGTGAGGACCTCTCGGGACGCAGTCCCCATTTCCTGTGTGTGCTTAACGGAGCATTCATATTTGCAGCCGACCTTATCAGGGAGGTTGGAATAAACGATTGCACGGTTTCTTTTGTGAGATATAAAAGTTATGATGGACTTTCTTCATCGGGCAGCGTGAAGCAACTGATAGGATTAACGGAGGATATTGACGGGCGGGATGTCGTGATTATTGAGGATATCGTCGACACGGGACTGACTGCTGTCCAGATGATATCCGATCTGAAACTGAGAAATCCCTCCTCGGTAAGATTTGCCACGTTGCTTTATAAGCCAGACAGCAGTAAAACGGGATTTACCCCCGACTACATCGCTTTTAATATTCCCTCAAAATTCATTATAGGCTACGGACTCGACCTGGACGGGAAGGTGCGTAATCTGAAGGATATTTATATTGTCAAGGAATGAATTGACGGGGATAAGCGACTTCAACCGATAAAAATATTTTCAATTACTTCAACGTCAAAAAGGTGTCGCTTGTGATTTGTGGCGCTAAAGGCGTAAACTAATATCTAACCCATATCGCATGTTAAATCTTGTTTTATTTGGTGCGCCCGGAAGTGGAAAAGGCACCCAGAGCGCAAAGCTCATCGATAAGTACGGACTCCACCATATTTCCACAGGTGAAGTTCTGCGTGACCATATACGTCGTGAAACAGATCTTGGGAAAATTGCCAAGAGTTATATTGACAACGGACAGCTTATCCCGGATGAGCTTATGATCTCAATCCTTGATGAGGTTCTTGAAAAAGAGGCAAAAGGAAAGAAAGGTGTTATTTTCGACGGTTTCCCACGCACTATTCCCCAGGCGGAGGCATTGAAAGGTCTTCTTGAAAAACGAGGCACCGAGCTTCACGCCGTAGTCGGACTGGAGGTGCCGGAGGAGGAGCTTATTGAAAGAATGCTCAATCGAGGAAAAGAGACCGGCAGGGCAGACGATAATCCTGAGACAATCAAAAAGCGTCTTGATGTCTACCGCAATCAGACCTCCCCGCTGAAGGACTATTACTCTGTCAATGGAAAATATCTTCCTATAAACGGCGCAGGGAATGTCGATGACATCTTTTCTGCCATATCAGATGGAATAGAAGCCCTTGATTAGCGCTTTTTTCCGATTCCTTTTGGTTAAAACGTTTTTTTTAATTAATTTTGCGCCCGATGGAGTGTCGGATTTTTATCTGACCTCATCTTTTGATGTCGTGATTTTAATTTTGAAGTTGTTTAAACTTTTTTACGGAATCAAAATACTTTAAATAATAAAAAAACACCAAATAAAACTCGTCATACTCATCTTCCGGGAATGTCTTCCGTGATGGAGCAGAGACCGGATTCGGGTGGAGATTAATATCTAAAGATGGAAGCAGAAAAGAAACCTAAACGTCCAAGAATCGGCACTCCCTCAAGTGCTGCAGAGAGCGGGGACTCAGAAAACCGCTATGAAAAAGTGAATTATCCCAATGACGATCGTCAGCAAGATCGTCCTCAGGGACCAAGACCCTATAACTCTCAGGGAGGCTACCAGCAACGATCTTACGGCTACAACAACAATCGCCAGGGAGGATTTTCAAGAAACAACTATAACAATCATTATGACCGACCCTCTTATCAGCAGGGAGGTTATCAGCAACACCTCTCTTCGGATGCGGAGGGCGCTGAGAAGACTGAAAACTCTGAAGATGGAGGTTTCTCCCAGAATAATGAGGGAGCATATCAGCCTCGTCAGGGCTATCAGCCTCGTCAGGGCTATCAACCCCGTCAGGGCTATCAGCCCCGTCAGCAGAACGGTTACGGCAATAACCGTCAGCAGGGTGGTTATGGCTACAACAACAACCGTCAGCAGGGCGGCTACAACAACCGTCAGCAGGGCGGCTACGGCAACCGCCAGCAGGGTGGCTACGGCAA
>CAMWSM010000090.1 GCA_947176915.1 uncultured Porphyromonadaceae bacterium | reverse complement strand
TACGGCAACCGTCAGCAGGGTGGCTACGGCAATAATCGTCAGCAGGGCGGCTACAACAACAACCGTCAGCAACCGGGGTTCCGCAAGCAGAATAATATGAAGTTTACTCCGCGTCCGAAGCAGATAGACTACATATTGGAGGATATTGATCCCAACGAACAGATTCGTCTTAACAAATACATGGCGAATGCCGGCGTTTGCTCACGTCGTGAGGCTGATGAATTCATCACTCAGGGTCTTGTGAAGGTAAATGGGGAAGTGGTGACAGAACTTGGCACCAAGATCTCTCATAACGATGTGGTTGAATATGATGACAAGGTTGTTACGCCTGAACGCAAATGCTATGTCCTTCTCAACAAGCCGAAAGATTGTGTTACTACGAGCGATGATCCTAACGGACGTCTGACTGTCCTTGACCTCGTGAAGAACGCATGTAAGGAGCGCATCTATCCTGTGGGGAGACTTGACCGCAACACAACCGGCGTTCTTCTCCTGACTAATGATGGCGATTTGGCTTCAAAACTTACTCATCCCAAGTTTGTGAAGAAGAAAATATACCATGTCTGGACTGATAAGGATATCTCGGAAGAGGATATGCAGCGCATAGCCGACGGCATAGAACTTGAAGACGGTGAGATTCATGCAGATGCAATCAGCTATGTCAGCGAGACCGACCGTAATCAGGCTGGCATTGAGATCCACAGCGGACGTAACCGTATCGTGCGCCGCATATTCGAGAGTCTCGGCTATAGAGTGACGAAACTTGACCGTGTTTACTTTGCAGGTCTCACAAAGAAGAATCTGCCCCGTGGTCGCTGGCGTTATCTCACACAGGAGGAAGTTAACTTCCTTCGCATGGGAAGCTTTGAATAAGCAGGCTATATAAATTGACACACGGCATGGTCAGGTCATGCCGTGTGTCAAATTTATAAGATTTATATGCTTTATAAATTTATTATAAGATTTATAATAAAAAAATATGGATAACATCAAACGAAAGACTGTAAAGGCTATTCTGACAGAGGGTCAGGAGGGTGCCGGACAGAAAGTGGATGTAAAGGGTTGGGTGCGCACGCGTCGCGGCAACAAGCACGTTCAGTTTGTGGCTCTCAACGACGGAAGCACCATAAATAATCTTCAGATCGTATTTGACTTGTCAAAATTTCCGGAGGATGAACTGAAGCCGATCACTACCGGTTCGAGCATTCATGTCCAGGGAGAGCTTGTGGCATCTCAGGGTGCGGGTCAGAGCGTAGAGGTGCAGGCTGACGAACTTGAGGTCTATGGCACGGCGCCCGGCGACTATCCTCTTCAGAAAAAAGGACACACTCTTGAGTTTTTGCGTGAAAAGGCTCATTTGCGTCCCCGCACAAATACTTTCGGTGCTGTGTTGCGTATCCGCCATGCCTTGGCTTTTGCAATTCATAAATTCTTTAATGATAAAGGATTCTATTATTTTCATACTCCATTGATTACCGCTTCTGATGCTGAAGGCGCAGGAGCTCAGTTTCAGGTAACCACTCTCCCTATGGAGGAGTTGCCACTCACTGAGGAGGGAAAGATAGACTACTCTCAAGACTTCTTCGGAAAATTGGCTTGCCTTACGGTTTCAGGTCAGCTTGAAGGGGAGCTTGGCGCTACTGCGCTCGGACTTATATATACCTTTGGCCCTACATTCCGTGCGGAAAATTCCAACACTCCGCGCCATCTTTCGGAATTTTGGATGATCGAGCCTGAAATGGCATTCTATGAGATTGCAGATAATATGGATCTCGCCGAGGAATTCATCAAATATTGCATCAATTATGCGCTTGAGCATTGTGCGGATGATATTCAATTCCTCAATGATCATTTCGATAAGGAACTGATTTCTCGCTTGAAATTTGTTGTGGAAAATGATTTTGTCCGTCTTCCATATACAGAGGGGATCGAAATCCTTGAAAAGAGCGGAAAGAAGTTTGAGTTTCCTGTCTATTGGGGAGTGGATCTTGCCTCCGAGCATGAAAGATACCTCGTGGAGGAGCATTTCAAGAAACCTGTGATCCTTACCGATTACCCCAAGGAGATAAAGGCATTCTATATGAAGCTTAACGACGACGGCAAGACAGTGCGTGCAATGGATGTGCTTTTCCCGAAAATCGGCGAGATTATCGGAGGCAGCCAGCGTGAGGAGAACTATGACAAGCTGAAGGGGCGCATGGAGGAACTCGGACTATCAGGCATGGACTGGTATCTTGACACGAGAAAATTCGGAACTGTGCCTCATAGCGGCTTCGGCCTTGGCTTCGAGCGCCTTGTGCTCTTCGTAACAGGCATGCAGAATATTCGCGATGTCATTCCTTTCCCGCGTTATCCTAATAATTGCGAATATTAATCCGGTGAAAGGAAAATCAATAAATCCACATATCTGCGCCATGACGATTTTCATCGTCATGGCGTTGTCGTGGCTTCCGGGGGGAGCAAAACCTCGTATGGCAGGTGATATTTATGATGTTGAGGCTGCCATGGCAGATTCTCTTACTGTCAGTCTGATCACCTGTTATCCGGGTCCGGAGGTGTATGAACTATACGGACATGAGGCAATACGTGTAAGAGGAGAGGGGAGAGATTCAGTTTGGAATTACGGCGTATTCGATTTCCGCGCACCTAATTTTATCTACCGTTTTGTTAAGGGGGAGACCGACTATATGTGTGTGGGCTATCCCTTTGCCTGGTTTCTTCCGGAATATGAGAAGAGAGGCTCAAAGGTGGTGGAGCAAGACCTTAACCTTACCCAAAAGGAGGCGCATGCCCTTCTTGCCAGCCTGCAGAAATCGGCTCTTCCTGAGAATCGTACATATCGCTATAATTATGTCAAGGATAATTGTGCGACAAGAATCCTGGACCGTATCGATTCTGTCTCCGAGAGTCCGATTGTCTATCCCCATACTGTTGCTTTCGGTAGTTTCCGAAATGAGATGAGGGAATATAACAGAGATTATCCCTGGTATCAACTCGGCATAGATATCGCCCTTGGTGCGGGTATAGATTATCCGATAACATCAAGAGATGAGATGTTTGTGCCGGTGGAGATGATGACGAGGGTTGATGGAGCCATGATGCTTGACGGACGCCCCCTTGTAAGGGAAAGCCGAACCATATTCGAAGGTGTGCCTGATGCCACACTCGGACCGGGCACACCATGGCTCAGACCATTGCCTGTGAGTTGTGCATTGGCAGTTCTGACGTTGTGCCTTTGTTTCCTCAATTTCAGGAATGGGAAAATCACCCGCTGGGTCTATTTCTTATGGTTTGCGTTGCTTGGAGTGGCAGGATGTCTGGTATGGTTTCTTGTGTTTATATCAGTGCATGAGGCGACCTCTCCTAATACGCTCCTGCTATGGCTTTCTCCCATGCAGTTGATTACGGCTGTCGCTATGGTATTGAAAAGATTAAAGACGGTAGGTGTGATTATGGCGTGGTATAATATAGTGGCTGTAGTCTCAACCCTCCTGGTATGGCCTTTCCAGCATCAAAGTGCCAACCCCTCTTTCTTCCCTCTTATGGGCATCACGCTTATGCTTGCGGTAACCTACGCAATAATAGCGCCTAAGATTAGTTATAACAATATGAGGATACGGAAAAACGCTTCCGGGTCTTCGCGTTCAAAATCTATTAGAATCAGGCAGACTAAGAAATGAATCGACTGATTACCTCGGTGATATGCGGTTTGGTGGGAATCAACACCATTCTTGCCGTTGACCCTTCCCGCCCTCGGCTGGTTGTGGGAATAATGGTTGACCAACTGCGCACCGACTACATAGAATATCTTCAGAACCTCTTCGGCGAAAAGGGGTTCCGAAGGCTCATGAAGGATGGAACGTTCCTTAAAGATGTTGATTTCAAGGTTTCAGGCCTTGATTGTGCAAGCGGAACGGCAATGATATACACCGGGGCATATCCCGGCAAGAATGGCGTTACCGCCTCAAAGGTCTATGACCCTGCTCGCAAAGATATGCTCCCGGCTCTCAACGACCCTTCGATAATAGGAAATTTCACAACCGAGACATATTCTCCGGCGAATATCCGCCTTTCCACGATCAGCGATGAACTGGCAATAGATGGAGCCGCCCTCGGGCTTGTCTATTCAATTGCCCCCGACGCACAGCAGAGCATAATAATGGCAGGGCATGCCGGCAACTCCGCTTTCTGGATTAATGACAACACCGGACGCTGGGCGTCATCAACCTATTATAAGGATGTGCCCAATACGATCAATCAGCGTAACTACTCCAATCCCCTGACCCTGCGTATCGACACGATGCAATGGAAGCCTGCTCTTCCATTGCCGCATTACCCGGGATTGCCGGCACAGAAACGTCAGTTTGAATTCCGGCATACTTTTCCGAAAGCAGACAGGAATGTCTATAAGATGTATTCCTCCTCCCCGTTGGTAAACACAGAGGTTACGGATGTGGCAGTCTCCTATATAAAGGATCTGAGAATGGGGCAGAGAGGCGATGCCATAGATATGCTGAATATTGGCTATACAGCCGCTCCGTATAAATATATCAAGGATGGGGATTATCGTCTTGAACTTGAAGACAGCTACGTGCGTCTTGACGGTCAGCTTTCGCGTCTATTTGATGCTATAGATAAATATGTAGGTCTCGACAATACGTTCATCTACCTTGCTTCCACGGGATACTATGACGACTCGGTGGAGGATGATGCGAAATACCGGATTCCTACTGGCACATTCTCAGTGAAGCGGGCTTTATCTCTGCTTAACTCATTTCTGGCTGCTAAATATGGCAATGGCGATTATGTCGATACCTACAGCAAAGGGCACATATATCTTGACAGAAAGAAAATTGAGGAGAAGAAATTGGAGCTTAACGAGGTAGCGTCGGTTTCACGTGACTTCCTTGTCAAGATGAGCGGTGTCAGCGATGCGTTGACGATGGGCGACATAATTTCCTCCTCCCTCCCCTCGATGGAGGCGAAGCGTCTTGCCACCGATCCTAAGACCGGGGGGGATATTCTCTTGGAATTTAATGCAGGATGGAATATCGTTGACGATACGCGCTTCCCTAACGACACTCAGAACATAAGGTCGGCAATGGTGCAGACTCCCGTGTTCTTCATGGGGCACGCAGTTCCTGCGAAGATTGTCTCAACCCCGGTCGATGCCACAGCCATTGCTCCGACAGTGAGCAGGGTGTTGCGAATCCGCTCCCCCAATGGAGCAGTGTCTAAACCCCTCCTCCTTGAATGACAGCATAATCGGGATGTCCGGGAAGATGACCGCGGAGATTCTGAATCATACTAAAAAAGAAAATTAACAGATCCATGGGATTAAATAATATACTCAAGAAAATATTCGGCGATCAGAGCGAGCGTGCAGTGCGCCCTCTTTGGGATCGCCTTAATAAGGAAATCAACCCTATCAGTGAAGAGATTCAGGGCATTTCCAATGATGAACTGCGTGATCGTATCAATGTGATACGCGATGGAATACGTGGTGAGGCGAAGGGCTATAAGGACCAGATGGCTGAAATTCGCAAAGAGATTGAAACTCTCGAATATGACAAGCGTGAGCCGTACTGGAAAAAGATTGACGATCTTCGTGAAGAGATGTTCAAGATGTATGCCCGCAGACTCGATGAGGTGCTTCCGGAAGTGTTTGCCGTAGTTAAGGAGACGGCACGTCGTTTTGCCAATAATGAACTCATTGAGGTTACGGCTTCTGACGCAGACCGTGAGCTTGCAGTGGCGGGCAAGGATTTCGTAACCATCGAAGGAGACAAGGCTGTCTATAAGAACAGCTGGCTTGCCGGCGGCAATATGATGAAGTGGGATATGGTCCACTATGACGTACAGCTCATAGGCGGCATGGTGCTCCACGGCATAATGAATGGCGACAAGGCTTCAAATAATATTGCCGAAATGGCTACCGGCGAGGGCAAGACCCTTGTGGCGACTCTTCCTGTATTCCTTAATGCGCTCACCGGCGAGGGCGTGCATGTCGTTACGGTGAATGACTATCTTGCAAAACGCGACTCCGAATGGATGGGTCCGCTTTATCAGTTCCACGGACTGACCGTTGATTGTATTGATAAGACAGAACCAAATTCTGAAGAGCGCAGAAGCGCATATCGCTGCGACATAACATTCGGCACAAATAATGAGTTCGGTTTCGATTATCTGCGTGATAATATGGCGACTCAGACCGATGATCTCGTTCAGCGTGACGAGCATTATTATGCAATTGTCGATGAGGTTGACTCTGTGCTTATTGACGATGCGCGAACCCCTCTCATCATATCAGGCCCTGTGCCGAAAGGTGATGATCAGATGTTTAATGATTTCAAGCCTAATGTCGAGAAAGTTGTAACGGCTCAGCGTAAACTTGTCCAGGGTCTTCTTCTTGAAGCTAAAGATAAGATTTCGGCGGCTATGAGCGGTGATCCGGAAAAGATTGCGAAATTCGATAAGAATCGCGAAGAGGGGAAGAAACCTCTTACTGCCGATCAGCTTCTTGAGGATGGTGGTCTGTCGCTTTTCCGTGCCTATAAGGGCTTGCCGAAACACAACCCCCTTATCCGCTATCTGAGTGAAGAGGGAATAAAGCAGCTTCTTCTTAAAGTTGAGGCAAAATATATGGCTGACAATAATCGTGAGATGCCGAAGGCAGTCGAGCCTCTGTATTTTGTAATTGATGAGAAGAATCATAGCATCGAGCTTACCGACAAGGGTATCGAAGTGCTGACTGGAACCACTCAGGATCCGGAATTTTTTGTGCTTCCCGACATTGCCGCACAGTTATCTGCAGTAGAGAATGAGGAGGGAACAAAAGAGGAGCATCAGGCAAAGAAGGACGAGCTGTTGCAGAATTATTCAGTTAAGGCGGAGCGTGTCCACACGGTCAACCAGCTTCTGAAAGCATACACTCTCTTTGATAAGGATGTGGAATATGTCATTGACGATAATAAAATCAAGATTGTCGATGAGCAGACCGGACGTATCATGGAGGGTCGCCGTTACAGCGACGGCCTTCATCAGGCAATCGAGGCAAAAGAGGGCGTGAAGGTAGAGGCCGCCACACAGACCTACGCAACGATCACTCTTCAGAACTATTTCCGAATGTATCGCAAGCTTGCCGGTATGACCGGTACTGCAATGACAGAAGCCGGAGAGTTCTATGACATATACAAACTGGAGGTAACTGAAATTCCTACGAATCGTCCCGTAATCCGTAATGACCAGAACGACCGTGTATATCGTACGAAGAAGGAGAAGTATGCAGCCGTAATTCAGGAGGTAGAGGATATGGTGAAGGCGGGACGTCCTGTCCTTGTCGGAACAACTTCAGTTGAAATATCCGAACTCCTCTCCAAGATGCTTCAGTTGCGCAAGATTCCTCACCAGGTGCTTAATGCCAAATATCATCAGAAAGAGGCTGAGATTGTGGCTCAAGCCGGAAAGACAGGCACGGTAACCATTGCAACCAATATGGCAGGCCGTGGTACTGACATCAAGCTCTCTCCGGAAGTGAAGGAGGCAGGTGGTCTTGCCATAATCGGCACTGAGCGTCATGAGTCGCGCCGTGTCGACCGTCAGCTTCGCGGACGTGCCGGACGTCAGGGCGACCCCGGTTCCTCCGTATTCTTCGTATCGTTTGAAGACACAGTAATGCGTCTGTTCGCCAACGACCGTATCGTGAAGACTCTCGACCGTCTCGGATTCCAGGAAGGTGATATGATTGAGAGCAAGATGGTGACTAAGTCTATTGAGAACGCTCAGAAAAGAGTGGAGGAGAACAACTTCGGTATCCGTAAACGTCTTGTAGAATATGACGACGTGATGAACGCTCAGAGAAAGGGTGTCTATGGCAGACGTCAGAATGCACTTAAAGGTGAACGTATAGGCACTGATATCGCCAATATGATATATGAAACCGCTCAGCAGCTTGCCTCTACAAGATATGAGGGTGGATATGATGAATTATCCGCAGAAGTGCTCAAGGCTTTGGCTATCGAGCCTCCGTTTACAGCCGAGGAATATAATAAGATGGATGTAAACGCAATGACCGATCAACTTGCTGATGCCGCAATGCATACATACGCCCGCAACAAGCAAAAAATGGCTGAAGGAGCAATGCCTTACATCAAAGAGTTTGTCGAGGAGCATAATGCAACCGGTCCTGTCGGCGTGCCTGTATCGGATGGCCGCAGAGTGTTCAATATCCGATGTGATATTCAGGAGGCGTATGAAAATAATTGTGCCCCTCTGACAAAGGCTTGGGAGAAGACAGTGCTTCTATCCTCTATCGACAAGGCATGGCAGGAGCAGTTGCGTGAAATGGATGAGTTGCGCAAGTCAGTTCAGAATGCTTCCTACGAGCAGAAAGATCCTCTCGTAATCTATAAGCTGGAGGCTTATGAACTTTGGAAGAAGATGCTGTGGGAGATGAATTCAAAATCGGTTGCAACCCTTATGAGAGGGAAACTGGCAGTTCCCGATTATGAGGAGGCAAAGGCGGCAAGAGAGGCTGCCGCAGCAGCCGAGGCAGAGGCAAGAGAGCGTGAAAGAGCGGCTTATCAGGCTCGTCAGAATCAGCAGATAAGCACCGGCTATTCCTCCACAACTACCTCTGTGCCGAATCCATACGCTAACTACAGCACCACTCGCGACAGTTATCCCGGCGAAACCGCACAAAGAGAGGCAGCTCAGAGAGCGGGTAGGTCGGAGGCTCCGAAGCAACCTGTAAAAGCAGCTCCAAAGGTCGGACGCAATGATCCGTGTCCTTGTGGAAGCGGAAAGAAATATAAGAATTGCCACGGACGCAATCAGTAAGATAAAGTAAAATTTATGATAAAAAAACAGGCGCGACTTGAAGAAGTCGTGCCTGTTTTTTTGAGGTTTTTTATAGACGGAAATGAATTACGAAGGCGTAGGCGATAATGCCGATGAAAAATCCTAAACCTGTCCACATTTTTGCCGAACGGCAGTTGTCGTAGGCTTCCTGCTTTTCACCCTTTTTCCAGCTTTTCTTGCTTTGCAGAGAATAGTAGACTCCGATAACACCCAATATCGGACAAAATAGAAGAGTAACAAGAATAGCGAGTGGGAGCACGTTGGCGGGAGGATTATCATGGTTTTCACGCGCATCGATCTCTTCCAGAGTAGGGAGGTCTACATCGCTCATAAATCTGTTAAGGCTGCCGGCAGATTGCTGCGCCGGAGCCGGTTCTTCAGCAGGAATTTCGCGCGCCTGCTCTGCTGCGACGCTTGATGGATGCATCAGATCATGAAGACGCACGCGGAACAGTCTGCAAATATCAGCCACATCTTCCGCCTTTTCCCAATCCTCCATTCCGGCTGTCCACACGTATGTGGTGGGACGAACACCGGCTGCCGGCAACTCTTCAAGCGGAATGGGTCCTTTCCGCTCTCCGTCGATCATTGCGTAATATTTCGGTTGATTCTTTTCGAGATCAATCATGACAGTTTAATAAATGGTGATTCAGCGGCTAAGCAGGCAATTAATTAAATACAAAGTTGAGTATTGTCGCTATCAGTCCTACTGCTGCTAATCCGAAAGCAATGAGAGTCATTGTTTTGGCTGTCGAGTTTTCTCTTTCAGCTTCAAAATCCATGCCGGAGGCATATAATTGATTGGCTTTATTAGCTTTGACTATAGCAATAATGCCGAACACAACGCCTATGCAAGAAAAGAGGAAGCCAACAACAGTAGCAATGATGGCCGGAGCAAGCCAATCTTTCCTATTCATGAAATTATTATAGTTGAATCCTCCGAAACCGGTCTGCCTGTAGTTCGGGTTTGGTCCATACTGAGGATTCTGCGCGTAGTTCGGCTGTGGTCCATACTGGGGATTCTGTCCGTAGTTCGGCTGTGGTCCATATTGAGGATTCTGTCCGTAGTTCGGTTGTGGTCCATATTGAGGATTCTGTCCGTAGTTCGGTTGTGGTCCATATTGAGGATTCTGTCCGTAGTTCGGCTGCTGCGGTTGGCGGTAAGAGGGACGTCCGGAGTTAAGGCGAGATGAAATTTCAATCACTTTCCCCGCCTCTATCCAATCCGGATAACCTTCATGCCATACCGGAGTTCGACCATTCAAGCCTGAATTGATAAGGTCTGTAATTGTTGCCGGACCTACTCGTTGCTGACCCAACATAGCGAACCAGCCGGCATCCTCGGCAGGAGGCGGAGGATAAGCACCGTTGGCGGGAGCGTCCTCAATTATAACAACCTCTTCAAAAAGATCATTAAGTTCAGGCAGTTCACGTCCTTTTTTCCATTCGCTCATCCCCGAGTGCCATACTAAGGTGTCGGGAGATATGTTTTGTTGTCGCAGTTGCTCTTTTGAAAAAGGACCCTGTTGTTGCCCGTTAATGGCAAGGTAATATTCAGTCATATTATTGAGTTTGTTAGTTTTTAACCTACGGATGCCGACATTAGGATAATCCGTCAATATTCTGCAAATTTAAAAAAAAATATCCCCCTAAGCAAAAAACTTAAAAAATTTTTGGTTGAATGCAGAATAATTGATAACTTTGCAAAGCAATCGCGGTAATAGCTCAGTTGGTAGAGCATCAGCTTCCCAAGCTGAGGGTCACGAGT
>CAMWSM010000089.1 GCA_947176915.1 uncultured Porphyromonadaceae bacterium | reverse complement strand
GATTTATAAGATTTATAAGATTTATAAGATTTATAAGATTTATAAGATTTATAAGGCTTATAAATAATAACCTATAAAAAAACGAATGAGTATAAACAAACATAAAATAGACACCGACGGTCGCCTTGTCGTGCTCGGCGGTGGAGAAAGCGGAGCTGGAGCAGCCGTGCTTGGCAAAGTCAAAGGGATGGACGTGTTCCTTTCCGATATGGGCTCTATTCCTGAAAAATACAAACAGCTTCTCCAATCCTACGATATCCCTTTTGAAGAGGGACATCATACGGAAGAGCTGATTCTGAATGCCGGAGTGGTTGTGAAAAGCCCGGGCATCCCTCCATACGCACCGATGGTGGAGAAAATTGCTGCCAAAAATATTCCCGTGCTTTCTGAAATAGAATTTGCCGCAGGATTCACCGACGCGAGGATGGTCTGCATCACAGGTTCTAACGGAAAGACCACCACCACCCTCCTCACCTATCATATCCTGAAAAAGGCGGGTCTTGACGTTGGGCTGGCGGGAAACGTTGGGAAAAGTCTCGCTCTTCAGGTTGCAACCGATCCTCATGACATATATGTCATAGAACTGTCAAGTTTCCAATTGGAAAATATGTATCAGTTCAAAGCCAACATAGCCGTGATCATGAACATCACTCCGGACCATCTCGACAGATATGATCATAAGATGGAAAATTATGTGGCTGCCAAATTCCGTATTCTTCAGAATCAGACAAAAGAGGATTTCTTTGTCTACTGGCAGGATGACCCCATCATTCGCGAACAGATACGCCTGGTGCAAAGCGAGGCTCTCCATCTCCCCTTCGGAATGGACAGGGAGAAGGATTCAGCGGCATTCGTGGAGGATGGAATCATACACTTCGCCACTCCCGGAGACGTATGGGAAATTCCTCGCGACCGTCTTTCCCTGCCCGGTACTCACAATCTCTACAATTCAATGGCAGCAGGCATATCCGCTTCCGTATTAAAAATCAAGAAAGATAAGATTCGTGAGGCGCTGGAAGATTTCGAGGCGGTGGAACATCGTCTTGAATACGTAGCCACTGTCGACGGAGTGCGTTATGTCAACGATTCCAAAGCCACCAATGTAAACTCCACATGGTATGCCCTCGAAAGCATGACCACTCCCACGATCCTTATTCTGGGAGGAAAAGATAAGGGGAACGACTATACTGAAATCGAATCTCTGGTGGCTGAGAAAGTAAAAGCCATTGTGTGCATGGGAAAAGACAACGAGAAACTCCTGAAATTCTTCTCCGGAAAAGTCAGCCATATTGCCGACACCCATTCTCTTGATGAGGCGGTGGAGGAATGCAGACGTCTCGCTTCCGAGGGCGATACGGTCCTCCTCTCCCCATGCTGTGCAAGCTTCGACCTTTTTAAAAGTTATGAAGACCGTGGCGAACAGTTTAAGAACAAAGTGAAATCTCTTCTCAATGAATAACACATCTGAAACCCTCGCTCAGGGAGTGAGAATAAATGAAACTGTCGATGGCGTGGCTGTCGACACCTCCAAAGACCGGACAAAGCCTACTGCTGCTGCCAAGCCCAAATCCGATCCCTATATATGGGGCATATACATCATGCTCCTCGTGGTGTCGGTCGTAGAGCTTTTCTCCGCCTCCAGCACGGAAGTGTCGGGACATAATGTCTATATGCCTTTGATAAGACACAGCATCTTCCTTCTCGTGGGCTTTGTCATTATCCTCGCCCTACAAAACACCCATTATGGCTATTTCAGCAAATTCGCATGGTTTGCAGCCGTGCTTTCCCTCGCCCTGCTCTTCATGTCGAATATATTCGGCGTGGAGATTAACGGCGCGCAACGTGCGATAAATATCGCAGGCTTCACCATACAGCCGGCGGAAATCGTGAAACTTACCGTTGTGGTGCTCCTTGCCACAATCCTTGGAAGAAATCAGGAACCCGGAGGAGTAACCACAAAAGGGATGATTGAGGCGGCGATTGTAGTGATAATATTCGGCGGAAGCTTATGGAAAAATGGCTTGACCAATACGATTCTTCTATTCGGAGTCTGCATATCAATGTTCCTCATAGGGGGGATGAAATGGAAAAAGCTTGGCATAATTCTTCTCCTTTACGGAGCTTTGGGCGGCGTGCTTTGGGTGTTTAAATATCAGAGTGATAAAGGATCGGAATTTGAGAACCTGTCACAAACGGAACAAGTTGACGAAAGTGGCGGACGTGCCGAGACTCATAAAGGCCGTGTCTCACGCTTCCTCGCCGGCGTAAATCCTGATGATCCCATCGACGATTTCAATCGCCAGGTTGTTTTTGCAAAAATATCTCAGGCAAACGGAGGTGTGTTCGGACAGGGTCCCGGAAATTCTCGTGAAAGCGCTCGCCTCCCCCTCGCTTTCTCCGATTATATCTATTCTATCATAGTAGAAGACACCGGTCTTGTGGGAGGAGTGGCTCTTCTCCTTCTCTATCTCTTCCTTCTCGCTCGCGCCGGACGCATCGCCTATAATTGTTCGCGAGCATTTCCCGCTTTCCTGATTATGGGATGTGCAGTGCTGATAGTCTTCCAGGCGCTTGTTCACATGGCAATCGTTACGGGGTTATTCCCTGTCAGCGGGCAGCCCCTACCCTTGATTTCAAAAGGGGGAACGTCAATTCTGGTTATGTCGGCTGCTATAGGAATCATGCTTTCCGTAAGCCGATTTGCAGTAACCAACGGCAACAAGCAGGCAATAAAGGAGGAACTTCGCGAGCTTCCCGAAGATATGAAAGCTGCAAACTATTCCGGTGTTCAAAATGAAAATTCAAAATGACAGTCAACGATAAAAACTCATCTCCCGTACGCCCTCCCCGCATAGTAGTGAGCGGTGGGGGCACCGGCGGACATATCTTTCCCGCTTTGTCAATTGCGGATGAATTACGCGAAAGGCTCAATGCCGAGATTCTCTTCGTAGGAGCAGAAAACCGTATGGAGATGACACGTGTGCCGGAGGCAGGTTATGAAATAATCGGCTTGCCGGTGGCAGGTTTCTTCCGCAAAAAAATATGGAAAAATTTCGGAGTGCTCAGAAAACTCTTCAGGAGTCTCAGGCTTTCCAGAAAAATTATCCGTGATTTCAAGCCCGACGTTGCGATCGGTGTAGGAGGGTATGCCTCCGGTCCGACCCTTAAGGCTGCTCAACGGGCAGGGGTGCCTACATTATTGCAGGAGCAAAACTCATACGCCGGAGTAACGAACAAGCTGCTCGCAAAAAAAGCGGATAAGATATGTGTGGCTTACGAAGGAATGGAACGATTCTTCCCCGGCGACCGAATAGTGATGACTGGCAATCCCATTAGGAAGGCTTTGCTTGATAGCAATATTTCACGCAAGGACGCCCGCGAAAGCTTTGGTATTGATGCCGACAAACCGACACTCCTTGTTGTCGGAGGCAGCCTGGGAGCACTCACCGTAAATGAAAGCCTTGAAAAAGGATTGAAAAAGCTTGTCGATAATGGCATTCAGGTGATCTGGCAGACCGGCAAGAACTTCGGCAATCGTGGCATTGAGGCTGCCAAAGGGATGAAGGGAGTAGTGGTAACTCCGTTCATATCTAACATGGCAGCCGCCTACCGCAGCGCGGATGTAGTGGTGAGCAGGGCGGGAGCCGGCTCCATAAGCGAGCTGCAGGCTTTAGGCAAGCCTTCGGTTCTTGTTCCCTCTCCGAATGTGGCGGAAGACCATCAGACTTTTAATGCGCGTGCCCTGTCAGATAAAGGGGCGGCAATCCTGGTGAAGGATATTGATGCCCGCGATTCGCTGGTTGATACTGTCCTTGCGCTTATCAAGGATGAGGGCCGTTGCAAGAAGATGAGCGAAAAGATAAAGAGCATGGCGCTTACAGACAGTGCGGCTGTAATTGCTGATGAAGTGGAGAAAATCCTGAAACGCAATTCCCAAAATTAAGAATATGACCACGAATATATCTCATTCACCCTCCGACGCACCTTTCAGAAATCTATATTTCATCGGCGCGGGAGGAATTGGAATGGCTAATCTTGAACGCTACTTTCTCTCCTTAGGACACAATGTGGCAGGCTACGACAAAACTCCGTCGCAACTGACACAGGCACTGGAAAATGAGGGAGTGGCTATAACATTTACCGACTCTGCGGAAGAGATTCCCGAAGCATTCCGCAATCCGGAGGAGACATTAGTGGTCTTTACTCCCGCCATACCTTCCGACAGTCCTATTCTCAACTGGTTTCGCGACAATGGCTTCGAAGTGGTGAAGCGTGCCGCCCTTCTCGGGAAAATCACCCGCTCTACGGATGCAATCTGCATAGCCGGATCGCATGGCAAGACCACAACCTGTTCGATGATAGCAAACATCCTTCGTGATTCGGAAGTAGGCTGCAACGCCTTCCTGGGAGGCGTCCTGCGCAACACGGGAAGCAACCTTGTCCTATCCCCGGGAAGCGGATGGTCGGTGATTGAAGCGGATGAATACGATCGTTCCTTTCATCACCTCTCCCCTACCATAGCTGTCATCACCTCCACCGATCCTGACCATCTCGATATATACGGCGATGAGGAGGGATATCTGGAGGGGTTCGCCCATTTTACATCACTTATCCGCCCGGGAGGAAAATTGATTCTACACACCGGGCTTAAGCTAAAGCCGCGTGTCGGAGAAGGGATAAGTGTGGAATATTATAGCGGAAGCGCCGAAGGAGACTGGCACGCGGAAGACATAGCTTTCGGCAACGGCACCCTGACTTTCACATTAGTAGGTCCTGAGGTGCGCATTGAGGGGATTGAGCTGGGAGTGCCCGTAGAAATTAATATCGACAACGCTGTGGCAGCTGCGGCAGCCGCCTTGACCGCGGGAGCCTCCGAAGAGGATGTGAAACACGGCATCGCCACTTTCCGGGGAGCGAAAAGACGCTTTGAAGTGATACGCGACGGACGCGACGGCTCCACTGCCCTTATTGACGATTATGCCCATTCTCCTAATGAAGTAAGAGCTTCAATCCAATCGGTGAAGAAACTCTATCCGGGAAGAAAACTGACAGTAATATTTCAGCCCCATCTCTACACGCGCACACGCGACTTCGCTCCTGAATTTGCCGCAGCCCTCTCTGAGGCAGACGAATTGATTATGCCCGAAATCTATCCCGCAAGAGAACTTCCAATTCCGGGAGTCGATTCACAATTGATTCTCAATATGGTGAAAGGAGAAAAAAAATTTTTTTGTCAGCGGAAAGATTTGCTAAATTTAATAAAAAATAGTAATTTTGACCTTCTTATGACTCTCGGGGCAGCCGATATTGACCGTCTGCTTCCTGAGATTGATAAGATTCTCGAACAACGACATTAAGCTTCAGAATGAGAAAAACCTTACTCAAATGGCTGTTGCTCACCGCTTTGTTTGCCTATGCTGCGTGTATCACAATATGGGCTAACGGAGTGGCGGCGCTTAATGTCTGTAAAGGTATTGATGTCTCAATCGAGAATGGTAGAGCCCCCGACACAATCACCCGCCACGGAGTGCTTGAGGAACTGAAGCACTTCCCCGGGAAAATTATCGGCGCGCCTGCCAACAGCGTCAATACTCGCGAAATAGAGCGTTTTCTCGGCAAGCTTTCAAATTTTGAAAGCGTCAACTGCATCGTCAATACCGACGGCAGGCTGGATGTGAGAGTGGTGCCTATGGTGCCTGCTATGAGAGTATTCGACGGCGACAAAAGCTACTACATCAATAAAGATGGGAAAAGAATAGAATCCAAAGCCTCCTTCTTTGTGGATGTGCCGGTGGTTTCGGGAAATTTTTCCGAGAAATTCCCTCCTCGCTGTCTTCTCTCCGTAACAAAATTTGTGGAAAAAGACCCTATTCTCAGCAAAGTCGTGGCGATGATCGAGGTGAAGGACCAGGACAATATATTCCTTATCCCGCGCATCCACGGACACGTCATTAATCTTGGCGACACAAACCGTCTTGTTGAGAAAAGAAACGCAATAATCGCTATGTATAAGAAAGTGCTCCCTTACAAGGGATGGGAAACATACGACACCATATCCGTAAAATTCGACGGCCAGGTCGTGGCTTCGAAAAGAGACAAGAGCGGAGGCAACCACGGGGCAATATATGAAAATGATTTTGACCCTGACGAAACCACCCTCTCTGAACTCTTCGATGAACATGAAGAATAGATTCTTCCGAACTTTCCTTCCCTGCGGGCGGTTTAAAATAATGAGAACAACATCACACAATGAGTGAGAGATATATCGCCGCTGTTGAAATAAGCAGCTCAAAAATAATCGCCGCCGTCGGAAAAACTTCCGGCGAGGGTCAGCTTGACGTCATCGCTGTGGAACAGGAAAACTGCATCGATGCCGTCAGATATGGCATTATACAGAACCTTGAGGAAACCTCAACAAGGGTGATGAAGCTTATTAACCGACTGGAACAGCGCACAGGGATTGTGCCTCGGAAAATAAAGGGAGTCTATGTCGGACTCTCAGGACGATCCTTGAGAAGCATCTCCACTACTGTAGAACTGAACCTGCCTCCGGATACGGAGATTTCTGACGAGATAATAACAAAACTTCGTACGGATGCAATGCGCCATGCCATCGACTCTTCCCTGGAAGTGGTAGATGCTGTCCCCAGATTCTATAAAGTCGGACACGGAGAGATGCATAATCCGAAAGGTATTATTGGAAGCCATATTTCAGCTACATTCGACCTTGTGGTGTGTCGGCCCGAGATAAAAAGAAATATAAAGCGCACGATTCTCGACAAGCTCAACATTCGTATCGAGGGATTTGTCGTTACGGCTCTCGCAACCGGACACCTTATTCTCAGCCCTGACGAGAAAAGACTCGGATGCATGCTCGTCGACATAGGAGCGGAGACCTCAACCGTTACGATTTATCGTAAGGGCTATCTCCGCTATTTCGCAACTATTCCTTTGGGAGGAAGAAATATTACACGCGACATAACCTCAAAGAATCTTCTCGAAGAACACGCCGAAGATATAAAAATCACCTCGGGCCATGCTCTTCCAAATGATCTGGGATCATCAGTAAACATAAACGGCATAAAACAATCCGACATCAACAATCTGATTGTTGCGCGTGCCGAGGAAATTGTCGCCAACATCATCGAGCAGATTGAATATGCCGGCTTAAAGGAAACTGACCTTCCGGGAGGCATAATCTGCATCGGAGGCGGCTCCCGACTAAATGAGATGACGGATCTCATAAATCAACAGAGCGGACTCCCCGTAAGGAAAGCGAAACTTCCCCCTTATGTGGTGATACAGGATCCGGGGGCTATCAAGAAAGATATTATCGAAGTGATCAGCGTAATGTATGCCGGAGCAACCCTCAGCAACCGTGAATGTCTTGAAATCCCGGTTGTAGAGGAGGTCCCTGTTACAGGCACTGTTCCTACAGAGCCGGACCAGGAGGTGGAACAGGAACGACCGCGCCAGAAGCGCCGAAGCATATTCGATGGACTTTCCCGACGTCTGAGCAATCTTTTCAGTGGACCCGACGATGATTCCGAACTTATGGAGTAATAATCCTGACCTACCCTCTCCTGAATTATCCATTTTACTCTCTCAATCTCTAAGAATATTCCGATATGGACGATAACAACGAGATATACAACCTCACAGGCGATCCTGACTTCCTTGACGATCCCAATGCCTCGATTATTAAGGTGATTGGTGTCGGAGGAGGAGGCAGCAACGCTGTCAATTATATGTTCCACCAGGACATTCCGAATGTGAATTTCGTGGTGTGCAACACCGACAAACAGCATCTCAACGAGATGCAGGTTCCTACAAAGCTGCTCCTCGGCTGGAACACTACCAAAGGACGAGGAGCAGGCAACAACCCTGAAATAGGCAAACAATGTGCCGAGGAGAGTTCTGAAAATATTAAGGCTCTTTTTCAGGACGGAACAGAAATGGTGTTCATCACCGCAGGAATGGGGGGTGGAACAGGCACCGGAGCCGCGCCCGTAGTGGCACGCCTTGCAAAAGAGGCGGGAATGCTCACGATAGGAATCGTAACTGTCCCCTTTATGTTTGAGGGGGAAAAGAAAATCCTTAAAGCCCTTAACGGTGCTGACTCTATGAGAGAGCATGTCGACGCACTGCTCGTAATCAATAATGAGAATCTTATTGAATTATACCCCGACTATAATTTCTTCAATGCCTTCGAAAAGGCTGATGACACATTGGCTAATGCTGCGCGAAGCATTTCCGACATAATATCGGAAAGATGTTACATCAATGTCGACTTCCAGGATGTGAAGACAACGCTCAAGGATAGTGGCACCGCTATTATCTCCACAGCATACGGAGAGGGGGAACACCGCATCTCAAATGCTATCCATAATGCTCTCCACTCCCCTCTTCTCAAGAAACACGATATAAACACATCAAAGCGTCTGCTTTTCAAATTCACCTGTTCGCGTGAATCCAAAAATGCCTTGCGTGCGGAGGAGATCGCGGAAATCACTGAGTTCACCTCCAAGCTTCCATCAAGCATCGACGTGAAGTGGGGCATCGGTGATAATCCTGAACTTGGAGATAAGGTGAAGATCACAGTGCTCGCCTCCGGATTCGACCTCACTCTGAGAGAGGGGGAAAAAGACCCGGCAAAGGCAACTGAAAAGAATCGCGCAGCGATAGTGTTTGAAAGCGAGCCCAAGCATGAAGCGGAAAAAGAGGAAAAGGCACAGAGCACCGAGCGAATTGCCGACTTCTATGGCTCAGACAAAGTCATCAAGCAGCGACGCACGGCAGCAAGAATGAAGTATGCCATCCTCAAGCCCTCTCAGCTCGATAATCATGAAGTGATCGCCCTGATTGAAAGTGTCCCCACTTTCAATCGCGACCCCAGATTTAACGAAGAGCTCTCGCGCCTTATGAATCCTGACGGCTTTACCTCTACACATACTCCGCGCTCCGATGAAAGGGGGGGCACGACAATCTCATTTGAAGGGATGATTCCTTAATGCATACATGAGTTTATTATTATAATATCTGATAACCTTAAACAGTCATAAACCGAAGGCTGCCCTCCCCGGGGCAGTTTGTTAACAATCTGATGATGGAAAGTAAATTCCGGATGGTGGCAAAGACCTTTCAGGGTCTTGAAGATGTGCTACGCGACGAGCTCATAGATCTTGGAGCCGAAAACGTGGAAATTGGTCTGAGAATGGTAACATTTGAGGGAGATCTTGAAGTGATGTATCGCGCTAATCTTTGTTGCCGTACTGCTCTGAGAATCCTCAAACCTATTGTGATGTTCACTGCCGATTCCCCCGATGATCTGTATGATCAGGTCCGTGAAATGGATTGGGAGCAATTCATGAATGTTGACTCCACATTCTCGATAGATTCCACGGTGAATAGCGCGGAGTTCAACCATTCTAAATTCGTTACATATCGTGTGAAGGACGGCATCGTCGATCATTTTAACGACAAATACGGCCGCAGACCATCCATTCGTCTTGTTGGCGCTGACATACAGTTTAACGTCCATATCTCCGACAACAGAGTGACGATATCTCTCGATTCAAGCGGCGAGCCCCTTTCAAAGAGAGGCTATAAGGTGGAGCAGACGGACGCGCCTATCAACGAGGTGCTGGCTGCCGGAATAATCATGAAGACCGGCTGGCGCGGCGACAGTGATTTTGTAGATCCTATGTGCGGCTCCGGAACATTCCTCGTGGAGGCTGCCCTGATTGCCGCCAACATAAATCCCGGAATATATCGCGAGCATTTCGCTTTCGAAAAATGGCCCGATTTCAATGAGGAGCTTTTTGAGGATATCTATAACGATGACTCTGCCGAAAGGGAGTATGCCTATAAGATATACGGAGGCGACATCGACCCGGAAGCAGTGGCTATCGCACGTAAAAATATCAAGTCGGCAAGAGTAGACGATATGATAGAATTGCAGTGCAAGTCCGTAACCGACTGGACAGATAATGCTCCGGAGGGGATACTCGTTACGAATCCACCCTATGGAGAGCGTCTTCGTCCCGAAAATATAAATGCCCTATACAAGAATATAGGCTCTACACTCAAATCATATTTCAAGGGATGGCATGCCTGGATTATCGGGTATAAGGATGAGCAGTTTGCTGAAATAGGATTGAAGCCCTCCATAAAGATTCCTCTTCACAACGGCAGCCTGGAATGCAGCTTGAGAGAGTATGTGCTGTTCGACGGCAAATATTCTGAATTCCGTGCCGACGGCGGCTCTGTAAGCAATCCTGCTGCCAAAAAGGAGCAGGGACCGAAGAAAGTGCGTCATATTTCCGATGATGACTGGGAGAAACAGGCACGCAAGTTCAATAGCGGCAAAGGAATGACCGACGATCGCAATAAAAAGAAGAAATCCTTTACACGCGACGATAAGAAACATAACTTCGATTCAGCACCACGCGGTGGTTACTCACGTGATGATGACGACGACGATTTTTCTACCTTCACACGTCCTCAGACTAAGCCGGCAAATCATGACCGCAAGCCTTTCGACAGGGACAACCGTGATCGCAAGCCTTTCGACAGGGACAACCGTGATCGCAAGCCTTTTGACAGGGATAACCGTGATCGCAAGCCTTT
>CAMWSM010000088.1 GCA_947176915.1 uncultured Porphyromonadaceae bacterium | reverse complement strand
CTGGAATTGAAAATGTATGAGCGCATGGATGATTCGGATATAAAGAAGATCTCCAAGTTCAGGGTTACTTCAAAAGCTAAGAAAGATTGGGGCTCATCGTCTACTGTCGCCACAGAAGAAGTTGCGGAGGAAGCTGTCGCAGCGGAAGAAGTCGCAGCAGTGGAGGAAGTCGCAACTGAGGCGTCATCATCAAGCAGCGAGGACTGGAATAAGGTCTTGGACGAATATGAGAAATACTGCGATAAGGTGGTGGCACTTGCCAAGAAGGCACAGGCAGGCGACATCAGCGCAGTTACGGAATATGCTTCGCTTCTTGAGTCTGCAGAGTCACTTCAGAAGAAGCTTGAGAATGCAGGCTCCGACCTCACTGCTGCGCAGGCGGCACGTCTGAATAAGATAGCTGCAAAGATGGCTAAGGCCATGATGTGATGCTTTATTATTACGGGCTTGCTTTTTTCGGACTGCGTCCTCAACACAGTGCCGAGGGCGATGGGCTTTCTGAAATTTTATTTGCAGGAACGGAATAATATTCGTAACTTTGTGTCCGGGACATCAGGGTATATCCTTTGATGTCTCGGAGATACATAAAGAGCGTTTACGAAGCGCTTGTCTCTTGACTGTTTGGAATTCTGGCAGATTTCAGTGGTCGTCAAGGACAAGGCATCTGTAGATGCCCGCAGTGATGTAATGTCATGCTTTCGGTGGTGTTTCTCTGAGAAGAGGGCGACAGCCGAAGGCATAGTTTGCATATACGAGCGTGGGCTTCTGCGTTGCCGTCCTTACGACCAGGGCAATGCCAGAAGCCTCAAGCAGTGGGACGGTGACGAGTACGGATCCCACGCTTTTTTATTGCTGACCTAAATAAAGCCAAGGAGGGGAGACTGCGGCAAGCATAAATTATGCTATTAACAAATAAACAACGATTGTTATGAGGACTAAGTTGGTTATTCTTTGTTTGATTGCAACTATGATTGCATATGGCGAGACTTTCAAGTTGGGTGATGGAATCACTGCTACTGTTACTCCGACACATTATAAATTGAACTTGTCGCAAAAGAGCCGTAATGGAGGAACCGCGCAGGGATCTTTTTCAGGACCTATGAAAAACGGCAAGCGAAATGGCACATGGACAGCGAATATCACATTTAATAATTTTATTCCGGAGGACGCCAATAGTGCTAAAACAGGAACCATCACAATGGTACGCAATTATCGTGAAGGCGTGCTGCATGGAACTTATACCTATAATCAGAAGCTTAATTTTAGAAATATCTTTTACACATCTTCCGGATGGAAATACAGCTCAGAAATCACAAATGATAATATGTCAGTCAAGGGTGAGTTCGATAACGGCTTTCTAGACGGGGATTGGGTATGTCAAGGTGACGAGGTGATACTTCCAACCTATACAATCAAATATAGGAAAGGAGTTCCCGAATATGAAAAGATAAAGGATTATGGTAGAGTTTACGAAACTACGTATACAGATGGTATTGTAACTCGTTATGTGACAACTAACTCAAATGGAACAATTGAAGGTTGGGAATTATCATCAAATGCCGATATAGAATTGATTAAGGATGGTGAAATAAAAAAGGAATTCGGGCTCACTAAGGATGATGATAATCCACTCTATGGATTTCAGTATGAGGAAAAATTCAGCGAATATTTAGTCCCACGTCGTATGGCAGAGTGGCTGCTTTATATGCCAACAGCGTCATCTAATGAAACAGCCTCAGAGATACAATATGCACTTGGTAATAAAGACGAGTTTGAGGTAAATTATTTTGGAAGTGAGGACTATGTCAAACAAATGAAAGAAGAAATTATAAAGAAAAAAGAGAAAGAACGTCGGAATTCTCTTGAGAAGATTAATAATGGCTATATTAAAGACCTTGAGCTTGCCAGAGATTCCATTAAAAATTCATTTAAATTGACAGAGGAAGAAGAAGTTTTCTTCAGAAATAAACATGTCAATCTTAATGCGCCTAAGTTAAAGGAAGCGTGGTTGGGCTATTTAAGTAAACGCCAGGATATTGGAGAGTTCGCGGATACTCATAAATCGGATGATTATTTGAAACCTAATTTGGAACTTGTTATAAAGAATATTACTGACGACCTCGATTACAACCAACATGAATATAGGGCTGCCATCGACATGCTGAGCGCTGCAGAAGCCGAAGCTTTGAATTGGGGGGCTGAGAACAAGGAGCAAATTCGTAAAAAGGCTTTGTTATGTTATCCAGGATTACCTGCGGAAGATATAAAATATACAATTACTTCTGATCGAAGAGATGGTGATGGCAAAGGCTCTTTTGAGATTGAAACCAATACGATTCAGAATTTAAAATCCTCTTATATGTCAATATATAATGCTGGAGATATTAATAATAAAATAGAATGGTATACATGGTTAATGGGTCTATATAGCGGTACTCCTATTTCAAATCTTTCAGAAATTACCGATGAGGATTTTTTCCTATGGGCGGTTGCAGATAATATGAAGTTTGATAACTATGGTCACTATGAATTTATAAATAAAAAAGTAAAAAAGCCTGAAAGGGTGTTGCAATCGGTTAATGCCATTAGAACTAAGATACCAAGATTTATCAACCTCGATAATATAACTGTAGATCGCATTGCATATGGATCTGTGACACAATCAGGGGTCGGAACGTACTCAAAGAAAATGAAGAGGACCGTTAATGCTGGAGAAATATATAGAAAAGCAACACAAAGTGAAGCATGGCTTAAACTAAAGGAATCCTTTGCTAAAGCGGTGGAAAAAGCATCAAAGAAAAAATAAATATTTCTTTTGATTTCGGGCTTACGCCCTCAACACAGTAATGAGGGAGATGGACTTTCTGAAGTTTTATCTATAGGAAAGGAATAATATTCTTAACTTTGTGTTCGAGACATCGAGGGATGTACGTTGATGTCTCGGGGATACGTAAAGAGCGTTTAGAAAGCACCGGTCTCTTGAAAAAGATGAATATTTTAATTTATTGATTGATACATGAAAAAAGTTTTAGTATTCTTATTATGTGTGGTGGCGACTATCGCTTCTTTCGCATATGATTTCACGGGGAAAACTTTCCGTGGGAGTGGCTCTATGGGCGGTACGAAGGTGACGATAACCTATCGTTTCAAGGCCAACAACCGGATGTCGGCAACTATTTCAATTCAGGGTCAGAAACCTGAATCCGACAATGGAATGCATTGGGAGATCTCGGGAGATTATATGAACATATATGATTCTACGGGAGACATGACCTACATGGAAATCAGTGAACAGGACGGCAAACCTGTGCTTATAGCATTTGATTCCTATGGTAACGAGGCTATGGTATTCAAGCAGGTTCAGGCTTCGTCCACTTCAAAAAAGTCGACTTCCAAGAAGAAATAAAGATTGTATTCAGTTTCGGACTGCGTCTACAGAGACGCGGTCCAATACTCATGACAAGTGGGCTAATCCAAGATTTAGGTCAATTTTGGGGAAGGTATAACCATAAAAGCGGCTTAAATTTTGGATTTGGAGGATACCTATCTTTTTAATCCTTTGCCGAAAAGTTCTGAGTGAGAGCCAAGTCTGACCAAATCTATCTTCTTGTACTGTGTTGATGGTTTAAGAGTCTTCATAATCCCATTGACTTAAACAAGGCTTCTACTGAGGAAGTGTCAACGGAGGGGACATCCCGGAGCTTTCCACTTCGTGCCTCTTCAATGGCTGCCTTTGTCAGTTCATTTGGTTCATTGTATGCCACGTCAAGCAACACGCACTCAACGAAATTGTTGAGACTGCGATGCTCGCGCTTTGCCATTTCCTTAAGACGCTCAATTAAATCCACATTCAAACGGAACATTGTGGCCTTCTTTTGAATTGCTGCTTCCATAGTGTTGTCATTTTGTTTGCAAATATAATGTAAATAATTGATTTAGCCAATATTTTCGGATATTTTATATTGAATGACTAAACGCTTTTTATTAAGATTGTAGAGATAACAACACTGCAATCAAGGTCTTAAATTTTATTTAAGGGAAAAAAGATGTAACTTTGCTGTCTAAAATGTTTTGAAGTTATGGAACAGCTTAATGTAGATGAGATAATGGCTCTGCAGGCTTTCGGAATGAAGGATGCGGAGATAAGGAAGTTGCATCTGGATGATTTCGATCGGATGCTGGAGCAGAACCCGGATCTGGAGGATATGCTCGATAGGGCAAATACTTTGCTTGACCGTCAGGAGGAGCAGGGAGTCGTGTCTATTCCTTGGCATGCGGCGGCGTTTCCGGATCGGCTGAAGAAGATAGGTGGTGATTGTCCGGCTGTGATACATTGCAAGGGAAATGTCGGGTTGCTTACGCGTCCCAACGCGGTGGCCGTGATAGGGGCGCGTGCGGCAGACAATGAAGGTAATGATGCGGCTTATCGGATTGGGCGGAAGTATGCGTCGGAGGGGAACGTCATAGTGAGTGGTCTGGCTCTCGGGTGCGATACCGCCGCCCATAAGGGGTGTCTTGATGCAGGTGGAGAGACTATCGCGATTGTCGGCAATGGACTTGACATATGTCATCCTAAGGAAAACGTCAGGTTGATGGAGCAGATACTTGCTTCTGATGGGCTGATGCTTTCCGAACAGCCGTTTGGAGTCAAGGCGAATCCCCGTCGGCTTGTGGCTCGCAACAGGCTGCAGGCAGCATTGACGAATGCTGTAATTCTTGCGCAGTGTCCGGCACAGAGCGGGAGCTTGCATACTATGAGGTTTGCTCGGGAATATCGGAAGAAATCGTATGCTGTGAGATTTCCGAAATGGACGGTTGCAAATGCGGGAAATCGTATGCTGATTGAAGAAGGGCTTGCAGAGGCATTAGGGATTTTTTAGGTCATAACATCATATGACAAGTTTATTCTCGTAGAATACTGGATTCTCATGCAAAAATTCCCGGTACGTTCAAATTAGGATTTTTTAACGTCAAGCCGTTTATAATTTAAAAATTTTCAGGATATATAGAAAAGGAAGGAAATTTCTAAATTTTCATCATTTTAATTCACCTAAGACGAATAATTATGGGAAGACCGAGAGTCTATGCTCAGGATCCGGGTCCTGGGAACAATGAGCTGCCTTACGATTTCTGGGCATTCATACGTTGGTGTGTCAACCATGAGGGACTTACCGAGAGTTCCGCGAAGGTGTATGTGTCCAATATCCGCACTGCGTTCAAGACGATGTTTGCGGAAGATGATGCCTTATTTAAGAACCTCAGGAATGCGTTTTTCTCGCATCCCCGCGAGCCGGAACGTCGGATCGCAAGGCTGGAGGATAATTATGAGACACTTGTGGCATATACTCAGACGGTAGCTGAATTCGGAGATGATTTTGAACTCAGTAAGTTCAATCCTATGCTTAAAATGGAAGTGTCAAAACCGGCTCCGAAAGAGGATTGGGCAAGGGCTTTCCAATGCTATTGCCGGTTTATCAGATGGAGAATAGATATACAGCGTGAAAGCTACGGAATGAAAGTCGAGATAAAGGATGATCCCTCCTACTATTTCCATGAAATTCCTATGCACAATTGGTTTCGTCAGTATATGAAGTATAAGGGTAAAGGATACACACCGACCACAATCAATACATACTGCTGTAAGATGAGAAGACTTTACAATCTTTTGATCAGACGAGTTCAAAAGAAGAAGGTTTTTGACCGTATTGGAGGCTATATTAGGAATGGCCATAATGTCAGGCCTTTTCTTGACAAGCTTCAGAAAAGGATAGAGCATGAATTGGAATGGGAGACTTTTCCGGACTTATCGTATGACGATGTGGAAAGGGGAAGGACAGCCTTTTTGATCTACCGTGAGTTTTTGGAGGATCTGGCAAAGAATCCCGGGAAGTATCCGGAGCCGGAGCTCTATGAGATTCCGTGGAAGGAAGAAAAGCAAGATAAAAGATTAAATATAAAAGATTAAATATTGACTTTTTCGTCTTTGTCAACGAGAGATTATTAGTTTTTGGTCCTGTGGCTTTGCCGCAGGACCTTTTGACAAAATGGGTCAAGTTCTTAATTTTTATTGAGTACGAAAAGCAGTAATTTTGTAGAAAAATATATAACTTTGATAAAAAAGAAATAATATGACATTTGAGGAATTTAAGGAACAAACGAAGGATAAGTCAGAATCGGATTTTCCGTCGCTTTATCGCGTGGAGGTCTATGCCTTTAAATATTATGACTGTTTGGATCCAGAGGATCCGGAAGACAGAGAATGTATTCCGTATATAGGCGAGAAGCATGCGGAGTTTGACAAAGTATATGCAATCTATGAATCGGAGTGGTCTGCAGTACTTGATGACATAAATTGTGCGGTGGAGTATGAGAAGAGGACTATTTACAGGATAAAGGTATATCAGCTGGCCTTTGGAAGGATATATGGTAATGACGATTATTTGGATCTTGTGATATTTAACTCCAAAGGGGAAGAGGTATATAGAGCAAAGTCAGAACCTGAAAAAAAAACGTTTGTGCCAGGGATGATTGTGGAATATCATTTGCCAGAGATGTCGGCGGTAGAACTGGCAATAGTTGTTAAAGCCCCTTATGAGAGAGAGGATCGGACGATTTTTAAATATCGCTTGCTAAACTTGGAGAATAAGTGGTGTCATGCTCGAATTTCAGATATTTCCGAGCCTTCATTTCCGGTATCAGACAGTTTTCGTGAACGTCTTGAAGGTATATATAAGAAGAAACTTAAGGAACTGGAGGAAAGGACAATTTCTTTTACTGATCTTCTTGAATTATTATGAGATAAAAAATATGTAACTATGTTAGGAGCGATAGCGGGTGATATCATAGGATCGAGCTATGAGTTCACGAGGAGAAAGGATTATGATTTTGAGTTATTTACGGAAGAAAGTAGATTTACGGATGATACTGTAATGACCCTTGCGGTGGCCCTGTGGCTATACCGCTGTGAGGCAGAGAGAAATAATGAGGAGCAGCTTGTAATGTGTATGAAGGAGCTTGGAAGGGCATATCCAGGTGCCGGATATGGGAGTATGTTTAATGCATGGTTATGGCGAGAGGAGTCACATTCTTATGGGAGTTATGGTAATGGCGCTGCTATGCGAGTAAGTCCGATTGGTCTGTATGCTTTGACGCTTCGTGATGCATTGGAAGGAGCCAAGATGTCAGCGGAAGTTTCGCATTCGCATCCTGAGGGTATAAAGGGTGCTCAGGCAGTAGCGGCTGCAGTTTGGATGGCGAATAACGGGTATGCTAAAAACGTGATAAGAGAGTATATTGAGTGTAAATTCGGATATGAAATGTCAAGGACTATAGACGAGATACGACCAACATACAAATGGGACAGCACATGCCAGGGTTCAGTGCCGGAGGCAATTATAGCATTTCTTGATGGGAGGGATTTCGAGGATGTAGTGAGGTTGGCGGTGTCATTAGGTGGGGATGCGGATACTCAGGCGGCTATTGCCGGAGGAATAGCGGCGTGTGTCTATCCGATACCGGAGCATATTGCGGTGGAGTGCGAAAGGCGATTGCCGACTGAACTTCTGGAGATAATGAGGAAATTTGAGGCTTTCATAAAGAGTAGAAATCAAACTAATGAATAGACATATTCTTGGGTCAAGGTATTAATTTTTATTTAGGCTAGAAAGATATAACTTTGTGGGAAAAAGAATGTGTAATTATGAAGGATTCATATATGTTTCCACCGTTGGATCTGCTTGAGAAGCGACCGGTCCGCAGATTATATTCTGATTCGGTAATTATTGTCATAAGGAGTTTGATTACGATGATCTTCAATGACAAAGGAATCAGGATAGAAAAGATGTACCCTGTCGTAATCGGGCCATCGGTATATTACTTTGAAATAGTTCTTAGTGAGGGAATTGACATAGACATTATACGCGATTGCCTGGCTGATCATGGGAAGCTCCGTATAGTATCGCTTGTCAGCGACAACCGGCTTATGGCGATAGAAGTGCCGAGACATGACCGACAGAATCTATATCTAAGGGACATTCTCGAGACCAAATCGTTTGAGAGTTGCAAAGGGAGACTTCCGATAGCGTTGGGGATGCCTACAAAAGGTAATAGACTTCTTGGATTGTCACTGACTTGCCTGCAGCATCTTTTGATCAATGGAGGATCAGGGAGCGGGAAATCCATGTTGCTGCACTGCATAATCATATCTTTACTTTATTCCCAGACCCCGACAGAATTAAAATTAGTTCTTATCGACACAAAGAATGAGGAGTTTGGAGTGTATAATAAGATTGATACCCCATACCTTTATCATAATGAATCTCCGGATAAAGGCGTCATTACCTCAGATGCGCAAGCTGTCAGCACATTATATTCACTTTGTGAAGAAATGGATAGGCGACTTGATATTTTAGCAGATCAAGGATTGGATGAGTATAATGAGATGATAAAAAAATGGGAGAGAATAAATAAAAATGATAAGTGCTATTTTCCATATATTGTAGTGGTGATTGATGAATTCAGTGAATTAATCAAAATATATGGTAAGCATTTTGAAATTCCTTTGCATCATCTTGCGCAAACGGGACATAAGGTTGGTATACATCTTGTCATCTCTACTCGGGATACATCTGAGAGTGTTGTTACCAGACTTGTTAAATCGGTTTTCTCAACGAGAATATCTTGTAAGGTCAGTTCTGCCGAAGACAGCAGGAGAATACTTGATGTGTCGGGCGCAGAACTTCTTTCAGGAAAAGGAGATATGCTTTATAGTTCAGATGGTTATGTAGCACGAGTGCAAGGGTGTTATGTCGATTATCGGGATACGGAATGTGTCTGTAATTGGATAGCATTGTGCAATAGAGAAGAGTGTCAACGTCATGTTCAGGAACCCAAGTTGGAAGATGAGATATCGGAGTATCCATCTAAACGAAATTGTACTGATGAGATTATGGAGAATGAAAAGAATCGTATGGATCTGATAAAGGCTTTAAAGGAGTGCTTATGCATGATTGAATCTTCAAGTGATAGTATTGATATGAAGGAATCATCGATAAGCAAAAATGACATTCGAAGAAAGAAGTCAGATTCTAATCAACCGGAATATCCGGAGACAAAAGGAAATGCTCCATTAAGTGTAGGAATAGATACGATGGCGCCACACATAGGTGAGAATGAAATCTATGAAGAGAATGTAGATTCGGATCAATACGGACATTTTGAGGAGAAAGATTCCCTTTTTAAGAGGATCTGGCGTATGATAGTACATAAAAAGAATGTAGATGAATAAAATAATGTTTCTTGGGATAGGACGTGGAGGATGTAAGATAATTGACAGGCTACGCCAAGTGACGGACTTTTCCTATATCAGGAATTCCCGATACGTGTTTGTGGACTGTGACTCCCATGACTTACTTAGCTATACCGGTCACCGGAACATCCTGTTGGATAGAAGTTCATCTGAATTCCCTTCAGATGTCTTTGTTGATGTCGATCAGTTGATAATCGTGGCAGGAATGAGTGGATTTGCCGGATCTGAGTTTTCGGTTCCGATATCTGCGGCCGCTCTTTCTTCCGGGATTAAATCTATCAATGTAGTCGGGATACTTGGGTTTATGTGTGAAGGAAAAGGTAGGATCTTGCGTTCACTTGCGTGTCTTAATAAGATGAGGAATGTTCCAGGGATATCTTTGGATATATACAATATGGGAAGGATTGCCGATAAATATGGTGATGTGGATGTATTCTCTGCCATTGAGAAGGCAGATGAAGAAATCATCAATATAATTGAAGGGCTTGTTCAAATAAAGGAGGAGGGATATGATTGGAACGGGTATTCAATCATAGGGGATAAACGAGAATTGGATAACCTGATAAATGAAATAGATAACAAAGGAATTGATGAATATGATGTCTTAAACACGCTCTCACTTGAGGGTAATAATTGTGTGGCATCCGGGGAAGGCGATGATTTCGGCATGGCGTTAGAGCAGGCAGTGGGTAATCTATTACTGACTAAGACGGAAAAACTGCTGTTGCGTTTTTGCTGCGGTTGTCGGTTGCCGTCGATATCTGAAATGGCTGCCATTACTCCGGTTTTATCAAAAGCCGGAGTATCGGATAATGCTCAGGTGAAATTGGATATTGTACAGAATCGAAAACTTGGAAATTCCTTTAAGGTATTGATTGTGGCGTCGAGAGAGTATGCCGATCAGTCTTCTGTCGGGTCTGTGAATGCTAACGATGGAGGTAAGACTTTAGGAAAGCAAATATTCAGATTACGGAATGGCCGGTATTAGTAATGGAGTATATGGAAGTGAATTGTGAATATTTGGAAGGGAGGCATCAGTATTGGAGGAAGCGGATTGAGGATACATGGATATGGGATGTGATGCTCGTCGGCCTTATGAGGTCAGGATGACAGAGGAGGAGCTGGCGGAGGTTTGTCGGGAGTGTGGGGTAAGTGTAGTTGAAACCGGCGGAGGGGTGCAGAATATTTATAATATTTATTGAAAATTATTGAAAAAGAGGGGTGAAAATTTGGATAATATCGTATTAATACTTAACTTTGCAGTATTGGACTGAGGTCCATAACCAAGAAGAAAAACATGAAAGTGTGTTACTGATTCTTGCCGATTGAAGTCTGCAAATTTCAAATAAGGGCAAAAAGATGAGGTTGGCACTCTCGCGTCATAGGCTATGGCGTGAGGGTTTGCTGCTGATCTTATTGCCCGGGTATTTGCAGACACCTAATCGGATAAGTAAAAGTAAGCGGCTCTTGCGCTTTTGTAGTTTAATTCAGTTTCTGAGAGAGTAGAACTGAATAGATCTGTAATCGAAATTTAACCCTTTCGCGCTTTCATATTCTTGAGAAAAAACAAATATATTTTGTGAGAGAATAGTTAAATGTTAACCTTAAAAATATTATGGATTGTAATAAAAAAACAAAAGATGGAAGTTTTTCTTTAGTAAAAGGATTTGGAGGAGATGAGCAATTTGTCAAAAGGGTCATTGAGGATTGCATATTTTTTGATCCTGACC
>CAMWSM010000087.1 GCA_947176915.1 uncultured Porphyromonadaceae bacterium | reverse complement strand
AGATAACTTTTATAAATAATTGAATAATATAATTATAAATTGTCAATAACTCCATTTTTCATCCCATCGGAAAGGTTTTAAATCTATCTATGTTATCGAACTTTTCCCTTCATTTTTAAGTTATGTTAATATGGTTAACACTCATTAACCATATTATCTATATCTACCTATGACTCATAAATCCCTCCGGATCATACTCAATTTTCTTGCTCTATCGCTTATTCCTATAAGTGCAAAAGCTGAATCCGATCGTTTTTCACCCGATTCATTACCCTCTTCCTGGCAGATGACCCAGCAGTGTTATCAGACATTGCCCACGGATGATGCCTGGTGGCATTCTTTTCAAGACCCGATTCTAACAGATTTGATAGAGAAAGCCGTAAATAATAATTACAATGTCGCCGCTGCCATAAAGCGTATAGATATGGCGGCTCAGATTGTGCGTCAGGCGAAGGCGGGATATTACCCCACTTTGAATGCTTCAGCGGGATGGTCGTTGAATCAGGATAGCGGCGCTGCTGAGAAACAGGTTATACCCTCGTCTACCTCTTCATCGTTCTCACTCGGTGCGGACATGAATTGGGAGATAGATCTTTTTGGCAGGGTACGTCAGAATGTGAAAGCAAAAAAGGCTGCCTATAACGTAGCGAGAGCTGACTATGACGGAGTCATCATATCCTTATGTGCGCAAGTTGCGAATGCCTATCTGGAATTGCGCACTACTCAGCGTCAGATACAGATGGCCAATGATCATATCGAACATCAGGCAAAGGTTTTGAAGATCACGGAAGCTCGTTTCGATGCAGAACTTGGAGATATGCTTGACGTTACGCAGGCGCGTATTGTGCTATATAGCACTGAATCAAAGCTTCCCTCTCTTGAGGCTAAGGTAACGACCCTAATCAATACCATCGCCACACTGATAGGAATCAGACCGAATGAAATCGCAGATAACCTGGTTACTCCTAAACCGATGCCGGGATTTGTGCAGCAGATATCAGCCGGCGTCCCCGCCGATATACTTCGTCGGCGTCCCGATATTGTGCAGGCCGAACTCGAACTCGCTGAGTATGCAGCTCTTCTCGGAGTGGCTAAAAAGGATTTTTTACCAACGCTTTCCCTGACCGGCTCAATCGGAACCTCTGCGCACAAGGGAAAAAATCTTTTCGGAAAGCACTCTTTATATTATTCCGTCGCCCCCCAGTTAAGCTGGACAATTTTTGAAGGGTTTGCAAGGAATGCCGCCAAAGCTGAAGCAAAGCTTCAGATGGAAGCGGCAATTGATAATTATAATCTGACAGTGCTTAATGCTTTGCAGGAAGTTGATAATGCTTTGGTTCAATATAATGCTATTCTCAACTCCATCACACTCCAGAAGAAAGTTGTGGAGCAAAGCTACAAGAGTATGGTTCTTTCGGTTGATTTATACCGAAGCGGCCTTACGGCATTCTCCAATGTAGTTGACGGTCAGGTTAGTTTTCTTGAAAACCAGAACGCACTTGTCGAGATGGAAGGGACTGCCCTTACAACTCTCGTAACAATCTATAAGGCACTCGGAGGCGGCTGGACCATCGCCGGTAAATAATAAATATACCTTAAATCTAAATTAAAACAATATGAAAAGATATATATCTTGTTTGGCAATAGCGTTAGCGGTAATTCTTATGAGTGGTTGCAAAGATAAGAAGAGATCCGGAGAAGAACAATTGCGAGATATTGATGTGGCTGAGGCAATGGTTGATTCGGTTGTGTTGCATAAGACCTATCCGGGTTATCTATCTTCGGATAACGCCTACGATGTAATCTGCCGGGCAGATGGAATGATTGTCAACCAAGCATATACGGGAGGTTCATACGTAAAGAAAGGGCAAGTGCTTTTCACGCTCGACGCATCAACTTATCGTGATGCCGTTCAGCAGGCAGAAGCCACTCTCGCATCAGCCATAAGCAGTCGTGATTATGCCAAGAGTCATTATGAGGCGGTCAAGAGGGCTTTGCAGGCGGAAGCGGTTTCAAAAATGGAAGTGCTCAATGCTGAAAGTGCCTACCATCAGGCAGAGGCATCTATAAAAAGTGCGCAGGCTGCTCTTCACACTGCCCGCACAAATCTCAGCTATTGCACGGTTACATCACCGGTATCCGGATATATCACCGATGCAATACAAGGAGCAAATACATACGTAAACGGTTCAGGCGAGCCTGTGAAGCTTGCCCGTGTGTATGAAAATATTAATTTTACTGTAGAATTTCAGATTGAGGATCTGCAATATGAGCAGATGGCAATGAAGTCGGAGTTATTTAAGTCAGATTTATTCAGAGCTATGCCGCTTCACTTCCGCGACACTCTCATGAATCAATACACAGCCGACCTTTCATATACAGATCCGGCTGTCAACAAATCTACCGGAACAATAGTGCTTAAAGGTAAGGTAAAGAATATTGACAATGAACTGAAAGATGGAATGTATGTTACAGTCTCGCTTCCTTATGGCTACGACCCGAAAGCAATTCTCGTAAAGGAGTCTGCCATTTCCACTGATCAGCTGGGGAAATATCTTTATGTTGTCAACGACTCCAATAAGGTTGTCTATACTCCGATTGAGGTAGGGGAGATCTATCGAGATTCACTCCGTTTGGTTACCAAAGGTATAAAGCCGGGCGACAAATATGTAACAAAAGCTCTTCTCACCGTGCGTAACGGAGAGAAAGTGAATCCGATCCTGAAAAAGTAGAATTAAATCACCGCCTCATTATGTTTTCAAAATTTTTCATAGACCGTCCCATATTTGCCACGGTTCTTGCAGTGCTTCTCGTCTTTGCAGGATTGATGACGGTGATGACGCTTCCGGTGGCTCAGTATCCAAATATCACGCCTCCTACCGTTATGGTGTCGGCATCTTATCCCGGTGCGGATGCGCAGACTGTTGCCCAGGCAATCGGCGTGCCCATTGAGGAACAGGTTAATGGTGTGGACAATATGCTCTACATGAGCTCATCTTCCGGTTCTGACGGCTCGTATAGCCTTACCATTACTTTTGAAAACGGAACGGATGCTGACGAGGCTGCCGTGAAGGTTCAGAATCGAGTGCAGGAGGCTAATTCGCAATTGCCTAACGCCGTGAAAGAGCAGGGTGTGAGCGTACGCCAGCAAAGTAGCAACAACGTGCTGTTTCTCTCTCTGCAGAGTGATGACCCGGAAAGATATGACGCCCTTTATCTCACTAACTATGCCCAGCTCAACCTTACAGATCCGATCTCTCGTGTGGAGGGTGTAGGAGGTGTAGGGGCATTCGGCTCCGGAGAATACTCAATGAGGGTATGGATCGATCCTGAGGCGCTGAGGATACGCGGACTGACGCCGGCTGATATTGAATCGGCGATAAGTGCCCAGAATATGGAGGTGTCGGCAGGAAGTGTAGGTACCCCTCCGCATGCAAACGGGGCTCAGTTCTCATATTCCCTTACGAGCAAGGGGCGGCTTTCAACTGTGGAGGAATTTGAAAATATCATCATTCGCACGGATGGGGGAGGAATTCTTCGCCTGAAGGATGTGGCAAAAGTTGAATTAGGGAGCACGAGCTATGCTCAGGTTGCAAAAGTTAATGGCAAAGGGACAGCCTTGATAGGCGTGGAGCAACGTCCGGGTGCAAATGCTCTTGACGTGGCTGACGGAGTCCTTAAGGAACTTGACCGTCTTTCTCAATATTTCCCGGATGGGGTGCATTACAATGTCATCCTCAATTCCACCACTTATGTGCGTGAATCAATTGATAATGTAGTCAGCACATTTGTCATAACATCGCTTATCGTGATGGTGGTGATTCTGATTTTCCTTCAGAATTGGAGAGCGGTGATAATCCCTATGATTACTATTCCCGTTTCGCTTATAGCCACCTTTGCCGTGATGAAGCTTTTGGGATTCTCTCTCAACACACTGACTCTGTTCGGTCTTGTCCTGGCTATAGCCATCGTTGTGGATGATGCTATTGTGGTGGTGGAAGATTGTTCACGTCTTGTAGATGCCGGCAACATAAGCCGGCGCGCGGCTGCCGAGAAGGCAATGCGGGAGCTGCAAGGTCCTGTTGTCGGAGAGGTGCTTGTCTTGCTCTCGGTGTTTATCCCTACAGCATTTGTGAGTGGAATCACCGGACAGCTCTATAAGCAGTTCGCCCTCACTATTGCAGTCTCCACAGCATTTTCCGGGTTCAATGCCCTGACCCTCACTCCCGCTCTGTGCGCGCTTTTCCTGACTCCGAAGAAGGAATCGAATTTCTTCATTTACCGTTGGTTTAATAAGGGCTACGGAAAGGTATTGAATATTTATGAGAAAGGAATTTCATGGCTTCTTGCCCGACCTTTCGTCTCATTAGGAATATTCCTGATTCTTGCGGGAGCAGCCTTCTATGGGTTTGTGAAATGGCCTACAAGTTATATTCCTGAAGAGGATATGGGTTATTTCATGACCTCCGTGCAGCTACCGACAGGTGCATCCGTCGAGAGGACCGAAAAAGTGGTCAATGAACTTTCCGCAGAAATCAGGAAAATACCTTACGTGAAGGATGTGATGTCGATATCCGGAATGTCCTTTATGGGTGGAGGCGCATCCTCCAATATGGGGGGCATCAACGTAATTCTCGAACCCTGGTCAAAACGTGGAAAAGCCGGATCCATCGACAAGGTGATAGACATGGTTGACGAAATAGCGGCTAAGCAGCAGGAGGCTCTGGTTTTCTCAGTCAATCCTCCCGCCATCCCCGGCTTGGGCATGTCTTCCGGTCTTCAGATGCAGTTGTTGGATATAAACAGTCTTGGGGCTGCTCAGCTCAAGCAGGCGTTGAGCGACATTCAGGCTAAGGCAAAGAGTGATCCTCGTATAAAGGATGTAACGACAATGTATCAGGGGGCGGTGCCTCAATACACCATAAATGTAGACCGCGACCGGGTGCAGCTTCTCGGCATCTCTCTCTCGGATGTATATGGTGTGCTTGCCTCATATATGGGGGGCAGTTTCGTTAATGATTTCGTAGATTTCGGAAGAACATATCAGGTAACTGTAATGGGTGATGCTGATGCCCGCGACAATATCGGAAATATCGTTCGCCTCTCAGTTCGTACTTCTGACGGACAGATGGTGCCTTTCAGCGCTTTCACCACAGTCACTCCAAGCATGGGAGAACCGAGTGTAGACCGTTATAATATGTACACTACGGCTTCTTTGACTGCGACTCCTGCAAAGGGCGTGAGTTCGTCAGAAGGGATTGAAGCAATGGAAGAGATTGTCAAGGAGGCGGTAGGAAGCAATTTCTCCTACGCATGGACAGGCATTGCCTATCAGGAGACTCAGGCAGGCACGACAATCAGTTTTGTCTTCATATTCGCGATCATAATGACTATTCTTGTTCTTGCAGCACAATATGAAAGTTGGACTGACCCGATTGCAGTTGTCCTGAGTATGCCAATCGCGGTGTTAGGCACTGTTCTCGGCTGCATCTTCATGAACGAGAGCATAAGCATCTACACCCAGATCGGTCTTATTCTTTTATTGGGTATGTCGGCTAAGAATGCCATATTGATTGTAGAATATGCCATGGATTTCCGTAAGAACGGTCAGCCTATACGTAAGGCAGCCCACGATGCGGGTGTGATTCGTTTCCGGCCGATTATGATGACGGCATGTGCTTTCGTATTCGGTGTTATGCCGATGATGTTCTCCACAGGAGCCGGTGCGAACAGTCGTATAGAATTAGGAACGGCTGTGGTGTTCGGCATGGCTTTGAACGGAATAATCGGAACATTGTTTGTGCCTACTTTCTGGGAGTGCATGCAGAAATTCCAGGAGAAATTTCTGTCAGGACTTTTCAAGGATCCGAATGCGGGCAAGACAGGTGGTGTCGATCCCGCGCTGGCTCCTCAATCCGCTCAACAGAGTCCTCCCTCAACTTCACCTGTCAATAAAAACTCCTGAGATTTTTAGGAAATTATAAAAAATATAGGGGTGTTGCAGAACCCACCGGCCCTCAATATCCTGAAATTGCACAAAAACATGAAAAAATCGGCCAGAGAAGACCGATTTTTTCATGTTTTCGCTTTATATCTTGATTTTAACCCTCTGAGAATTGAATTTTTGAGAAATTTCTAAAAATTCACATATTGATTCCAAATATCCAATTCTCATAACCTAAAATTTAGTTGGGTTCTGCAATGCCGCATTGGTTGATAAGAACAGGTTATTATTTAGAGACGTACTTTTTCAGTTTTATTATTTCTGGCTCTAATATATATTCCTTTCTGAGGTTTATCCACTCTCACACCCTGAAGATTATACCAAATCTCGGATGAATTGTCTTCCTGACCTATTTCCTCTACAGCAGTGTCGGTAGTGTCAAATGTTACGTTCAGTGTGTTAAGATCTACAGTAACAAAAACTTGTGTGCGTTCCTCAACATAGAATGCCCATAACCCCATACCCTTTTCAATCATGGGATAATTCTTTCCCCATTCAGTAGGGATATAAGTAAAGTCCCATTCAGCGGCACCGAGGGCATCAGAATACCATCCGGTTAAGTCAGTATAGAAACGTAATCCGGGCCATGTGTCGACATTTTCCGGATCAGGTTTATTCCCCCATTTTTCACCATTTATGTAGAAAGTGCCTTTATATACACCTTTTGACACTTGCTGCAACCTGAAGTATGTGTCATAGAAACTCATATTGGCAAGTGAAGGTTCAGCGAAATTATTATTGGTGCCATCTAAAGAGGATATATCACCACAGATATATACGGGGATGGTCGCTTCATTTACCAAAAGTGTCTTTTCGGTAGTATTCATAGTCAAGGTGTATCTGCCATCAGCCGGTAAGTTACAGGTCGCAGCCGTAGTTCCCGGAAATGCCATCTTGATCACCTCGCCAACAGGCAAAACATAGCTTTCCTGCTGGGATGCCTGAACGGGAGAGATAATATAGTCAGCCATTTTTTCCCACGCTTTTTGTGTCCCGTCGTCGGTATCAGGTATTCCGATAATAGCTGTAGAGAATTTTATAGGGGTTGATGCCGTGAAAGAGAGTGTAGTCTCAAAAATACCCGGGGCTACTTCTGCCATGCTTACACCTTCATTCGGCACTATTGCGCCTGTCTGGTAGCCAAGAATGAAGCAACCCTCTTCTTTAATGAATGGCTGAGTTACGTCTATATCTTTGGGCAGACCGGAAAAGGAGGCTTTCGAAGTGGCAGGATCAAAAGTGATTGTTACATCGGTCAGTTCCTCAGGAGCATTGAAAGGGAGACCGTCTTTCTTTGTGGAGACGGTACAATTTCCCGTAATGTCAGGATAACATAGTGCTCCGACATTGTTTTCTAACCATCCGTTCTGAACAAATTTGAACAGTCCTTTAAGGGAAGGCATGGTAATGGTAAATGTACCGTCGGATTGTTCAGTCATCTCAAGAGCTGTCTCAACGTTCCATTCATTGAAATCGCCTCCGAGCTTCCATACATCAGCTCGGGAATAAGTGAGACCAAAAATTAGAAGCGAGAAGAATAGTAAGAATTTCCTCATATCTTTGTGAATTATTTTGGTTGTTTTCCCCTACAACATATATTAGTTGAAAAATAAAGAGACGTGGGGAAACTCATCCGGGAGGGATGAACGTCCTTTGATAGGATTTTTGCGTGGAAAGTTCGGGGCAGGGGACTGCCCCTCCTCCCGGTGAAAAAAAGCGTCCCGGGGCAATGCCTCCGGGACGCTCCCGAAATAAGGCAAGTCTCAATTAGGATTCTACAAATCTCTATTTAATCAGCCTTTACTTTATTTCTTGATTACAACCTTGCGGCTGCGGTTGCCTTCGCGGATGATGTAGACACCGGGACGCAGGTCTTTGAGAGCCTCGTTGCCGATGGCTTTCCGGATGAGCAGACCGTCGGTGGTGTAAACTTCGGCAGCAACCGTGGAATCTATCCAAACTTGACTGACTCCGGACGGAGTGTGAGGCACTTGATCATTAAATTCACTCTTGTATTCACAGCTCATCTTCTGGCTTCCGAACAGTGAATATTCAACAGTTACGTTGAGATTGTCGGGATCGTCGACAGCGCATACGAATGCCGGAGCAGACTCAGCGCGTGAATAGTAGATGTTCTCCGCTTCCTTGCCGTTTACAAGCACTCTTTCGATGGCAAGTCCATTAACCTGAGGGGTGATAGTCAGAACTTTCTCCTCACGGTCTATTCCGTAACCCCACATTTCCTGAACCTCTTCCGCCTCATCATTTGCAAACTCATCGGAAGTGGCACCTGCTACAAACAGTTTGTATTTACCGGAGTAATTGAAATTCTTTTCAGCAGAGGATGTGAAGATATTGAGGGTTTCCGGTTGATAATTAGAATAGAAAATACCATCTAATTCAACTATTTCATTTGGAGCGTCAACAATAATATTTTGCAGATTCTTGCAATTGTAAATGATGTTATCACGCATGCTAAGATTGCCGGTAAATGTTATCGTCTCTAATTTGTTGCAATTTTGAATTGCACTTTCATGGACAATACTATGGGGAGGCAGAGTGATATGGGAAATTTCTCCTCCAGAGATAGCCCATCTTGAAATATCCTTACAATTCTTATTGATTACCAAACTGCTCAAGTTTGTGTTCCCAATAGCATCTTCTCTAATTTTAATACAATTATCAGGGAGAGTGAATATTCCATTTTTCTTTCCGGGCACACACTCTAAGCTTAATCCGTCAGCTTCAGGTCTATACAGAACACCGTCAATTGCTATGAAGAATTTATTATCTTTATCAACAATAAACTCTTTTAAATCATGGTTATAACCGAATGGTGAAATAAACGGGTCGTCAGCCACTACTTTTTTATTTAAATAAACGCTTTCAATTCCCGCACCCTTAAAACTTGAGTATCCGATAACCTCAAGATTCTCTCCTAAGTTACACTCTTTAAGGTTTTGACACCATCCGAATGCTCCGCCTCCGATACTTCTTAAGTTATCACCAAGTATAATCTTTCTCAAGTTTTGACATCCGTAGAATGCATAGTTTCCAATAGTCTCCAAAGAATTTGGAAGGACGATTGTCTCTAAATTATTATTCTGGTAAAATACTTCTTTTCCAATACCGGTCACTTTAACGGTAGCACCATCTATATTTAATGACTCAGGAATAATAATATCTTTCTCCTCTCCTGTATATTTAGTCAGTGTAGCAGTATTCAAGAAACCCTCATAATGATAATTCCCCTCATCAAACTCATACTTAATCTTATCAGGAAGAGTTCCCTCAATGATATTACTGAAGTCACGCCATACTGCCGTTTCCTTATATTTCTGGGCTGATCCTTCAGGAACAAAAAGATAACCATTGTCCGGACATAAGGTGCTGGCCAGTACGCAGTCGCTAATAATAACAGGTTCCGGATTCATAAAGCCGATAGCCTGAAGTTTAGGATTTGCATAAAGAGCGTTTAATCCAATACTGGTGATACCAGCAGGGAAATTAATGCTCAGAAGATCTAAAGCTCCTAATGCATCATCGCTTATGACTGTGGCAGACTCCGGTAATACCAATTTCTGAATGGCGCCTTGTCCCATTAGTGCAAACCTTGGGATAGCATTGGCCTTGTTCAACGGTTCACGGTCAAAGAAGGTATATTTGGTATCATCTGCAACTACCTCTTCAATTTCAGTATCACTAAGATCAAGAGTTTCGAGAGCCGGGCAGTAATCGCGTATATACCAAAAATCAAGGGCATTGATTTTTCCTTTAAGAGTTAGACTACGTAAAGAGTTTTTCTCAACATCTGCCAATTTATCCTTTAGAGTGCCTGCTTTTTCAAGAGTGACTATTTTGTCTTGCATATCATAGATTTGAGCATCTATGACATAGTCAGATTGTAGGGTAGCTGAAGAAGCGAGATATCCTTCTTGAGTCCTGAAACTTCGGATATCTCCATAGACATATGTCCCCTTAAGGGTAAGAATTAATACTTTATTCTTATCGTACTCTTTAGGTGAACAAGTGTATCCCATCGAAAGTCCTTTAAGAACATCTTTAAGAACGTGTGTCCCTTCTTCCAAAGAAATTTCTTGGTTAGTAGTTATAAGATAAGAGAAATTGACACCGCTCCCAATATTTATTGTGACATTTACCAACTGTGGTTTATTGTTAACCACTCCTATTGACGAAGCATATTCAATAGTTCCTAATACTAAACGATATTCATCTTCACCATCTTTTTTTGTGACCAATTGAAGTCGGTCAGAAGGATCAATATCTGTAGTAACAATCAAGTTTACAAAATTAATTGTGTGTCCTCTAAAGGGAAATTCTCTATTTGGTTCTACTGGTTGAATATATGTAGTCTGTAGAACTTCCTTAATTTCATTATCCTTACTTACTAAGGCGATTCCATATTGCCCGGTAAATTCATTAGGGAATGTGGCAGTTTGGTTTGCAATATGGAAAACTTCTCCTTTTTTTACGTTTTCCACACTAATATTCATAGGAGGAACCAGGTCATCTCCCAATCCATACAGATAGCCGTTATCGATGAAACATTCAGAATAAATGTTGCCTGTCTTATCGGGAGTTATGTTCATGACCATGCCGGTATTCTCAGAGTAATTCTGCATATCATTTGGAGCCAAAGCATCAAGGGCATAATAGCCATTATACCATCCATCCCAGCCCCAGTTGACATGGTAGCCTTCTGTATTATAACCATCCAGGACAAAAGCGTGGCTTCCTGAGCCGGATCCTGAATAAATGACAGGGTTTCCATTGTTGAGATTGTCCTTAAGCATCTTCACCCACTGTTCGGCGGGAAAATATTTTGAAGAGATAAATTGACAATCGGGTGAGTAGTGGAAGGTATATTGCATACGGTGTCCTACCCAGTTCATGTTTGCACCACTCTCAGCCGGACCATAAGACATATAGACGGCTTCGCCGGCATCTTTCATGAGTCGGGCGAGTTCGGGATTGGCGGCAGGGGGATTCTCTCCGTCATATTCAATCTTCATGGGCATCGCATCCCAGTTGTAGGTCTTGGGCCAGTTGTGGTATTTCATCACGATCGCCATAGCGGTAGCCACGCAGCCTGTGGGAGCGTGTTGGTCGCCGAACATGGGAGTCTCGGCATTGAACGGTGCATCCTGTCCCCACTCGGCTGTTTCGAGCAGGACACCTTCGTCGGCACGTGTGGAGAAGGTGGCGTTCCAGGATGGATGTGTTGATGTGAAGTTGGATGGTTTTGTAGTGTTCTCGGCGAAATTGTCAAGCAAAGCCTTCAGCTGGGGAGGCATCTTGCTTTTGTCGAATGAACCGCGGTCGGAATAGCCGAGCACTTTGCTGAAACGGTCGTCTCCGGATATTATGACGAACCCGTTGTCGTCAGCGGCGTTGAAAACGTAATAGGGTAGCGGTTGGTTATTGTCGTCAACAGGGGTCAGTTCAATTCCCCCCCCCCTTGTGAGGGCGGGCTCTTAAACACAAATGACGATGCCGACGAACTATAGGGTGTACTTCTCGGGGGGGGCAGTATAATTAAAAAAAAGTGG
>CAMWSM010000086.1 GCA_947176915.1 uncultured Porphyromonadaceae bacterium | reverse complement strand
ATAGCTCTAAAAAAGAGAGGCTGCACCGTAAACCTTAATTACGACACAGCTTCTTCATTATTTTGAAAAGCATTGAGAGAATGATTTTACCAGATGATTATGCGTTCTGCTTCGGGGCGGAACATCTCATCGCCTTCCTGAATGCCGAATGCCTTGAAGAAGGGTTCGAGATTACGGACAGAGACATTCACACGAAGTTTACCAAGTGAGTGAACATCACCGGTTGTGAGTGAACGGATCTCCTCATCGCGTATATTGTTCGCCCAAAGGTTGGCAAAGTTAAGATAGAACACCTGCATCGGGTCAAGACCGTCTATCTTTGCTTCCTCACTTGCTACATCCACTCCCTTTTTCTTTTGAGAATCAAGGAAAGCAGTCATGGCTATACGAAGACCACCCTGGTCAGCAATATTCTCGCCGAGAGTGTACTGTCCGTTAGCATTAAGTCCGGGAAGCACCTCCACTGCTGAATACTGATCAACAAGACCCCGGGTGAGATTTGCAAATGCCTGCGCATCCTCGGGAGTCCACCAATTGACCATGTTTCCCTCAGCATCGAAATTACATCCCTGATCATCGAAGCCATGTGTGAGTTCATGTCCGATAACAACGCCTATGCCGCCATAATTTTCTGCATCACTTGCCTCCGGATCAAAGAATGGAGCCTGGAGAATGCCGGCTGGGAAGACAATCTCATTATTCATAGGATTATAGTACGCATTGATTGTCTGAGGAGTCATTCCCCATTCAGTGCGGTCAACCGGTTTACCCCATTTTGCAAGATATTCGTCTTGTGCCCACATCCGAGCGTTATGCATATTCTCCCAATAAGAAAGGGAGGGGTCAAGATTCAATTTAGAATAATCCTTCCATTTGTCAGGATATCCGATCTTAACCGTTATGGCATTAAGTTTTTTGAGAGCCTGCACTTTTGTGTCGTCGCTCATCCAGGGAAGGTGCATGATATGTTTTCCGAGAGCGTTGCGAAGATTCTCAACGAGTCCTACCATGTATTCTTTAGAACTCTGAGGGAAGTATTCTTCAACATAAAGTTCACCAATACCTTCGCCGAGAACACCCTCTACGGCACCAAGCGCACGTTTCCAGCGGGGACGTTGTTCCTGTACGCCACTCATCACTTTGCTGAATTCAAAGTTGGCATCAGAAAACGCATCGCTTAAGGTGCCGGAGGCACCGTTAACGAGTTTCCAAAGATAGAAATCCTTTTTCTCTCTGTCAGTGAGATTCTTCATGAGATTGTCACCCTGCTTGGCAGTATTTATGTTGGTAACGATAAGCATATCGGGCATATCAATATTCATCGTTTCCTTGAAAAGACGCTCCCAAGGTGTATTAGGATACATCTCCTTCACCTGCTCCTTAGAGCGTGGATTATACATTGCCGGAATGTTGCGGCTTTCCTCACGTGTCCATGTAGAATCGGCGAGGAGAGTCTCGATTTTCATAACGTTCTTCACAATTCGAGCGGCATCTTTCTTGCTGTATCCTGCATTCATCATCTGAGTCTGGATAAGTTTTTTATATGCCTCGCGCACCTCTTTGTTGCGTTTATCGTTTTTCAGATAATAATCGCGGTCGCCAAGTCCTAAGCCTCCACCACTTACATACATCGCATACTCCTTTGAGTTTGCGAGATTTTCCATGTGTCCTGCTCCAATAAAGGGAGTGGTGTAGTTCTTTTGCATATAGATAAAAAGATCTTCCATACCATCGGCAGGTGTATTCTCTATCTTTGCAAGTTCACCCTTAATAGGATCGGCTCCTAATTGATTACGACGTACGGAGTCCATCGCAGCCTCATAGATAGTCGCTATCTTATAAGCTGTTGTTCCTTTCTCCGGATTTTTAGAAGCAAGATTGGTTACAATTCTGCGGACACGGTTGTTGCTTGAATCGTTCAAGATATTGAACTGACCGTAGCGTGCATGTTCGGGAGTAAGAGGATGAGACTCCATCCATCCCTTGTTGACATGCTGATAGAAATCTTTTGAAGCCGGAGTCGAAGGGTCGATTCCTTTCGGGTCAAGGCTTTTGAGATGCTCCTGAGCAGAAACGCTTATTGCGCCTCCTGCAAGAGCAAGCATAAGAAATGCTCTTGAAATTTTCATACTGTTATTATTGTTTGTTAGAAGTATATTCCTTATTTCCCTATCTTCTCATCCCTTATTTTCTTGTTCTCTTATTTCATAACTATTGCATCTCTGACAGTTAAAGCCTTCAATTCTGTTTCCTCCCATTCTTTTTGAGCATCAGAACGTAGAGTAATTCCTCCTCCGGCATAAAGGCAATAATCGGTATTGGAAATTCTTGCGCATCTAAGGATAGCATAGAATGTAAAACTTTCCGGCGTATTGAAAGGACCGCAAAATCCCCCGTAACATCCACGGCCCCCTTTTTCACATTCTGCAATCACTTTTAAGGCAAGATCGCGCGGAAGTCCGCATAAAGCGGGGGTAGGGGAGAGGGTATGAAGGAGGATTGACAGGTTTTTCTCATTTAAAGGTTTCCTCGGTTCGCCGAAGAACGGAGTACAAATATGTTCTACCTTACCTGCACGGCGTGTAACCGTTTCCCCCTCCTCAACGATTATATCATTGGAAGTCAATGTCTCTGAGATGAAATCAGCCACCATTCTTTGTTCTTCGATATTTTTTTCATCCCAAGGTCCCACGAAGCCGGACGGACGGCTTCCCGCGAGTGCCATAGTAGAAAGCAATCCTCGTTTCGATTCAAGAAGCAGTTCGGGGGATGCGCCTAACCAGCAACCTGTCTGAGGAGTAAAGAAGCAGAACACGAAAGCAGCAGGGTGAGAGCTGAGGAGCTGAAGAAAGGTGGCAGCCACATTTACCTTACCTCCCTCTATAATTATGCGTCCGGCAATAATTTTTCCTCCCCCATTTTCCTTAAGAGCCTCTTGGATTGTTTCCACCTCTTTATGGTGATCTTCGGAAGAAGTGGACGATTCAGGGAATGGGATTTTAAAAGACTGTTCCGAAAAGTCATTAACATTGCGCCTGTATGGGATTGTCAAGTAAGGCAGAGAGGGGAGAAAAGGGGCAATCACGAAACCTCCGGGATGCAGCCCTTCTACGGCAATTTCGGATGTTCCGAACGTTATCATCATTTCTCCGGGACGACGATATGCATAAAAGGGAGTATTGGAGTCAAGAGCGCTTCTTAAGGCGTTGCTCAGCATAATCAAAGAGTTGGTATCTGTAAAATAGATTGTCGGTCCTTCATTTCTCTTTTGTGAATCCCTGTCGTAGCGAATGCCCATTGTTAATTGTCCTTATTTAATGATTATCCCTTCAAGTTCGAAAGGATATGCTTTTTCAATCTTTACATTAACGAAGTCTCCCGGTTTTGAAGCCCCGGGGTCAGAGATGATTACTTCGGGGTCCACTTCGGGTGAGTCATATTGAGTTCTTCCGAAGGCTTTGCCTCCTTCAATTCTGTCGATGAGCACTTTTTCAGTTTTTCCAACCATCTTCTCATTCAGTTCCAACGCAATCTCCTCCTGAAGCTGCATGAGGCGGTCAAGACGCTGCTGTTTGACCTCTTCGGGGACAGTGTCTTCCAGATTCTTGGCAGCGAATGTGTCATCCTCCTCGCTATAAGCGAAGGCACCCATTCGATCGAATTTCTGGCTTTTGACAAACTCCTCCAGTTCGGCAAATTCTTTTTCACCTTCACCCGGAAAGCCTGTCATAAGCGTTGTTCGAATCCTTATCCCGGGCACTTTTTCCCTTATCTTCTTGAGCAAAGAGAGCGTCTGTTCCTTATCAACATGCCTGCGCATATTGGCGAGCACAGGATTCGAGATGTGCTGAAGGGCGATATCAAGATAATTGCAAACGTTATCACGCTTAGCCATTACATCAAGGACCTCCATTGGGAAATCAGAGGGATAAGCGTAATGCAAACGAATCCATTCTACTCCCTGAATGTCAGCAAGACGATCAATTAGCGTGGCAAGAGACTGCTTGCCATAAATATCCGTGCCGTAAGATGAGAGATCCTGTGCAATTACATTAAATTCCTTCACTCCCTGAGCAACGAGGGTCTTCACCTCCTCTTCGATCTCTTCAATGGAGCGTGAGGTATGTCTGCCTGTAATTAGTGGTATAGCGCAAAAGGCACAAAATCTGTTGCAACCTTCCGATATTTTCAAATATGCGCTATGAGGAGGGGTGGTCAATTTACGTTCCCACGATGCGGGTTTGCTCTTATCTATTTTTTTATCAGGAAGATTATTTATGAAATTTTTCCAGTCATATTTGCCATACCATGTGTCAACTTCCGGGAGGGCTTCTTTCAACTCGTCCATATATCTTTGCGAAAGACACCCCATTACTATCAGCTTTCCAATGCGCCGCTCATCTTTCAACTGACCTAATTCTATAATCGTATTAATAGATTCCTCCTTGGCATCGGCGATGAATCCACAAGTGTTGACAACCACATATTCTCCTTCCGGGGAGGGGGAATCATGAGTGGCTTTATAACCTTTTGCTTCTAATTGTTTCAAGAGCCGCTCCGAATCAATTAGATTCTTGGAGCAGCCCAAAGAGATTACGTCTATTCTGTTTTTTTTAAACATTATTTCTGTTTTGACTCCTTCATCAATTAAGGAAAAGGGATTTGACAAATTCCACAGGGCGGAAAATTTGCAAATCATCGATTCCTTCCCCAATGCCTATATATTTGACAGGAATTTTGAATTGATCGCTGATGCCGATTACTACTCCACCTTTGGCGGTGCCGTCAAGCTTGGTAACAGCCAATGCGTTCACATCGGTTGCCGCAATAAATTGTTTTGCCTGTTCAAAGGCGTTTTGACCTGTAGACCCATCCAGCACAAGGAGCACTTCGTGAGGAGCGTCTGGAACGACTCTCTTCATGACGTTCTTTATTTTAGATGTTTCATTCATCAATCCGATTTTGTTGTGCAGACGTCCTGCCGTGTCAATAATAACTACATCGGCACCCTGAGCTTTAGCGGAGGAAAGTGTGTCGAAAGCTACAGCAGCCGGGTCGCTTCCCATCTTTTGTTTTATCACAGGCACTCCGACTCGTTCCCCCCATATATCAAGTTGTTCGATAGCAGCGGCACGGAAAGTATCCGCAGCTCCAAGCACTACCTTATTGCCGGCTTTCTTATATTGGGCAGCGAGCTTGCCGATTGTGGTGGTTTTGCCAACACCGTTTACACCGACTACCATGATTACGTATGGCTCTCCGGTTTTCTTAATTTCAAAATCTCCGAGTTGATCATTTTCGGCGTCAGGGCGAGTGATCATATCTGTGATTTCTTCACATAGAAGATTGTTTAATTCGTTGGTATTGACATATTTATCCCGGGCAACACGTTCTTGAATCCTGTCGATAATCTTAAGAGTCGTGTCAACTCCTACGTCGCTTGTGATAAAAGCCTCCTCCAGATCGTCAAGCACTTCATCATCTACTTTGCTTTTTCCGGCAACCGCATGAGTGATTTTACTCCAGACACCCTCTTTGGTCTTTTGCAGACCGGTGTCAAGTTTCTCTTTCTTCTCTTTGGAAAACAGATTTTTGAAAAATCCCATAAATGATTTTATTTAAATTAGTCTAATCCTCCAATATCAAAGAGGGGAAAACCCTATCGGAGTAGGGAGGAACATTATAATCTGCAAATTTAGTAAAAAAGGAATAAATCTTAAAATCATTTTTCCGGTTTTTGGCTTTTATATGAATTTTTATTGTCCTTTATTGAATCTGAAAATTTTATTATCCTTCTCCCGGACGAGTTGCCACAAAATTGAGGATGAGTACGTATCAAAATTTTTGATACATTCTCTTTTTTCGTAATGCTTGGGAGGGGATTGCTCCGCAATCCCGCTACGTCAGCAAATATGATGATAAAAAGGAGTTTCCTTCTTATTGCGTAGCGGGATTGCGGAGCAATCCCCTCCCAAGCATTATGTTCCATCAATTATTTAATTACAACCACTTACTTATGAATTTGTGAAAAGGTTCTTCATTGAACCAAGAGAAGAGAGCATGGAGGTTGCCTCGTAGGGCATGAATACGGTTTTGCAATCCTTCCCTTCAGTCATTTCTTTTAATGCCTCGATATATTTCTGGGCAAGGAGATAGGTTGCCGGATCAGTATTAGACCGGGCTACGGCATCGGCTACATTACGGATTGCGTCAGCTTCAGCTTGCGCGCGCAACACCTGAGCTTTTGCCTCACCTTCAGCTTTGAGGATTGCCGCCTGTTTCTCTGCTTCCGCTTTGTTGATCTGCGACATTTTCTGACCCTCTGACCGAAGAATAAGGGATTGTTTCTCGCCTTCGGCATTAAGAATCTCCGCACGGCGATTACGTTCTGCTTGCATTTGCTTCTCCATTGCCACACGCACGCTTTCGGGCGGGGTTATGTCCTGAAGTTCCACGCGGTTCACTTTCACCCCCCACTTATTTGTGGCGTCATCAAGTATTGACTGGAGTTTTGCGTTTATGGTGTCGCGCGAAGTGAGGGTTTCATCAAGTTCGAGTTCGCCAATCACATTTCGAAGCGAAGTCTGCGTCAGTTTTTCAATCGCGTTCGGGAGATTGTCTATTTCATAGACCGACTTTTTGGGGTCGACAATCTGGAAATAGAGTAATGCGTTGATTTCAGTAGTTACGTTATCGCGGGTGATGACTTGCTGCGAAGGAAAATCATAGACCTGTTCGCGGAGATCTATAACTTTAGTGGTGGATACACGTATGCCTGTCCGTCCAAAAGCTCCCGTCTCAACACGTCGCGTATAGATCACTTTCGGTTTGTCGATGAAAGGGATGATGAAATTCAGCCCCGGAGGGAGAACAGAATGGAATTTTCCGAGACGTTCCACAACTTTGGTCTCAGATTGTGGCACAACCTTTACTCCAGCCATGATAATGACCACGACAAGGAGGAGGATTACAGCAGCAACGATTATTGTTGTCATAATTATACGTTTTTATTTTTGGATTTTTCCACTTTAAGAATAATTGAATCATAGCCCACTACACACACTTCCTCACCCGGAGAAAGAACAGCGTCATTATGCAGGGGCTTTACTTGCCATGTATCTCCATCAATCTTCATCCTCATGGAATCAGAGGCAGCGAAGACAGTTCCTGAACGACCGATAAGCGCCTCCATGCCGGTGGCTCCATGCTGGCTGTCTTTATTCAGAAATTCTATAATTCGATGTCTCCAACGGTAGGTGAGAAGATAAAGGAAGGCAGTTGAGAAGACAAAGGTGAGTATTGTTGTCATCCATTCCCCTCCGAGAAAGGCGCTTGACATTGCGATCAACGCTCCTATGCCCACATACAGACATGTCGTTGACATTGTGAATAACTCAGCCACTAAAAAACCAACTCCTAAGAAAAGCCAAAAACTCCAGATTCCCATAATTTTTATCTTTTCACAAAGTTAATAAAAAAACTCATGTCTCCCAATACTCATAGGATGATTGAAAGCCAATTTGGATAAATGATTTAAGTTTTGCACAGTCAACTTAAAGTTTATTCATTCATCTCGCTTCATATTATAATACACTTTTATCCTATAAGGTAAATGGGAAATGAGGAAATTATGGTAATAAATTATGACAATAGGGTGTGCCAATTATTATGACACACCCTGTTAAGATAGCAATTGCAATCTTAACTATCAGTTTCTGCCGATATTTATATTGACAGAGTCGTTTTTGATAACAATCCCTTCAGAGGTGATGCTTACCACCTCTTTTCTATTATTAATAGAATCCGTAGCTGAGGAAGGGATGGTGTCAGTCTTTTCAATGTGTACACCCTCTTCATCTATTTGGATACTGCCATCGTAATTTTCGATAATTTCTCTTATGTTTTCCTGATGGTCAAGTTCATCGGCAATAGTTATTATTCGCCCCGTAGCGACTGCAGCCAATATAAAGCCCATGATCCAGATAACCAGAAGTGTGTTGCGGACCCCGCGTGATAAAGGTGAAGTGTATTTTTTCATTCCCATTCTTACCAATAAGAACAACGGAATGCCGACTGTAAGGATAGAACCAATGCCACATAGAACTCCCCATACGGGAATAGAACCGGCTTCGTTATACCATATCGGCATTTCTTCGCCAAAAAAGGATGCGCCTATGCCTGTGGCAAACATAACTAAAGCGAAAAGACATCCGAGGAGACCGATTACGAGACCAATCAGACATGGGATTGCTATAATCAGCCCGAGTATAATCAGGACCTTAGCACATACGGCGAAAAATGTTGCCAGAGCGTCTCCGAATGAATTTTGGGAAGGAGCGGTAAATTGGGGTCGGGCTGTTTCCTCCTTGAATGACCCTGTAACAGTCTTTGCAATATTTTCCATTGTGGGCTGTTCTCCCATCATCTGCATTCTTTCAAGTGGAGTGCGGGCCTCCGGCACAACTATCCAGAGCACTATATAGGCAATTCCCACAGTTGAGACAGAAAGAATGGTGAGAAGCACTGTGATAAGCCGTACAATTGTTGGATCCATACCCAAATACCAGGCAAGTCCCGAACAAACGCCTCCCAACATAGCGTTTTGTGGATCACGATAGAGTTTTTTCCTTACAGGAGGTGTTGGGGGAATGTATGGGGGTGGCAAAACCGTGGTGCTTTCCGTTACCCGTGTTGTTCCGTTTTGCGAAACCTCATCTATCTCAATCATGTCTTCCGGTTGTCCGACACGGGCAATTACTTTCTCCACATCTGCTACCGTTATGATCGGGCTGCCTTCTGAGGAGCATTCAAGCAGAAGTTCTGCGATTCTGCTTTCAATGTCGCTTACGATTTCATTAGAGTCATCCAGATTGCTGAAGGCAGTTTCTATTGTGTTGATATAATCGTTAAGGAGAGAGTAGGCATCTTCATCAATTGTGAAGGGGAAGCCTGCTACATTTATTGAGAATGTCTTTTTCATAACTATTATTTTATTTCAGTTTTCAGATTACGGAAATGATTCACATTAGCAACTATTTCATCCCAGGCATCCGACATTTCCCGGAGTGCTTCTTCCCCTTCCGGGGTGATGAAATAGTATTTTCGGGGTGGTCCTTTAGGACTCTCTTCCCATTCGTAATTGAGCTTTCCCTCTTTTCGAAGTCGGTTGAGGAGAGTGTAAAGGGTCCCTTCCACCACTATTAGATCTGCCTCCTTCAGCCCGTTGATTATATCCGAGGGGTAAGCCCTGGTTCTGCTTAACAGAAGGAGCACGCAATATTCAAGTATTCCTTTCCGCATCTGAGAACGGATATTGGAATCGTTAGCTGTTTTCTTTTCCTGCATAATTGATGAGAGATTAAAATTAAAATCATATTTAAAACGACGCACCCTTTTTACCGCCTGTCTCAGCCTTATCGTCGTTGGTGATTCTTGTCGAAGTACGCTTTACGTCTGACTTAAGGCTGCCGAAATTCCAGCTTACTGATAAGCCGACATTCCAGTTGTAGTTGGTCCATTTGTTGGAGGAGCGAACACTGTCGGCTATTGAAACACTTCTGTAATGAGACTCACTCTGGAGAAAATCGTTTGCAGAGAGGGTAACGGTGAGCGATTTATTTTTGAGAAAATCGCGGCTTAATCCCAGTCCATAATAATACCATCCGTTATTATAGCCCTGAAGTTCGTATGATCTTGTCTTCTGACCGCCGTAGAGATTGAGTTTTATTTCTGCCGGCAGCTTGTAGTTCAGGTTGGCTCCATAGTTGAGGCTCCACCCTGAATTGGAGCAGTCAAGGCTTTTTGATTCATACCAATCTTTCTGAAGCCGTCCGTTGACGGAAAATTGCATTCCCGGAATGATTGACCATGACAGATAGCCTGAAACGGCGAAATACTGTTCCTTTCCGATGTTTGCGTAAGTATGATACAAAACATCACCATCCATGTAGGTATATGAAGTGATGGCATTGCTCTTGACCGAGTATTCCACTCCTATATTTCCCCCCAAGACACTACCGAAATTTGAGTATTTCAGACTTATCTTATTGGCTCTTTCACTCGTGAGGTCAGGATTGCCTTGTGAAACTTCGTTGGGACTATAGTTCATCACGAAAGGATTGACGGAGTTGAGAGAAGGACGCCTTATGCGCATCTGATAAGCCAGACGCAAATTTGAAGAAGGAGTGAAATTATAGGTAAGGGCGGCATTCGGAACGACATCGTTGAGGCGTTTGAGAAAATCGGAATATGAGCCACTGTGATAATCAATGCCCATTTGTGTATGTTCGTACCTTACTCCGGCCGTTGTCTTAAAATTACCGAATTGACCTGAATAAGACACATAAACTGCATATATGTCCTGCTTCTGGGTCAGATCTGAATAGTTGTCGGGATTTTCCACATACGACATGTTCGAATCTCCAAAATATTGTGTCGACAATGCGTTGTTTCTTCTCCATACGGTTTTCGCTCCCGCTTCAAGCGTGTGACGGTCGCCGCCGAAAGGATTGATGTAGTCAACTTGTGCTGTATGTTCATGCTGTTTGTCGGTCATGGAATTACGTTCGAAAGGGCTGTAAGGTATCCCTCCGAAGTCCTCTTCTTTAGTAAAACTTATGTCAAGTTTGTTATAGCCGTAGTTATAAAGATACGACACAATAAGTTTCTGACCGGCTTCATTAAACTGATGCTGCCATGCGGCTCCTGCATTAACCCCGGTATTCGCCAGGTGTCCGTTTGTACGCCGTTTCAGGAAGCTGATCAAGCTTCCGTTTTTTATATTTGAGGTGGACATGAAAGAACCTTCATTGAGCCATCCTTTTACGGCGTAGACAGTTGCATCGGCGGTCAGCAGGTCATTGGGGGTGAGGTCGTAGGAGAGATGCACCCCGCCTCCCGCATATCGGAAAGAAACGTTCTGTTGCTGGCGGTTGATCACTGTGGGGGCTTCCTGATTGGCAATATTTTCCATGATCAGTTCCCCCTTATTTTTCTGCGAAAATGCAGAATTGTCAGCATAGTCAACGTTAGCGGAGAGAGCCAGGTTGCCTTTCCTTATTCGTCCGTAGAGTGAGCCTGACGCCTGCTGTTTTGAGAAGGAAGCGGAAACGGTTCCTGAATAGCCGTCAGTAGTGTTTTTTGTAATTGCGATGATATTGATGATTCCGGCGGTGCCTTCGGCATCATACTTGGCGCCCGGTTCAGTTATCACCTCCACCTTCGCCACTGCCTCGGAAGGCATGGCTTTAAATACATTTTTATAGTTGGTGGTCAGGGAAGGATCCTCCTTGCCGTTGACATAAATCTTAAAGCTGCTTTGACCGTTAAGGCGGATATTATCTTCTCCGTCTACGCTTATCATGGGCACTTTTTTCAATGCCTCCATCAAGGTGTTACCTTTCGACGAGGGATCCTCCTCCATATTGTAGGTGAGTTTTGCACCATCAGTCTGCACTACCGGCTTGTCGGCAATTATTACGAAATCATCAAGATCGACTGTCGTATCAGGGACGGTGTCGACCGGGACGGCTGATTGCGCGAAAGCAGAAGCCGCAGCAAGGAGAAGAGAAGATGTCAGTAATGTTTTCATTGTTTTGAGCGTTGAATGTTTTTGTTTAGCGTTGAATGTTCATAGTGTCTTGACGACGTTTTGTGAATCTTAAAAGCCTTGGCCGGGGGTTCTTTCTGAATCACGATGCAAAGTTAATAATAAAAATAGTACTATGCAATAC
>CAMWSM010000085.1 GCA_947176915.1 uncultured Porphyromonadaceae bacterium | reverse complement strand
TAATAAGTTTCTACAGGTAAAAAATCTTAAGGTAAAAAAGATTGTTTTTAGGTTCAGTGCAAAGTTATTGTTTATTTGCGGACTGACCAAATATTTTTGAGCAAAATATCAAAAATATGTTGTAGAACATAAAAATTCAAACCCATTTTGCCAATATTAAGCCACTTTCATCCATTTTTGCGTAACTAAATGTCTTTAGCCATTCCCCCAGCACAATCATTTCACAACCCTTTTCCACCTCTTCCCTACAGAGGATATGAACATGTCCAAACATAAAGATATCTATATCCGGATGATTCCGGTGATACTCCCTCACAAAATTCTTTAGACCTTCGAGAATCCTTTCGTCAGGCAATCCCCTCTCCTCTCCCTCTTCACGGCTATGACGACTCCAACTGTAAGCAAACGGGACAGTCCAACGCGGATGAATGCCGGCAAACAACTTCTGACAAATTTTATTGCGAAAGACGCTACGGATGAATCTGAATCCTGCAGGAAGATGTCCGACACCATCACCATGCGCCATATATATCCTTTTGCCATAGATATCAGCCGTCAGGCTTCCGTCAACGACCTTCACTCCCAATTCCGAGGGGATATAATCAAATATCCATATATCATGGTTGCCAATTAGCCAGGTAACTTTCACCCCGGAATCGGTCAGCTCTGCAAGTTTACCAAAGAATCGTACAAATCCACGCGGCACGACATAACGGTATTCATACCAGTAGTCCAACACATCGCCAAGGAGATAAACAGCGTCCGCCTCCTCCTTGATACTGTCAAGAAAAGCAACTGCTCTTCGCTCAGCTTCGCGGGAATCCGGGAAATAAGGTGCGCCTAAATGAAGATCACTTAAAAAATATACGCTCATTTATTCCGTCAGGTTTTATAGGAATCCGAGCTCCAGCTTAGCCTCTTCGCTCATCATATTCTGATCCCAGACCGGTTCAAAGACAAGACGCAGATCAATTTTTTCAGGTCCTTCCACGCTCATCAATTTCTGACGCACATCCTCCATTATAAAATCTGCTGCCGGACATCCCGGTGCAGTCAAGGTCATGTCGACATGAAGAGTCTTTGTTGCCTCCTCGTAGTCTATTTTGTAGATCAATCCGAGGTCATAGACATTTACAGGGATTTCAGGATCATAGACCGTGCGCAACAACTCTATTGCCCTGTTATATATTCTCATTGATTCATCCGAAGAATCAGCTGCGGGATTGCTGTCAGATAAAACACTATTTTCAGACTCGTTAATTTTATCAATATCTTTTGTATCCTCCATATTTGCTCAATATTTGTAGTAACACATCGGGATTTCCCGTTTCGTTTGAGTTACAAATTTAATTATATTCCCCTCCAATTCCAAAAGTAAATTCAATTTTATTGGAATAAATTGCGTATTCACTTAATAATAAATCACAATTCTTCGCATACTTCCCCTGTTTTTTATAATTTAATGGATTTTTTTATTAACTTTGCAGCAGATTGATTCTATAATCATATTGCATTCGTCATTATTTACAAATAATTTTATAAATATGAATTCTTTCAAAAAGATTATTCTGACATTAATGGTGGCTCTCTGCGGAATCAGTTTCGCCCAGGCACAGTTCCGTTTCGGTATTAAAGCCGGTCTCAACCTCAACAGCATCAACCTTAAGAATGCTGCAGCAAATTTCGACCACGACAACCAGTGTGGATTCACAGCCGGTGTGATGGGTGAATTTACAGTGCCTATCATCGGACTCGGCTTCGACGTTTCAGCAATGTACACCCGCATGGGCTCCGAACCTACTTTCAATAACGAGAAAGCTGATCTTAGCAAAAACTTCATTGAAATTCCAATCAACGTGAAGTATAAATTCAGCCTTCCGGTTGTAGGCTCATTCATGGCTCCATATCTTTACACCGGTCCCTCTTTCGCATTCCAGCTTGGCAAACACACATGGCAAGATATTCAGTCAAAGACTTGTCAGACTGCTTGGAATATCGGCATCGGTCTTGAATTTGTAAAGCATCTTCAGATTCAGGGTTCTTACGGCTTCGGTATGAACAATGTCCTTAAATTTACTGATAAATTCATTGACAGCACAATCAACACCGTAGATATCAAAGCCAAGAATAACTACTGGACTATCACAGCCGCCTGGTTATTCTAATGTTTCCATCTTCTCCTCTAATGAATCTTTAAACTGAAGCCGTAGAAATCGGCTCTAAAATATTTCATGACTAATGTTTAGGAAATTAATCTTCCTGACACTTTTGACATTTTGCTCGCTCGTGGCCTCAGCGGAATTTCGCTGGGGTCCGACAGCGGGTGTCAACTTCTCCACACTCCATTGGAAACAGAAGCTGGCTAAAACTTCGATGATCACAGGAGGACAAGTCGGCATAATGAGCGAAATTATGATTCCGGGCATCGGGTTTGGAGTTGATTTTGCACTTCGTTATAATCTTCATGGAGCTAAGGTGAATTTCGGCGACCATGAAATATGGTCATCCACTGGGATAAAGAATCAGAATGTATGGTTTCATACTTTGGAAATACCCTTTAATCTCAGATTTAAATGGACCCGTATGAATGGTTTTGAACAGTATCTTGCTCCTTTTGTTTTCGGTGGTCCGGTGTTCAATATAACAGTCGGAACAAATGATCAGCCTGCTCTTGAGCATCCCGCAGGTTACGTCGCTCTTCAGTGTGGCGCCGGAGTGGAAATTTTTGAGCGTTGGCAAATCTCAGGCGGTTATTCATGGGGCGTCAGCTATCAAACAAGAACCATAAAACTTGATAACTATTCCGCACAGACCCGCGGAGGATTCATCAACGTAGCCTATCTTTTTTAATCTTTTAACAATTTAATTCTTCACCTCTCTTGTTCGCCGAAGTCCTGCTTCCACTCCCTCTTTACTCTACCTTCACATATTCCATTCCGGAAGAGATGGAAAACGATATTCAGGCAGGGTCAAGGGTTCTCGTGCAATTCGGCAAAAAAAAATATTACACGGGTATTGTGGAGTTTACTCATTCCACTCCCCCCGCCGGCTACGAGGTAAAGCCTGTAATGGCACTCCTCGATGCCTCTCCCATAGTCAGGTATCCTCAGCTAAAACTTTGGCACTGGATAGCTGACTATTATCTTTGTGCCCCCGGAGAGGTTTTTAAAGCTGCCATTCCCACCGGATTGAAACCCGAGAGCGAAACTTTTGTTACTCTCAACCCTGATTATGAACCGGATGCTGACAAAAACTTCAAATTAACTGAAAGACAAGCGGTCATAATTCAAATTCTTCAGGAGAAAAAAAGATCGAAAATTTCTGAAATAGAAAATGAATCGGGAATAAAGAATGCAACAGCAGTTCTGAATCCGCTTCTTGAGGAGGGTATTGTGGAGATAGATGAGAAGGTCGTGGAACGCTATCGACCCAAAAAGACTACTCTCGTGCGCCTGACATTTGACAGGGGAAATTCCGAACGACTGCATGAATGTTTTGGTCTTGTAACGCGTTCCCGTCAGCAGGAGAAAGCTTTGATAGCCTATCTTGAATTGTCAGGATGGATTAGTCCCAAAGAGGAGATTCGGGAGGTGGAAAAATCTCAATTACTTGCTACTGCAGGAATTTCTCCCGGCATTCTGCGGTCTATGGCTGATAAAGGTATTTTTGAAATATATAAAAAAAACATCAATCGGTTCGCAACAGATACTCCCGACCACAATATAGAACTCTCCCCCTTGTCGCCGGTTCAGAAGAAAGCTTATTCCGAAATTATCACCTCTCTTAACACCACCCCTATTCACCTTCTTCACGGAGTGACCGGCAGCGGCAAAACGGAAATTTACACCCACCTTATTGCAAAGGTGTTGGAGACTGGAAATCAGGTGCTTTTCCTTGTACCGGAAATATCCCTTACCACCCAATTATCCGACCGTCTGCGTAAAGTGTTTGGCAAACGACTATTAGTTTATCATTCAAAATTTTCCGATTCAGAAAGGGTAGATATATGGCGGAGGCTCCTGACCGACAATGAGCCGGTAGTGGTTTTGGGTGCCCGCTCATCTGTTTTCCTCCCCTTCGCGCGGCTTGGTCTTGTAATTGTTGACGAGGAACATGAAGCCTCATTCAAGCAATACGATCCTGCCCCACGCTATAATGCACGCGATGTTGCGCTTATGCTTGCAAGAATGCACGGAGCCAAATCGCTGCTTGGGTCAGCAACACCCTCAATAGAAACCTACTACAAGGCGCTTAACGGCAAATATGGACTCACAAAACTGTCGGAGCGTTTTGAGGGTGCGACACTCCCTGATGTAGATATCATCGACATGAAGGAGATGAGAAAGAAAAAAGAGGTGAAAGGCATTCTCTCCTCACCTCTCCGTCAACGCATTCTTGAAACATTAAAAAGCAAACGGCAGGCAATAATGTTTCAGAACAGGCGTGGCTTTGCTCCGGTTGTAGTATGCGATCAGTGCGGTTGGTCGCCGAAATGTCGTGATTGCGATGTTTCTCTTGTCTATCATAAAAATTCCGGACTCCTGAGATGTCATTATTGCGGTTACACTCAGATGCTTCCAAAACTCTGTCCGGCTTGCGGACAGAATGGCATCCGTATTTTCGGCTATGGTACAGAAAGAATTGCGGAGGAACTTCACCAGGAATTCGATGGCTACAGAGTGGCTCGGATGGATCTTGACACTACACGCAACAAGGATGCCTATCAGGAGATTATTGAGGAGTTTGCCCGACATGAGACAGATATTCTTGTCGGCACACAAATGGTGTCGAAAGGTCTTGACTTCGGAGATGTAACCACAGTGGGAGTGCTTAATGCGGATACCCTCCTCAACTTCCCTGACTTCCGCAGCAATGAGCGGGCATTCAACATGCTTGAGCAGGTGGCAGGGAGAGCAGGAAGAAGACAGGATAAGGGTGTGGTGATGATACAAACCGTAAAACCTGACCACGAAGTCCTGAAGTATGTCAAGGCTCATGACTATGAGGGATACTATCTCCATGAAATTACCGACCGACAGAAGTATGGCTATCCCCCCTTTACCAAAATAATCAATGTCTATCTCAAAAATAGAGATTCTTTAAGTTGCGATAGGGCTGCCGTAGCTTTCGCAATGTCATTAAGGAAAGTATTCGGAGAGCGTGTGCTGGGTCCGGAAAAACCTTTTGTGTCAAGAGTTGCCACCTACTATCTTCAATCCATAATGCTCAAAGTGGAAGCCGGTGCCTCCATGAAAAAAGTAAAAGACCTGCTACGACGGATATTGGCAGAAATCTCTTCTAATCCTGACATTAAAAGTTCGATAGTCTATTACGATGTTGACCCCGTTTGAGAGTTAATTTAATTTTCTCTTGATATTTTAAACTCTATTTGGTAATTTTGCATTCGCTAAATCATGAATCGAAATGACCGGGAAACACAACAACGAGTTGCATGATGATTTTGATCGACTGCATCTTTGGCACCCTTATACCTCAACACATAATCCGCTTCCCACGTATGTCGTGGATCATGCTGACGGTGCGGAAATAATACTTGCCGACGGGACTCGCCTCATCGACGGCATGTCTTCATGGTGGTGCGTGATTCACGGTTATAATCATCCCGTTCTCAATAAGGCGCTGAAAGATCAGATTGACAAAATGAGCCATGTCATGTTCGGCGGATTTACCCACAAACCGGCAATAGAACTTGGGAAACTCCTCCTGACACTGCTCCCCCCTTCAATGAATCATATTTTTTATGCCGACTCAGGGTCGGTGGCAACCGAGGTTGCCATGAAAATGGCAGTGCAGGCTCAGAATAATCCCCGAAAAACTAATTTCGCTACCATCCGAAGCGGTTATCACGGCGACACCTGGAACGCAATGTCTGTCTGCGACCCTGTTACAGGTATGCATGGAGCTTTTGGTCCCGCTCTCCCTCTCCGATATTTCGCAGACGCACCCGGATGCGGATTCCATGATGAATGGAGAGATTCTGATTTCAACTCAATGCAGGCTATTCTTGATGCCCATGGTGATGAACTTGCTGCCGTTATCCTTGAACCCATTGTGCAAGGTGCAGGAGGTATGCGGTTTTATCATCCCCAATATCTTCGTGCACTCAGAAAAGCATGCGATGAGAAAGGGATTCTTCTTATTTTTGATGAAATAGCAACAGGGTTCGGACGCACCGGAAAACTCTTCGCCTGGGAACATGCCGGAGTAGAGCCCGATATAATGCTCATTGGTAAAGCTCTCACCGGAGGATACCTCACCTTTTCCGCTGTGGCTGCCTCTGCAAAAGTGGCTGATATGATCTCTTCAGGTGAGGCGGGGGTAATGATGCACGGTCCCACATTTATGGGTAATCCTCTGGCATGTTCGGTTGCCCTTGCATCGACAAGATTGCTTCTTGACTCCCCTTGGGAACAAAGAATCAAAAAAATTGAGGCAATAATGAATAAAATTCTTCCGCAAGCGAGAAAACTTCCGCATGTACGCGATGTGCGTGTCTTAGGAGGTATTGGAGTCATTGAAGTGGAACAATATGTAGATTGCGGAGAATTTCAGAAAAGATGCGTCAAAGAGGGGGTATGGATTCGTCCCTTCGGCCATAATGTCTATATGATGCCCCCTTATCTGGCAGTGAGTGATGGACAGGTGGAGAAACTCGCAAATTCCCTTGTAAAATTAGTTGAGGAGCTGCCATGACCGTATATTCGGAAATATTGCAAGATTTCGCTGAAGAGAAAAGATTGCGCCGGCTTCCTGAAGAACTTGCGCCCGGATTGATTGATCTTTCTTCCAACGACTATATGTCGTTGGGGGAGCATTGCAAGGAGTTGATTCCTGAGTTTATGGAAAGATTTCCTGACGCCTGCTTTTCAAGCAGTGCATCGCGTCTGCTCTCCTCAAAACAAAAATATCACAAGAAGCTTGAAAGCCTTCTTGAATCTCTTTATGGCAAGCCTGCCTTGCTCTTCAATTCAGGCTATCACGCCAATGTCGGCTGTATCTCTGCACTGACCCTCCCTTCCACATTGTTTATCTGCGACCGCCTGATTCATGCCTCTATCATAGACGGATTAAGAATGGCAGATTCCAAATTCACCCGTTTCCCGCATAACGACATAAATCGTCTTGAAGCTATCCTTAAAAAAGAATATGACAATTTCAATAGGATAATTATTGTAGCGGAAGCGATCTACAGCATGGATGGCGATGAAGCTCCGCTAAGAGATTTAGTAGAATTGAAGAGAAGATATCCCGGAATTATGCTTTATCTCGATGAGGCGCATGCCTTCGGAGTGAGGGGTGATAAAGGTCTTGGTCTTGCCGAGGAAAAATCACTTATAGAAGAGATTGATATAATTGTAGGGACTCTCGGGAAGGCGGCTGCCTCAGCAGGAGCCTTCATCATATCGTCGGAAGAATTAAAGCTTTTCTTCATAAATACGGCTCGCCCTTTCATTTTCTCAACGGCATTGCCACCCGTAAATGCCGCATGGAGCATTATGATGATTGAGCGGCTCAACTCAATGAAACATGAGAGAAAGCATCTCTCTGCCATATCATCCTATTTTGCTAAACATATAGAGGAGATCTCAGGAAGAAATACAGGGTCGACAAGTCAGATCATCCCTTTTCTGACCGGAGATTCAGCGCGTTCACTTGATATTGCAGCCAAACTCAAGGAAGCCGGTTTTATCGCGTTGCCGATACGTCGTCCAACCGTGCCCCCGGGAGGAGAACGTATCCGTTTCTCTCTCTGCTCAGACATGAAGCCTGAGGATTTTGATGACTTATTTCAAATACTTTCTGCTTTATGAAACTGGAGTTTATAAATAGAGAAAACCATGGAAGACTGATTCTCATCTTCGCCGGATGGAGCACTGATGCATCCTTCTATTCCCGTATCCGGCTCAGCGGTTGGGACACATTGGTGGCGTGGGATTATTCCGATTTTAATTTTCCGGAAAAGATTCTGGATGGTTATCACACCATTGCTCTTTTCGCCTGGTCGTTAGGGGTCTATGCAGCAAGCCGTTCACTCCATTTTGAGAAAATTGCTTTAGCGATAGCTATCAACGGCACAGAACATCCGGTGGAAGACAACTATGGTATTCCTAAGGCTATCTATCAGGGAACAGTCTCTTCCTTAAATGAAAGGAATCTCATTAAATTCAGGAAGAGGATGGCAGATCTTCAGTATGCGGAAATAGCAGATAAATTTTCAAACTCAGACATTGAGGATTTGCGGAAGGAATTACAGTCTATTGCCCGCGACTATTCAGCTAACAGGAATGAAGAGAAGCAAACGAAATGGCATCGCGTTTTCATATCCTCAAACGATAGGATATTTCCACCTGAGGCGCAGTTGAGGGCATGGGAAAATCATTCCTCCAAGCCTGTCATAGTCAGGTTAGACACTCCTCACTATATTGATATCTTCACGGTGGTGAAATCGCTGCTCCCTAATAAAGAAAAGGTGGGAGCGAGATTTGAGAAGTCTCATCTCACATATAATTCGGAGGCATCTGCCCAAAGCCATATAGCCCATGAGCTGATGAGAGCCTCGGCTGATTTTGTTGGAGAAAAGAAATTGGCTCATGCAGCGGAAATCGGAGCGGGCACCGGTTTTTTCACTAAACTTTTCTGCCAATATTTCGCGCCCGAAGAGATGGATATAATCGACCTCTACCCCCTCCCCCGATTCAAATGCTCCTCAATAGAGAATTATTATGTAGCCGATGCCGAGGAATGGATGGAAGATAAAGCAAAGGAGCAAAGCGGCATCTACGATGCTATTGTGGCATCTTCTGCAATGCAATGGTTTTCAAATCCTGAACGCTTCATCAGAAATGCAGCAAAATTGCTGAAACCGGATGGATTCATAGCCCTCTCCACATTTTTACCCGGCAACCTTGCGGAATTGGAACATATCAATCCTTACAGTCTCCCCTATCGGAAGCAGGAGGATCTGGAGAGAATGATTAAGAAAAGATTTCACTCCACTTTCTTCAATAATGAGAAGATTAAATTAAATTTCAATAGCGGGAGAGAATTGCTAAGGCATATAAGTCATACCGGGGTGGGAGGAACCGGAACGACATATTTTTCTCTAAAAGAACTTCTCCTTCGACTTCCGCAGACTCTCACTTATCACCCTCTCTATATTATCGGAGTTCAACCTGAACAAACTGTATAATCATAAATCTTAAATCTATAAACTAATCATCATGATTGCAACACTTCTTGTAATTTTCATCGTAGGCTATCTGCTGATAGCCTCGGAGCATGTGCTTCATGTCAATAAAGCGACATTTGCACTGATTATGTGTGGCCTGTTGTGGGCTATTTATGCTGTGTGCAGCCATGACCCCAACATCACTCATGAGATGGTGCTGGCGCTCGGCGACACCTGCGAAATTGTAGTGTTCCTTATTGGAGCAATGACTATTGTGGAACTGATCGACCGTTATGGCGGCTTCCACATGATGGTGGAGAAAATCCATGCATCCAACAAGAGGAAACTCATGTGGATTCTTGCTTTGGTAGCATTCTTCCTCTCTGCCGTACTTGACAACATGACGACAACCATCATCATGGTAATGATGTTGCGCCGGATGCTCACCGACCAAAAAGAACGCTGGATTTTCGCTTGTGTCATAGTCCTTTCGGCTAATGCCGGCGGTGCCTGGTCGCCCATCGGTGATATCACGACCATCATGCTTTGGATGAAGAATTATGTTTCTTCCGTTGACCTGATTGTAAATCTCCTTGCGCCTTCCATTATTTCAGTGATTGTGCCTGTTTTAATGGCAACCTACATGATACCGGCAACCGCCGTAGAACCCCTCAATGAACACGATCAACGTAAAGGCTATCGTCTTTCAGACCATCATCCCAACCTCTCCATACTGATTCTCATCTGTGGTGTGGCAGGTCTTCTCTTTGTACCCGTATTCAAAGCCACAACTCATCTTGCCCCCTATATGGGCATTCTCCTTTCTCTCGGCGCTCTCTGGCTTCTCACCGAACTTCTTGTACGTCATTATAAACTTGACGGCAAGATTGAAGGCCGTGTATCACAGGTTATAGGCAAAATCGATATGCCGACCATTCTTTTCTTCCTCGGCATATTGATGGCAGTTGCAGCCTTGAGTCAGGCAGGCATTCTCGGAGAGTTGGCAGCATGGCTGAATGAAACCTTCCACAATGTCTACATCATCAACGGCATCATCGGCGTTCTTTCTTCAATCGTTGACAACGTGCCTCTTGTGGCGGCATGTATGGAGATGTACCCGGTTGCAAACGATGCAATGATTGCGGCATCTGTTGATCCCGCATATACCGCACTCTTCATAGAGGATGGTCTTTTCTGGCATCTTCTCACATTCTGTGCCGGCGTAGGCGGAAGTATGCTCATCATCGGCTCAGCAGCCGGTGTCGTTGCAATGGGAATCGAGAAAATACCTTTCATGTGGTATGTCAAACGCATCACCCTCCTGGCCTTCTCCGGCTATCTCGCCGGCATGGCAGTTATCTGGTTCGAAGACGTATTCCTCCACCTCTGATCCCAAGAGAAATAAAACAAAGCAAGTGCCACACCTTCCCGAGGTGCGGCACTTGCTTTATACAAGATGAGGTCTTAATAGTCAGCGGGATTCCTCTATCATTTTTCTTACTGAGGGAGCTCCGTAGGTGAGTTTTTTTACTGTCAGATCCTCCTCTGCCATTTCATTTGCTTTCAGTAATTTCTGTTCTGAAGCCTCGAAGTTGGCTTTAACGTCACGAAGTGTCTTTATCTGTTTTTCAAGTCCCTCTATGGTTTTGTCAATGCCTTCGATAGCCGATGTAAATTTCTTATGTGCCGCTATGACATTGTTACTGAAACTTGTTCTGAATCGGTTGATCCTCTCTTCAAATTTCGAAAAATCACGAGTCTGAGAGCGAGCCAACTCCAATTCTCTAATCAAGGCATATCGCTCTTTAAAACCCTTTTTGGCGGCTTCGGTAAGAAGACGGAGAACAGGCATGAAGAATTGAGGCCGAATTACGAGCATTTTAGGATAGCGATGACTCATGTCGACGATGCCTCTGTCGAAAAGTTCATTTCCCTGCTCAAGCATGGAGACAAGCACTGCATATTCACAACCTTTACGATGGCGGTCTTTATCCAGTTTATCAAGGAAATCTTCATTTCTATGTTTGGTGGCAGTTGTGTCCATCTCATTTTTCATTTCAAACATCACCGACACATATTCCTCTTTCTCTACAAAATCGCGGAAAATGAAATCTCCTTTGGAATGCTCTACAGCAGTATTATCCTTTGTAAATGAAGCATCGGGATATAATCCCATACTTTGAGCTTCTGCAAAAACAATCGCACAGTGTTGCTCAAGAGTCTCTCCTACCATCTTAGTAGAAAGACGCATTTTGAAATCCTTCAGTCGATCTATTTCATCCTGCTTGGCTTGCAACTGCTGGGTATGTAGTTCTCGTAACTCTGCCTCGCGCTTTTCGGCTGCCAAGTTCCCGGATTTCAATTCCGCTCTCAATTCACTCAGTTCCTGCTCTTTCTTCTGAAGCACAGATAAACTTACGCTTTTCTCTTCAAGAATTTTTATCTTATATTCACTGTCCTTGTTAGCAATCTCAGTGGAGAGTTGAGAAATTCTTTCATCCTTTTCCTTCATTGCGCTAAGGAGTTCCTTATCTTTTTTCGATTCTATCAGAGCTATTTCCGAGTTCTTATTTGCATCATACCCTTTGATGATCGCTTCGAGCCGTGTTATTTCATTGTTCATCCTATTTAATTCCTCCCTGCTCTCTGCTAATTTTTGCTCAAAGTTTTTTTCGGCAACGAGTTTTATATTTTCCTCGCGAGATTCAAACCGAGCTTCTGCTTCCTCTATGCGTTTTGCAAGTTCTTCATTGAAAACCTTATTTCTGACATGGGCTACAATGCTTTCATAAGTACTGTCATCAACCTGAAAAGTGGTGTGACATTTAGGGCATTCTATATCCTTCATAGCGTTAAATGCTGAAAATAGTGAGTCAAATTCTACTTAAACTATTGTTTTATGCAAATTTAAGAATAAAACCTCAAATAGCAAAATCTTTCCTCCAAAGTCAACAGCATTAGAATAAGAAAGCGGCCGATTCACATCGACCGCTGCTTTTTCATATTTTTCTAACTAACCTAACATCATGAAACAAAAATCTTTGAATCTTTATCAACCTTTATTGATTCATTCGATTTACACTTATATAACAACGATACATCCTTTTTGGTTTGAATCACAATAAAAAAAATGAACCATCAACTCCATCCGGTATGTTATATCTCTGCCTCAATAATTTAAAGGCTTCATATAGTTAGCGTTAGCTGAAACCAATCCCCAACCTCCAAAAGGTTAATGAATTTGAAATAGGAGGGGGTATAAAAATTAAGATATATCCTTGTTTCGTAATGCTTGGGAGGGGATTGCTCCGCAATCCCGCTATGCAATAATAAGGA
>CAMWSM010000084.1 GCA_947176915.1 uncultured Porphyromonadaceae bacterium | reverse complement strand
GCCATCTTCTTCGACATCTTCACACCGCCTATTCCCAAGATAAGGAACATGGTGATGGGTATCGCCAGGATAAGAATTGGAAGTGTAATGTCCATATCTCAGAATTTCATTTTTTTAATTTCCGTAATGTCTGTATTCCCTATCGCACGATAGATATTGATGATGATTGCAATGGCAATAGCGGTCTCTGCCGCAGCAATGCCAATAGCAAAGAGAGAGAAAACCATTCCTTCCATTGAACCGGGGAAAAGATATCGGTTGAAGACCACAAAATTGAGGTCGGCGGAATTGAGCATCAACTCAAGAGAGACGAGAATAGCAATAAGATTTTTTCTGGTAACAAAACCATAAATGCCACAGGCAAGCATAATCACACTGGGCACGAGATACCATAACATGCTTAAATCCATAATCCGTTATCCTTTACGGGCGATAGTCACGCCACCGATTATACATGCGAGCAACAGCACACTGATTGCCTCGAAGGGAAGGAGATACTGAAAACGATCGCTCCCTGTGAATGCCTCACCAATCTGCTGCATAGTAATTTCACCCCCTGCCTGCATACACTCCATAAGCGAAGCCCCGTGAAGAAGCGGCATATAGAAAAGTGCGAAGATGAGCACAACGGCGGATGCTCCCGAAAGGACGATTCCCCATGTGCGGCGATGAGAATCTATCAAGCCACTTTTATCATTGGGCTTATGCGTAAGAAGAATCGCAAATACGAAAAGCACCATGATGCCTCCCGCATATACCGCAATCTGAACCGCTCCCAGAAATTGATAGCCCAATTGGAAATAGGCTACTGCAACTGCAAGAAGCACGAAAAGAAGGTAGGTAGCGGCACGAAGTATCTTACGTGTTGTCACAGCCTTGAACGAGAAAAAGATCATGGCTATGGCAATAATGAAATACACGATTATATTTCCTACTGAATCCATTTATTATTTAGTTTTCTTTGTTTTCGTCATTAGGCTTATTTGGTTCCTGCGCTTGACCAGCGGCTGCCGCTTTGGCAGCTGCCTCCTTTTCTGCCTTGATCTTCGCAGCTTTTGCAAGAGCCTCAGCTTTTATCTTGGCAAGTTTTTCCGGATCCATCGCAGGTTTCGGAGCCGGTGCCGGTGCGTCGTCAGCAGGTTCGGGGCGGTAGTTCAACTGTTTGATAAGACTTCCGCGGGTGAAGACTGCCTGTTCGAAATCGTTGGTAAACTCGAGAGCATCCTGAGGACAAGTCGTAACACAAAGCATGCAGAAAGTGCAGCTTCCGAGATCATACATATACTTGTCGAGTTTGCGTTTCTTCTTTCCGTCCGGAAGATCCACCATCTTTGTGGTGAGCTGGATCGTACCGTTAGGACAATTCATCTGACAAATACCGCACGCTATACACTTATGGTGTCCTTCTTTGTCATATTTCAATGTTAATTCTGCCCTGAAACGGTCGGGAATTTGAAGACTCGCTCTGTTCTCCGGATAACATTCGGTAATTTTCGGTGTCACAAATTCCTTTCCTGTGACAGCCATACCGGTAACAAGACTTTTTAGACCTTTACCGGCTTCCGAAAAATATTCCTTTATACTACTCATTACTGAAAAACTAATATATCTGTTTCATGATGGATTCTACTCTCTCACTTCTCGGTCTGACCGCCCAAAATATCGAGCAATTCAGTAGTGATACCCTCCTGACGCAACTTGTTAAATTCAATCTGAAGGGATTCGAGCAACTTCTTGGCATTGTCGTTGGCACTCTGCATAGCCATTACGCGGGCAGCCTGTTCAGATGCTCTGTTTTCTATTGTTATCTCCTGAAGAGTAGAGAGCACGAACATCGGAAGCACCTCATTGAAGATGGTGTTGGGATCCGGTTCGAAAATGTATAATTTGTTCACATCAGCCACACCTGAAGCTTCACCCTCAATTGCCTCCCGACTCACGGGGAACAATTGTTCGGCTTTCGCTACCTGACGGCTTCTGGAAATAAAATTCATATAGACAACCTCAATGAGATCAAGCTCGCCATTGAGAAAACGATTGCGGAGATTGTGGCCGAAATCGTTGACAGTCGTTCCCTCCATCTTGGAATCCACTTCGGGAATCACCTCCACAGAAAGATTTTTGGAAGGGAGTTTCTTAACTGCTTTAGCGATCTTTTTACCAACCGGAAAAATAGTCAGCTTAACATCCTTGCCATATTTTTCATGGATAGAGGCTAATTCTATCAGAAGTCTTTTGAAGATATTGATGTTATAGGCGCCGCAAAGTCCGTCGTCCGAACCAAAAACGACTACCCCCACACTCTTCACCTCTCTCTCCATAATCAATGGGGAATGGAAGTCCATGTCGGTGGCAAGGAGATGAGCCATGATCGACTTCACCTGACTGCGGAAAGGCACGAGTTTTTTCAATTCCATCTCATGCTTATGCACCTTTGCAGATGATATCATTTTCATGGCGCCGGTGATCTTCTCACTTGATTTCACCGACCCGATTCTAATTCTTAACGCCTTTAGCGTAGCCATCTTTTAATTGTTTCTGATAGGTTGATATTGAGCGTTTAAAGCAATCCCACTTCTTACGCATTATTTCAACGGACACCGGCGGAAGAGGAGCTCTTCCGCCTAATGCCGTCAGTAAAATTATTTTTTATAGCGTGATGCAATTTCGGCAGCACATTCACGAAGCTTGTCTTCGACGTCCTGTGTGAGTTTTCCTGCACGAAGTTCATCAAGCACCTCCTTCTGGTATTTAGCTTTGAGCAATTCCAGGAAAAGGCTTGCAAATTCATGTACTTTATCAAGAGGCACATTCTCAAGAAGCCCGTTAACACCGCAATAGATGACAGCGATTTCGTTTTCAACAGGCCAAGGCTTATACTGGGGCTGAATCAGCAATTGCTGATTCTTTCTGCCTTGATCAATGACACGAGCAGTAACAGGATCTATATCACCTCCGAACTTTGTGAAAGCTTCAAGTTCACGGAACTGGGCCTGAGCGATTTTCAAAGTTCCTGCCACCTTCTTCATAGCCTTGATCTGAGCGTTTCCACCCACACGAGATACAGAGATACCAACGTTGATAGCCGGACGGATACCCTGGTTAAAAAGGTTGGTCTCAAGGAATATCTGACCGTCCGTAATTGAGATTACGTTCGTCGGGATATATGCGGAAACGTCGCCGGCCTGAGTCTCGATAATAGGAAGCGCGGTCAGAGATCCTCCGCCCTTCACCATAGGCTTCAACACTTCCGGAAGGTCGTTCATATTTGCAGCAACCTCCTGATTGTCGATAATCTTGGCAGCACGTTCAAGAAGACGTGAATGGAGATAGAAAATATCACCGGGATATGCTTCACGTCCGGACGGACGCTTCAAGATAAGTGAGATCTCACGATATGCAACGGCCTGCTTCGACAAGTCATCATAAACAATGAGGGCGTCGCGACCCGTATCACGGAAATACTCTCCGATTGCAACACCGGCAAACGGACTGAAATAACGCATTGATGCGGAGTCGGATGCAGTGGCAGCTACAACAACGGTATAATCCATCGCACCGAACTTCTCGAGAGTATGGACAATAGAGGCAATTGAAGAAGCCTTCTGACCTATCGCTACATAAATACAGTATACGGGTTTACCGTCAAGGTAATTCTGACGCTGATTAATAATTGTGTCAATTGCAATTGCAGTTTTACCAATCTGACGGTCTCCAATTATAAGCTCACGCTGTCCTCTGCCGATAGGAATCATGGCATCAACAGCCTTAAGACCTGTCTGAAGAGGTTGAGTGACAGGCTGACGGAAGATAACTCCCGGCGCCTTTCTCTCCAAGGGAAGGTTAATTCTCTTTCCTTCGATAGGACCTTTGCCGTCAATTGGTTCGCCGAGAATATTAATGACGCGACCGAGCAGACCGTCGCCAACCGGAATTGAAGCAATCTCCCCCGTGCGACGCACCGACATGTTCTCAGTCACTTCATTCACATTATTGAGCAGCACAACGCCTACGTTGCTCTCCTCAAGGTTTTGAGCGACGCCTTTCACGCCGTTTTCAAATTCAACGAGCTCGTTTGAACGGACATTTTCAAGTCCGTAGACGTGAGCCACACCATCTCCAACGTTCAAGACTGTGCCCACCTCTTCAAACTTGACCTTGGAGGACACGTTATCGAGCTGTTGTTTCAGTATATCAGAAATTTCGCTTGGGTTAAGCATTTTAACTATTGCTTCTTAAAAGGGTTTGACGTATTTGTTCGAGCTCATTGCTGAGCGAAGCGTCCATTCTCACGCTGTCGACATCAATGACGAATCCACCGATTAAATCAGGGTCGACAACTTCAGAAAATTCGAGTACGGAACCTTTGAAAGAATCACGTACAAGACTATGGAGCCTCTCCATAAGTGTGGGAGATAGTGAAGAAGCGGTAGAGATCTTCACCCGGGAAATATTATTTTCCTTTCTATAGAGGTCGCGGTAAGCAAGCATCATCAGATAGGAATAATCCGCTCTCCCGTGATCAAGAATCAGCTTCACGAATCTTGTGTATGCGTCTCCGGCATCTTTTCCCGCAGCAGAAAGAAGAAGCTTCTCCTTGTCATCATCGTTGACAAACGGATTAGACAACACCTTCTGAAGGTCGGGATTAGACTCAAAAGAGTTAATTACAACCTTCATGATATTATAAAGCGACTCCGTATTGCCTTTTTCAAGCGCATATTTATAAAGCGCTTTGGCATATCTCTGAGGTATGAGGCCGTTATCCATCGGTTCAGTTCTTCTCTATTTCGTCCAACATTTTATCTACGAGGTTTTGCTGAGCTTCATCGGTCTTGAGCTGATTGCGCACCATTTTTTCCGCAATCTCAAGAGAGAAACGGCTCACCTCGTTTCTGAACTGCAGTTCAGCTTCCTTGCGTGATTGTTCTATCGACACTTTGGCAGCATCCATTACTTTCTTAGCCTCATCGGCAGCCTCCTGCTTGGCTGACTCAATGATCTGAGATTTCATCTTTGCTGCATCACGCAACATTTCGGCTTGTTTTGTCTGCGCTTCCTCAATATATTTCTGAGCGTCGGCACGTGCGGAATCGAGCTGAGCCTTTGCCTCCTTGGCATATTCGACCCCTTTGTCGATTTTATCGGCACGCTCATCGATACTCTTGAGTATCACCGGCCATCCCCATTTCGCTAAAATGAGAAACAGGATGATGAAGGCGATAAACATCCAGAATACCAAACCGAAATCAGGCGTGAATAATTCCATTTTTTATTATTTTAGTTGTGATGGTCGATACTAATCAGAGGAAGAGCGCAAGAGCACATACAATCACAGCGAAGAGAGCAACACCCTCGATAAGAGCGGCGATCACAATCATGTTTGAACGGATGTCTCCTACGCTCTCCGGCTGACGTGCAATTGACTCCATTGCAGAAGAACCGATCTTGCCAATGCCAAGACCTGCACCGATTGCTGCGATACCGGCACCGATAGCAGCGCCGAGTGCTGCGAGAGCCTGAACTGCTCCTAAAATCATTGTCAACATAATTCTAAATGGTATTAATTTGTTATTAAATTTTTATTTCTGATAGTTATTGAAAGATTCTACTCTGTGGCTGCTGTCCCCTTCTCGATAGAGAGATGCTCTACATTTTCCTCATGTTTTGCATGTGGATCTTCAGTGCTCATTGAGATAAAGATCGTTGTCAAGAGCGTGAACACGTATGCCTGGATAAAGCTTACCAGTATATCAAGGGCAAGCATGAACAACGTAAAGAGAATTGACACTACCACAGTAGCTCCTGTTGCGACAGCTCCGAAAGCAGTGAAGATGAAGATAAGCAGGATGAGGGTGATTACAATCATGTGGCCTCCCATCATGTTTGCAAAAAGACGCACACAAAGTGCAGCCGGTTTTGTAAACATACTGAAGATCTCGATAAACTGCATGATCGGAATAGGAAATTTCAACCATAACGGTACATCCGGCCAAAATATATCTTTCCAATAATGCTTTGATCCATGAATATTGATCATGAAGAAAGCAATGACTGCAAGCACGAGAGTTACGGCTATATTGCCGGTAAGGTTTGCACCTCCCGGGAAGATCACGACAAGACCGAGGACATTCATCACGAAGATGAAGAAGAAACAGGTCAGCAGATACGGCGCGAATTTCTTTGTTTTGTCGCCAAGGGCAGACTTGATGGTTCCTGAATAGAGGAAATCAACAAGCAGCTCGACAAATCCCATACCCTTGCGTGGCGTCTTGTCAGTATGTTTCGCATAATAGCGGGCAAGCCCGAGCACAAGAAGAGTTACAACCACAGAGGCTATAAGCAAAGCGAACACATTCTTAGTAATCGAGATATCAAGAGGCTTGTATTCCTTGTAATAGGTGCCGTCAAATTCCACATATCCGTCTACGATGGCATCCTGTCCCGCATCCGAGGCAGCTACGGCAGCCTCTGCGTCAAGAAAAGCCTTTTTATCACTTTCCGTAGTCAGCGGAAAAATCTGAACAACCTTATTTGAATGTTTGCTATGATGAGCAAGTACAAACTGATATTCCTTGCCATTTTTTGTTATGGAAACAATTTTAGGCACTGCCTCAGTCTTTTCCTTGCCATCGGCATCCACTACTCTCTCAATTTCTGAAAGGCGCGAGGATGAAAAACAATGCCAGCTGCCATCCTCAGCCCTGACAATCACAGGAAGCGGGATTCTGTAAACATGGGAGAAAGGCACCTCCCACCCGTAACCGTCGCCGAGATGATGAAACATCACCTCCTTGACATTAAGCCCCTCATCACCGCTTCCTGATGCCTTTGCATAAGAGGGCAGCAGAAATGCAGTTATCAGAAGCAACAATATGGAAAAGTGTCTTGTATTCATCCTTTGTTGTTTAAGAGTATAATTACATTTTCCCGACAATCAGTAGACACACACGGCAACGACATTGTTGTCTACATCTACTATTCCACCTTTGACCGTAACACTTTTCTCATGTCCGTCCGGAGTCCGGAAAAGAATATCACCGGGATTAAGGGCAGAAATAAGCGATGCGTGATTGCGTAACACCGTAAAACGCCCGAGTTGACCCGGAAGTGTTACAGACTCCGCTTCCCCCTTGAAAAGTATTTCGTCTGGCGAGATTATTTCGAGTGTCATCTATTGTCTGGTTTTGTCTTGTTTATATTAAATCAACTCCGGATTACTTCACTTCTGCGAGCATCTTCTTACCTTTGGCTATCGCCTCGTCAATAGTGCCGACATTGAGGAATGCCTGCTCGGGATACTCATCCACCTCTCCTGAGAGAATCATCTTGAAGCCACGGATAGTCTCAGCCAAAGGCACCATAACGCCGGGCAAACCTGTGAACTGTTCAGCTACATGGAAAGGCTGCGAAAGGAATCTCTGGGCACGGCGAGCACGAGCCACAACTAATTTATCATCATCAGAAAGCTCATCCACGCCAAGGATTGCGATAATATCCTGAAGATCGTTATATTTCTGGAGAAGTTGCTTCACGGCCTGCGCTGTGTTGTAATGCTCCTCACCGATAATATTGGGATCAAGGATTCGGGAAGTTGAATCCAGCGGGTCAACTGCGGGATAGATGCCAAGCTCAGCAATCTTACGGTTCAACACTGTTGTTGCGTCAAGGAAGTTGAAGGTTGTTGCAGGAGCAGGGTCGGTAAGGTCGTCAGCCGGCACATATATTGCCTGAACTGAAGTGATGCTCCCCTGTTTGGTTGACGTGATTCGCTCCTGAAGCGCACCCATTTCGGATGCCAGCGTTGGCTGATAACCTACTGCTGACGGCATACGACCGAGAAGAGCAGACACCTCAGAACCTGCCTGTGTGAAACGGAAAATGTTATCAATAAAAAGTAGCACCTCTTTACCTCCACCTTCACTATCGCGGAACTGCTCGGCAACGGTAAGACCGGAAAGAGCCACACGCAGACGTGCTCCCGGGGGTTCGTTCATCTGACCGAACACAAGAGTTGACTGCGAGTTATTAACCTCCTTCATGTCAACGTCAGCAAGGTTCCACTCCCCTTTCTCCATTCCCTCCTTGAATTTATCGCCATATTTTATGACGCCGCTTTCAATCATCTCACGGAGAAGGTCGTTGCCTTCACGTGTACGTTCACCCACACCTGTGAAGACGGAGAAACCGTTATGACCCTTTGCGATGTTATTGATAAGTTCCTGAATGAGCACTGTCTTTCCTACGCCTGCACCACCAAACAAACCGATCTTGCCACCTTTTGAATAAGGCTCAAGGAAGTCGATGACCTTAATGCCGGTAGTCAGCACCTCGGTAGAGATTGCGAGGTCGTCGAAAGCGGGAGCCGGCTGATGAATGGAGCGGAGGTTATCCCTGTCGAGTTCGGGAAGGTGGTCTATACTTTCACCGATCACATTCAGCAAACGCCCCTTAACCTGATCGCCTGTTGGAACAGCGATAGGGCGTCCGAGGTCTTCTACCTTTACGCCGCGACGGAGACCATCTGTGCTCTCCATAGCAACACAGCGTACTGTATCTTCACCAATATGCTGTTCAACCTCAAGGATCAAAATCTCACCATTGTCACGCTCCACTTTCAAAGCGTTATAGATAGGAGGTATATTCTCTTTGCCCCCTTCAAAAGAAACGTCGACAACGGGCCCGATCACCTGCGTCACAGTTCCGAAATTAGCGCTCATATATTAAGTCTTAAAAGTTTTTCAAATAAAATTCAAAATCGCTCTATCAGAAATACCATCCCAAAGCCACACAAACTGCCATCAGGACGAGATTTGCAAGCGACAGCGGCATTAGATATTTCCACTCAAAAGAGAGCATCTGGTCGATACGCACACGCGGGAATGTCCATTTGAACCAGATAATCACAAACGATACGAAGAAACTCTTGCCAAGGAACCAAACAATAGAGGGTATCCAATTCATCACGTGGTTAAAACCTTCCCATCCGGGGATGTGAAGTGGCATCCAGCCACCAAGGAACATCAGAGAGGCAATGCCGGAAACGATGAAGAGATTAAGGTATTCCGCAAGATAGAAGAAACCGAAATGTATGCCTGAATACTCTGTGTGATAACCTGCAACAAGCTCATGCTCAGCTTCCGGAAGGTCGAAAGGTCCACGGTTTGTCTCAGCAGTAGCCGCTACGATATAGATAAGGAATGCTATGATTGCAGGGATATGTCCACGGAAAATAAACCAAGCGCTATTCTGTTCCCAAACAAGTTCATTGATATTCATTGTGCCTGAAAGAATCACGATAGTGATGATGGCAAGACCCAAGGAAATCTCATAACTTATCATCTGCGCGCCACTTCGCATCGCACCGATCAAAGTGTACTTGTTGTTGGAAGCCCAGCCTGCAAGGAGAATACCGAGAACGCCGACAGAGGAAACAGCCAATATGAAAAAGATTCCTATGTTATAATTGATAATCTGCAATCCGTTACCCCAAGGCAGACATGCAAGCATTACGACAGAGGAGGTAATGATCAGATAAGGAGCCAACTTAAAGAGGAAACGGTCGGTATCTTTCAGACTGATAAGCTCTTTAAGAAGAATCTTAAACATATCCGCAAACACCTGAAGCAGACCCCACTTACCAACTCGCATAGGACCGAGACGGCATTGGAACCAGGCACAAAGTTTACGTTCGTAAAGGATATAGAAAAGAGCTAAGACCGTGTAAGTAAGAAGGACAAGCACCGCAATGATGACACATTCCACCACTACAGTGAGCCAATCGGGAAGGAAACCCAACAGAAAGTTATTGAACTCGCTGGTCCATATTCCAAAATTAAACATAATTATCTGAGAATCGTTTTTGTGTTGTCAGTTTCTAATTCCTTTTAACGGTCTATATCCGGGATAACAAAATCAAGAGCCGCACCGATTGTAATAAGGTCGGCTATCATATTCCCACGGCATGTCAGATCCATCACTCCTACAAGATTGAAGCAGGGACTCTGGAAATGCACACGATAAGGATTCTTTGTGCCGTCAGATTCGATATAGACGCCAAACGTACCACGGCTTGCCTCTACCTGCTGATACCAATGTCCAACAGGGAGCTTAACAACCTTAGGCACCTGAGCACGTATATCCCCTTCAGGTATATTATCCACAAGCTGAGCAAGAATCTTACAGCTCTGCTCAATCTCCTTCATTCTGACCATGTAGCGTGCGTATGAATCACATCCGTCGAGAAGCACTTCCTCGAAATCAAGTTCAGAATAAATGGAATAAGGATGAACCTTGCGGCAGTCGCAACTCCAGTTAGAACCACGTCCGCTCGGTCCGGTAATATCATAATTTATAGCATCCTCTTTGGGTAGCATGCCTACTTTCTTAAGGCGATTCTTCGCGATAAGGTTATTGCTGAATACTTTGTGATATTCCTTAAGTCGATCGGGCATAATCTCTATGAGATGCTTCACATCTTTTACGAAATCAGGATGAAGATCAGCGATTACACCTCCGATTACGTTATAGTTCATCGACATTCGAGCGCCGCAAGTTTTCTCGAAGATATCAAGAATGGTCTCACGTTCACGGAAGCCATAGAAGAATGCTGTTGTAGCGCCAAGGTCCATAGCCGTACATCCGAAAGCAAGGAGATGACTGGATATGCGCATCAGCTCATCCATCATCACTCGAATCACCTCAGCACGGCGAGGAATCTCAAGTCCGAGTGCCTTTTCGATACACATGCAGAGGCAGTGGCGATTCTGATGAGCGGACATGTAGTCCATGCGGTCCGTGAAATGAAGAATCTGAGGATAAGTCAGGCTTTCCGAAAGTTTCTCTATTCCGCGATGTATATATCCTGAAACAACATCAACCTTTGTAACAGTTTCTCCATCTACGGCAGCGCGGAAACGCATCACACCGTGAGTGGAAGGATGTTGCGGACCGATGTTCACTACATAATCCCCTGCTTCAAACACAGTGCCGGGCACTGCCTTCACTTTTCCATCAGGCTGTTCTATGTAAGATACGGTTTCGTCCTCATTTTCCTCATCAGTCATTCTCAGAGGATTGAGCGCCGGATTCGTGTCATAATCCTTTCTCAAAGGATAGCCAACCCAGTCATTGCGCAGGAAGAAACGGCGCATGTCGGGATGGTTTATAAACTTAATGCCATAGAAGTCGAAGACCTCGCGCTCCTGAAAAAGAGCCACCTTCCACAAATCACTGACACTATGAATCATTGGATTCTCACGATCGGTTACTGCAACTTTTACAGAAATCATGTCCCAGCCACGAGATGTGGAAGTGAGATAATACATCACACCGAGAGAATCCTTCCAATCCATTCCGATCACGGCACTAAGGACATCAAATTCAAGACCCTTTGTCTCCTTAAGTGCTTTGGCAAAAGGATACCAATCTTTCTCCTCAACAGTTACCAACAGAGTCTCGCCGTCAGTAAACTGAGCACTTGGGCAGACTGCCGAAATTAGTTCTTTTATATCGCTCATTGTAGTCTTGTTTTATCCTATACGTCCCTTTTCTTCCGGATGCTCAGCGAAGAACTCCTCAATTTTTTGTTTTCTGTTGACTCCGCCGAAGAACTTCTGCACCTTTATCTTGCGCTGAAGCTGCATCAAGCCATAAAAGAAAGCTTCCGGGCGAGGAGGACAGCCTGGAATGAAGACATCAACAGGGAGAATTTCGTCAACTCCCTTCACAACGCAGTATGAATTCTTGAAAGGACCTCCCGAAACAGCACATCCGCCGCAGGCAATGACATACTTGGGCTCCGCAAGCTGCTCATAAAGACGACGAAGCACGGGAGCCATACGATAGACAATTGTCCCCTGCACCATAATATAGTCAGCCTGACGGGGAGAGTTGCGAGCAACCTCGAAGCCAAAACGTGCCATATCATATCTGGCAGCTCCAAGGCTCATGAATTCAATGGCACAGCAACTGGTGCCGAAAGTCAGAGGCCAAAGTGAATTAGAGATGCCCCAGTTTATGAGCTGATCCATTTTGCCAACCATCACATTGGCACCCGTAGCATTGAGTTCTTCAACGAGCTTGTCGATATACTCGTTGTCCTTGAAGTCCTCATGCTTCATGCTTTTAATTTTCACGTCCATTTCAACGCTCCTTTCCGCCAAGCGTAAGCGAGGCCTAAAATAAGGATAAACATAAAGATTCCGATGCAGAGAAGACCCTGCGGACCAAGGTTACGCATCACCACCGCCCAAGGGTAAAGGAAAATTGTCTCAACATCAAAAAGGAGGAACAAAATAGCGAAAATATAATAACCCGCCTTAAATTGAATCATTGATTCGCCACGGGTCGGGATGCCACATTCGTAGGGATCCGCTTTCATTACCGAGTATGATTTCGGAGAAATCAGTTTCGCTATAAGCAACGCAGCAAACACAAGACCAATACCCGTCAATGTGGCGGTTATTGCCAAAGCACCATTGCTTATCTCCAACAAAAGATTCATATAGTTGTCTATATATTAGTTAGTTAGTCTTTTCTATAATTTTAAGGCCGACGTTATGCCTTGGTTTGTGTGTGCAAAGATACTAAAAAATCTTAATTCGCAATAGACTTTCGCTAATATTTTTTCAAAAAAAAATGATACCAAGATAATTCATATCAAGGTATCATTTTTTCATCTCTTCTGTTA
>CAMWSM010000083.1 GCA_947176915.1 uncultured Porphyromonadaceae bacterium | reverse complement strand
CACCGATTGAAGTCACAGTGTTCGGAATCGTTATGGAGGTCAAACTTCTACAACAATTGAAAGCAAAATCACCGATTGAAGTCACAGTGTTCGGAATCGTTATGGAGGTCAAACTGCTGCACCCATCGAAAGCATAATTACCGATTGAAGTCAGTGTGTATTCTATCTCTCCATCTTTAGGATTTGATGGTAATATCAGATCTCCCTCTATTTCTCGAAATGGCTCTACTTCGCAAGTCTTTGCATCCTCGTCAATCACTCTGTAAGTGATGTTTTGCCCTTCGTAGGTGTATTCGAAGTCGTGGGCAAATGTCGGGAATAAGATAAGGATTCCCAACATGGTTAGTAAAAGTTTCTTCATATAGGTTTGTTTCACCTCAGGGCTTCCACTTTGGCACGAATTAGTAGGTTACGTTTGAAATGAACAGCGTGAAGCCGTACCTGATGTCCGTCCCGCACTCTGAGGCTCTGGAATGCCCATCACTGTAGAACGGACAACGCAGAGGCCTCACGCGAGATATGATATGTTTCCATTACAGCCATACTCACGCACAGCCGTAACAGGAATATAAGTCATATCCACATAAGGCGTCTACCGTTGTCTCATCCTTGACAGTGATTAGAAATTTTCCAGATTTCAGAGTGTCAAGAAAGAGCGTCGAGTAAACGCTGTTTAAGATATTATGTCTGCTGACCCTCCCGCTTTAACCCTTGACCGGGCCTCTGCAGAACGGTCTGCATTTGCAAAGTTAGTAATTAAATTCCTTTTTTCAAAAAATTTTATTTTTTGTTTCACTCCAAAAAATCGGTCATTTGACCACATTTTTGGAGTGCATTAAATTTCTTTGTCAGAGGAGTTCGGAGATCTGGAGGCCGAGATTTATCAGAAGCGAGGACCCCCCTTTGTGGGGCATCGCGTAGGCGGCGCCGACGCTGAATGTGCGCGTCTTCAGCCCGAAACCTAACGAGAATCCGGAAAAAAAGTTGCGCTGATAAGTGCTCATATCGCTCCTCACTTTATAATTATAAGCCAAATCCACATATAGCTTTTCGCTTGGCTGATATTGCACGCCGAAGATGAAATGACGGAAAAAATTTTTCGCAAAACTATTCTTAACAGTCAGTTCCTTGACTCCATCCTCTTCGGTATGCTCATAGTAATGAAGTTTCCACCTCGTCAGGTTGAAAGCCGTTATGCTCAATGAGAATGGAGAGGAACCCAATGCCTGCATCCAGCCCAGCTGAATATCAAATGGAAGTCGGTCATAGCTTCTGTCAAAACGCTTCAGTTGCCCCCCCATATTCTTGAACACTACCGAGAGCGACATGTCGTGGAGATCGTCATAATAATTAAGCCCGACATCGGCAGCCATAGCGAAAGCGGAATATTGCTCATAGCTGCTGTAGATCATCTTCATGTTGATTCCTCCGCGCAGGCGGTCCGTGAAATCATGCGAATATGTGCCCTCGAAAACAAAATCGGAGGGGGTGAAGGCTCCGGTAGGCGTGCCATCTGAGTCGAATCCCTGCATCTCCCCATAGTTAAGATAACGCACAGCCGCACTCCACGCGCCACGCTCTCCAGCCTCCTGTCCATAACGAACCCCGGCAAAATTGGCGCTTCCCAGATAGTGCATATAGCTTACCGCCAACTGCTTCCCTACTTCCGGACCCAGGAGGGCGGGATTCTGTTCTGCAAGAGTCACATCATCGTCAATAACCGTTATGTTTGTCCCTCCCAAGCCAAAGACATGACTTGAGGTAGGCACAGTCAGAAAATCGTAGGCAGACCTCCCCGTCTGTGCATGAGAAGACAGTCCGGCGAGGAGCATCATTATAAATAGTATTCTCAACGATGGTTTCATTATCATTACTATAACGAAAACTATTGAATCTAAGTATATCCCCCCTATTAAATGTTGGATTTATTGCTTCGCAACTACATTTCTCACCATCGTTTAAGAACCATAAAGAATAATCACGCTTTCAGAAGAGATTGCAAAAAAAAGCAAAACTATTTTAAATATACTAATACTTTAGGTTGAATTTCTTGCGTATATTATTATTCTGAATTATATTTGCAACATGAAAAACCTCCTTATAAGAAAAATGAAGACTCAAACATTCCTATTTCTTCTTGGAGCCGCATTCTCCTTACCCTTCACTCAAAATGCCTCCGCGCAGACTTTTCGCGTAACGTCAGGCATTTCGGTGAATGGCAGCCAGGACTATATAGATGTCTACGAGTATGATTTTGTTGAGGATAAGCCCTCCTTTCCGGGCGGCGGTCAAAAATTGATAAATTTCATCAACGACACCCGCCGCTATCCTGCCGAGGCGTACGCCCGTGGCATAGAGGGAAGAGTGATGTGCTCATTTGTGGTGCATCCCGACGGAAGCGTGAGCCATGTCTCAGTCCTCAGAGGGGTGGAGCCGACCCTAAACAGAGAAGCTCTCAGAATCATCTCGAAAATGCCGGCATGGCGCCCCGGAAAAATCAGCGGACAGGCAGTACCCGTCAGAGTAATCTGCGCTGTGCCTTTCCGCAAATAGTCCTCCCAATAATTGCATAAGCGTTATAACAGTTAAATTGAATAGTTTTGATTTTTAGCACAAAAAAGGATTGACCGTGAGGCCAATCCTTTTTATTCCGTTTTTACAAGTCTCTCTTTATACAAGAGCAACTACATCGTCTTCATCATTTTCTGTGATCACAATTTTGCCTTCACGTCCGAGCCAGCCAAGTGCAGACATGATTTCGTCTTTCTTAAGCTTGGTAGCTTTCTTGAGCTGCTTCATACCCAAATTATGAGTATCTGTTGATTCAAGGGCTTTGTAAACCTCGCCTGCCCATGTGCCAATTGATTCAATAGTCATCGTTATAAAATTTAAATTACACTTAGATTTTTAGCTTCGTTCTTATTGCTCCTTTTTGAGCGGAGAAAGCGTACTCCGCAGGAATCCCCGAAACTTTATTTTGCAAAAATAATAATTTTTATTCAAATATCCTTACATTTATCTGAATTATTGCACTTTTTACTATCTTATTTCACCATTTTACAGTTTTATTGACATTATTTACCCTTTTTTACTCCTATTCCCGAGAGTTATTGCAGTAAGAGATCCTGACGTCTGACAAAACGTTTTTTTAACAATCCTCTCTCAGAATTTGTTATTAAGGAGGTGTGGGAAATTTGTTATTTTGTTAACTTTGCATTATGGCTAAGAAAAAGAAATTCGATTCGGCTCCCCTTCCATATTCTTCAGGAAGAGTGGTGAAAAATACAGGCAGCTCTTACATTGTCCGCCTCGATTCGGGCAAAGAGATTCCTTGTCGCATTAAGGGCAATTTCAGAATTAAAGGGATTCGCACCACTAATCCCGTTGCGGTCGGAGATATTGTGAATGTGGCTAAGGCTGCCGACGACGCCGATTATATTGTAGAGATAACCCCTCGCACAAACTATATCATACGGCGTGCATCTAATCTTTCAAAAGAGAGCCACATCCTTGCTTCCAATATTGACGGAGCGCTTATCGTGGCTACTCTTCGCGAGCCCGCCACTCCCCTCACTTTCATAGACAGATTCCTTGCTACAGCCGAAGCTTACTCCGTAAAGGCCGGCATTATTCTCAATAAGGAGGATATGTGGGATGATGATGACCGTGAGCTTGCGGAGGCGCTGAAAAATCTTTACTCATCCATAGGCTATCCCATTCTTTTTGTTTCTGCCGCTAACGGCGACGGACTTGACGACCTTCGTGACCTCATCAAAGGGAAAATAACCCTTCTTGCAGGAAACAGCGGCGTAGGGAAATCATCCCTTATAAATGCACTCGTGCCGGGAGCGGGCCTACGCACGGGTGAAATATCCGACATACATCACACGGGAACCCACACCACAACCTTCTCCGAGATGATCGATCTCCCTGAAGGGGGGGCGTTGATTGACATTCCGGGCGTGCGAGGATTCGGTACGATTGACTTCGCTCCCGAAGAGGTTGGGCATTTCTTTCCCGATATTTTCCATTTTGCAAAGGATTGTCGTTATAGCGATTGCAAACACACAGGGGAACCGGGTTGTGCCGTGATTCCGGCGGTCGAGGAGCATTACATTGCCGAAAGCCGCTATAATTCCTATCTCTCCATCCTTGAGGAAGCCTCCGAGGAAGCCGGAGCCGACAAATATCGCAAACCCTTCTAATCCCTCCCCATCTCTTAACACCTTAACACCTTAACTCCTTAACTTCTTAACCCCTTAACCCCTCACGCCTCCACAAGCGACTCCGAAAGTATGTGCTCCAGATCCGGAGCACTCATGCGGGTAGTGATTGTCCCATCTTTTGCCACGGATATTCCCCCCGTCTCTTCGCTCACTATCACACACACGGCATCCGTAGCCTGGCTCATGCCCAAAGCTGCCCTATGGCGAAGTCCGAGGTTTTTCGGAATATTCATATCATGGCTGACAGGGAGGATGCAGCCCACCGACTTTATCCGATGTTCGGCAATGATCATCGCGCCGTCATGCAAGGGTGAATTTTTAAAAAATATATTCTCTATCAGGCGCACATTCACATTAGCATCGATTATGTCGCCCGTTTTCTCATAGTCTGCAAGAGGCATCTTGCGCTGAAACACAATCAAGGCTCCTGTCTTGCTCTTGCTCATGCTCATACAGGCGTAGACCACTGCCATTACCCTGGCATGCCCCTCTCCGTCCTCCTTCTCATGCTTGAAAAAACGCCGGAAATTACTCAATCTGCCCTGTGAACCAATGTCGATAAGAAAGCGCTTTATCTGGTCTTGAAAAAGTATGACAAGAACTATCAAGCCGATGCTCATGAATTTGTCGAGCACCGACCCTGTCAGGCGCATATCGAAAATTTCCGATGCGAGCACCCATACTACAAAAAATATTAACACTCCATAAAACAGGGAAAGGGTGCCGCTGTTTTTCATCATACGGTAGACGTAAAACAGGAGCAGCGCTATCAAAAGGATGTCTATGATATCCTTTATTCCGAAGTTTATCATATTATGGCATTTGTGATTTCAATTGTTTTCCGCTCACCCCAGACGCGAGAGCAGCTCCACGGTTTGCCTGGCGGCCTTTACATCATGAACCCTGACTATATCCGCACCCCTGTCTATCGCAATAGCATCAAGGGCTATAGTGCCCTCATAGCTCTCCTCGGGAGTGAGATCAAGACTTCTCCATATCATGCTCTTTCTCGATAATCCGGCAAGCACGGGAAGTCCCATCTTGCAAAACTCTCCAAGTTCATTCAACAAGCGGAAATTCTGGGCTGCTGTCTTCGCGAATCCGAACCCCGGGTCAATGATGATGTCGTTAACTCCTAATCCACGTAATTCGTACACCTTTTTAGACAGATCCTCAATCACTTCCGCCGTTACGTCGGCATAGTCTGTAAAATTCTGCATGTCAGCAGGCGTACCGCGAGTATGCATCAGGACGTAGACAACCCTTAGCTCAGCAACCGTCTCCCACATATCGGGATCAAGTGTGCCTCCCCCTATGTCATTGATAATGTCAACTCCCCATTCCTCAACACATCTTCTCGCTACGGAAGCCCGGAACGTATCGACACTTACCGGCACCTCCTCCCATTCCCTCTTTACGATTTCAAGAGCACGCGCAAGGCGTGAATACTCCTCTTCAGCCGACACATCATCAGCTCCGGGACGTGTAGAATATCCTCCGATGTCGATAATGTCTGCCTTCTCCTCCTTAAATTGCAGCACACGCCCAAGGATTTCAGAATCCCCGGGCGTGCGACTGCCGCTGTAAAAACTATCCGGAGTGGCATTGAGAATTCCCATCACCTTGGGTTGACGGAAATCCATCAGCCTCCCCCGTATATTGATTGTCAAATGACTATGCATCGTATCCTGTATTTTTCATCCCTTACGACCGATTGGCGCGTTTGCGCTCATTCTCGTCAAGGATTATTTTGCGGATGCGCAGATGATTCGGAGTAACCTCCACATATTCATCCTCCTTAATATATTCAAGCGCCTCCTCCAGAGAGAACACTATCGGAGGAACGATACGCGCCTTATCGTCGGCTCCCGAAGCACGCATATTGGTGAGCTTCTTCGATTTGGTTACATTGACAACAATATCGCTGTCTTTTGCATTCTCTCCGACCACCTGACCTGCATAGACCTCCTCCTGAGGAAAAATGAAAAATTTCCCTCTGTCCTGAAGTTTGTCAATAGCGTATGCGTATGCCGTGCCTGCCTCCATTGCTATGAGCGATCCGTTCGTGCGTCTCTCTATATCCCCTTTCCAAGGCTGATATTCAAGAAAGCGATGAGCCATGATTGCTTCTCCGGCTGTGGCGGTAAGCACATTATTGCGCAAGCCAATTATGCCGCGCGACGGTATGACAAACTCTATGTTGACACGATCGTTCTGAGTCTCCATCGAGACAATCTCCCCTTTGCGGCGTGTAACCATATCCACCATCTTGGAGCTGTATTCCTCCGGCACGTTTATTGTCAAAGATTCCACAGGCTCACATTTCTGCCCGTCGATCTCCTTTATGATCACCTGAGGCTGCCCCACCTGAAGCTCATAGCCTTCACGGCGCATAGTCTCGATAAGGATTGAAAGATGGAGAACTCCTCGTCCGAAGACAGTCCATTTATCCTCATTATCTCCTTTCACCACTCGCAGAGCAAGATTTCTGTCAAGTTCCTTTTCCAGACGATCCGCGATATGGCGTGAGGTAACATACTTACCATCCTTGCCAAAGAAAGGTGAGTCATTGATGGTAAATGTCATAGACATAGTCGGCTCATCAATGGCTATGCGAGGTAACGCCTCAGGATTGTTAATATCCGTAATAGTATCACCGATTTCAAAGCCGTCAATTCCTATCAACGCGCATATATCGCCCGAGCTTACCTCCTGAACCTTCTTGCGCCCCATCCCCTCGAAGGTATGCACCTCCTTGATGCGCTGTTTTACAATGCTCCCGTCTTTCTTAATTAGAGCCACATCCTGACCCTCACGGAATGTACCGCGATGGACGCGTCCTACCGCGATTCGGCCTACGTAAGAGCTGTAGTCCAAACTGGTTATAAGCATCTGTGCGTCACCCTCCAACCTTTCAGGAGCCGGAATATGCTCGATTATGGCGTCGAGCACAGGGGTGATGTCTTCAGTAGGCTTCTGCCAATCCGTGCTCATCCAGTTGTTTTTGGCAGACCCGTAGATGGTAGGGAAATCAAGCTGGTCTTCGGTGGCATTAAGATTGAACATGAGGTCAAATACCATCTCGTTTACTTCGTCCGGACGGCAATTGGGCTTATCGACCTTGTTGACAACAACGACAGGCTTCAAGCCCATCTGTATTGCTTTCTGAAGCACGAAACGGGTCTGAGGCATCGGACCCTCGAAAGCATCAACAAGGAGCAGACAGCCGTCAGCCATATTCAGCACACGTTCCACCTCCCCTCCGAAATCCGCGTGTCCCGGAGTGTCGATAATGTTGATTTTTGTCCCTTTATAGTTGATAGATACATTTTTGGAAAGAATTGTTATTCCTCTCTCCCTTTCAAGATCATTATTGTCAAGGATTAATTCTCCCGTAGTCTGATTATCTCTGAAGAGATGACCTGCGAGCAGCATTTTATCGACCAATGTGGTTTTGCCATGGTCGACATGTGCGATAATGGCGATATTACGGATGTCTTGCATAAAAAGTTGTTGATATTCGACTGCAAAGTTACAACTTTTTTTTGTATTCACATACAGGAGGGGGAATTTCCAGTAGCATTACTGAAAATTCCCCCTCTAAACCTTTAAGCAAATCCGAAGAATTACTTACGGATACCGAGTTCTTTCTTAGCGATGATGGCACGGTAACGGTTGATGTCCTTGCGGATAAGGTAGTCAAGAAGTGAACGACGCTGACCTACGAGAGCCTTAAGCGCACGGGCTGTAGCATAATCCTTGTGGTTTTCCTTAAGGTGCTCTGTAAGGTGTTTGATACGTACTGAGAAGAGGGCGATCTGGCTTTCAGGGCTGCCTGTGTCATTCTTGCCCTGACCATACTTCTCGAAAATAGCCTGCTTTTCTTCTGTTGAAAGATGCATTTCTGTGAGAGTTTTTGATTGATTAATATTATTATGATTTACTTTTCTTTAAAAAGCGTGCCGACGCAGAGACTCTCTCCCTCGTCTGCTTTTCGCGAAAAGCGTTGCAAAATTACTACTTTTTTTTGTAACAGCCAAATCCTAACCCTAAAACTCTATAAAATCGTCTATTGAATCTTCAATTATTTGAACCATACAACCCTACACGGTGTTATATAGACAAAGCTTTAGTTGTATTGACAAGCGACTAAGGGTCGGAACCTCCTTGCAGGTTCCCATTGCCAAAAACAGGAGCGGCAGCTTGCAATCTCCCTCGGCGCGAAGCCGAATTGCGGATTCCAACCACTCCCCCCTGCAAAGGGCATGGAACCATTGTTCTTCCCTTTCCAACGATTATCAAAACAAGAAAAAAGGCATAGTTTCAAACCGGTTTGAAACTATGCCTTTTTATTAGGTTTTATAACCAAAGAAAACCCTTCCCGAAACAAATCAGGGAAGGGGTTCACTTTATATATATCAGTAGTCTATGCCTCGTTTATTTGGCAAGAATCAATGCACTGTAGGGAGCAAGAGTGATGGAGCCACCCTTGGTAGTACCCAAGTTTCCATCCGGACTAATCTTTCCATCTTTTGCCACTATCTTCCAGTTTCCTTTCTTAATATTGACTGTCTGAGGCTTTGACGCGCCGTTGAAGACCACCTTTATCTCCTCCCACTGATCGCCATTTGCATGATCCTTAAGGCTGTAAGAGATGAGATTCGGAGTTTTCGAGGAATCAATCTTGTCAAACACAAGATGCTTGGCAATATCCTCGGCAGTAGTCATACGGAATGCAGGATGAGCCTTGCGAAGGGCTATCAGATTCTTATAATAGTCAAACTGGTCATGATATTTTGCTTTATTCTCCCAGTTGATGGCATTGATTGAATCAGGGCTCTTATATGAGTTATGGACTCCCTGCTTGTCGCGGAACACCTCTTCACCGGCAAACATGAATGGAGTGCCTTGTGAAGTGAAAACTATGGTCTGTGCGAGTTTGGCTGCCTCAAGCATATTCTCCTCAGGCTCCCCTGCCATTGATTTGTGGAGCTTGTCGGTCAATGAGAGATCATCGTGGCAAGAAACGTAGTTGACTATCATCTCAGGAGATTTGGCATAAGGGAATTTGGAATTATTTCCCTTTGCATAATCCACCTGCGGATGAGCCGTAGCAGCAACTATACCGATTTTCACAGTCTCCTCAAGCCCCGGCTTGCCGGTTGCAAAACCTCGGTCGGATGCATCAGTATAATGCCCCTTCACTGCGTCTCGGAGATCATCTGAAAATACGGCTATGTCGCGCATTTTACCTACGTTCTCTTTCAACGCTCTGTGCTCTACAGCAAGGGGGGAATCGCCGGCTGTCCATCCCTCGCCATAAACAAATATTGAGGGATTGATTTTCTTCAGTTCGGCTGCCACTTCATTCATGGTGTCTATGTCGTGGATCGCCATAAGGTCGAATCGGAAGCCGTCGATGTGATATTCATCCGCCCAATATTTAGTTGAGTTAACGATGAAATCTCGCATCTGCTGACGGTCGGAAGCCGTTTCATTTCCACATCCGGAAGCATCGGAATAGCGTCCGTCGTCCCAATGACGATGATAATAACCGGGAGCGGTAAGCTCAAAGTTGGAATCGTCATTCTGAGCCGTATGATTATAGACCACATCCATAATAACGCCTATGCCGGCATCATGAAGAGCCTTGATCATCTCTTTCATCTCCTTCACCCTGACAGAAGGATCAGAAGGATTGGTGGAATAACTTCCTTCAGGCGCATTATAGTTCAGAGGATCATAACCCCAGTTGTAAGTATTGTTCTGGAGATTCATCTCATCCACTGAGTTGAAGTCGTAAGAGGGAAGGATATGAACGTGAGTAACTCCTAATTCCTTGAGATGGTCTATGCCTGTCTTTTCTCCTGAGGGAGTGGTGGTGCCCTTCTCGGTCAGGGCAAGGAACTTCCCTTTATTAGCTATGCCGGAAGTGGGATCCATCGACATGTCTCTATGGTGCATTTCATAGACAACAACATCTGTGAAGTTATCCACCTTCGGACCTTTATCCTGTGCCCATCCTTCCGGATTAGTCTGTGCAAAATCTATAATGGCAGCACGATTCCCGTTAACGCCTACAGCCTTCGCCCATACTCCGGGAGTTTCCTGAAGCCACTTGTCGTTCTGCTTTACCTTGAATGTATAGAATTTGCCGTAAAGTTTCTCAGGCTCATTAGCGCTCCACACTCCGGTCTTGTGATCAAGAGTCATTTTAACCTCCTTATAGGGATTGCCTGTATGACCATTGTCATACAAATTCAGCATCACTTCCTGTGCCTTCGGGCTCCACAGACGGAAATGGGTGCCTGTCTGGTCTACAGTAAGCTCAAGATCATCACCATTGTAGGTGGGATAGTTAAAGAACTGCTCATCAAATAAGCTTTGCGCATAGAGCATGCTGGGAGCAATCACTGCTCCGGTGGCCATGAGTGCCATAACTAAGAGTTTTCTGATATTCATATAGTTTTTGTATGAATAATTTTGGGTATAATTTTTTCTTTTACAAAAGTAATAATATTATTCCTTTCCCGAAATTTTTCACCTCTATTTTTTGCTATTGTTAAGAGGCGCATTAATCATTTTGAGATTTATTCACAAGATTCTAATATACTGTAACACTTATTAGCCTATCGCCACGGCTACCCGGCTCGCGGAGATAGACAAATACCGCGTAATCATTTTCCGTCTCATAGTAATCGCCCTCTATCTCTGACGCTTGTGCCTCATCCTCATTTCCGAAAACGTAACGATAGTTATAGCTCCCCTGTTTAAGGGGGATTTCCAAAACATATCCCCCCTGCCCCGAGTCATAAATCATTTTATGGGCGCCATCGGGAGAATGAAGGGTAAACTCTCCATCCACATACACCCCCTTGCCTCCTCTCTCCGGAATCTGAAGGAGAAACCGGGTCAGCACATAGTCGGCGCCCAAGTCAGGATCTGTAGAGTTGTATTCATCAATCTTGAATCTGCCGTGTTGCGTACAGTCATAGATATATGATTTCCCTGCTCGCGGAGAATCCGGTGTGAGCCATGCCCTACGTATTCCGTCGGAAAATCCTACTGAGTCTATGCCCATACCGGGATAGTCGGCTCTTACCGTCTCAAATCTCCTGTACTCATTTCCGGCAGGAAATATCAGATTGGGATTATGGCTGTAGAAGGCCTTTGAGCCTACCACACGCAATGGCTGCAAGGCTGTGGAAACGCTTCGTGGCACATTATTCTGAATCACCTTCACAATATAATCCTGCCAGGGATTGGTGATCTCCTGCCCTGCCGCATCAATAGTTATCTCCAGCTGCTGACTGTCGGTATTAAATCCCCGGTCTGTGCGTGTCGTAACTTCTCCTGAAACCTCCACACTATTTTCTGTTACATAAAAGCCCGTCTGAAACAATATGTCCTCAGGCTCCTCCTCCCTGTACACCTGAATAAGATAATTGCCGCTTTTAGTGATTCCCAAAGATTGTGCAGGGAGTTCGAGATTGTAGTTCACGAAATGAGTGAACGTATTTGAGGAGAAAGCATAATCGTCAATCTCCCCCTCATTGAATCCTTCGAGATATTCATGTTCAAGAAGATGTGAGGGAGTCCAATCGGAATTGCAATGAACCAGGCGATAGCGGAGATATTCCCTATCCTCTCCGATAATGTCAAAATTCATCCTCAGACGGTCGGAAGTGGAGAGCCTTATGACAGGAGGAAGCATGAAATCATCCGCATTTCTGAGGGTCAGGCTTCTGACATGATTATCGTTTATGACCGCAGGCATTACTCCGCTTGCCAACGCACAGTAAGCAGCTAAAATTTCAGTTACCATTCTATAGGGGTGAGGCCATGTGCCTGAAGGTATTCATTGGCACGTGTAAAATGATGATTGCCGAAAAAGCCCCTGTGGGCTGATAAGGGGGAGGGATGAACTGAGGTAAGCACCAGGTGGCGGTCTCTATCTATTTTTGCACCTTTACGAATGGCATCGCTTCCCCAAAGGAGAAAGACCAGATGGTCGCGACGGCTTGCCAGAGCTTCCACCGTTGCATCCGTGAACTGTTCCCAGCCTATTCCGGAATGTGATTTAGGCTGATGTTCGCGGACAGTCAAGGAGGAGTTAAGCAATAACACCCCCTGACGCGCCCAGCGGGTAAGATCACCGTCCGCGGGCATCGGCGCGCCCGTGTCGCTGCTCACCTCCTTAAATATATTAATCAACGAGGGGGGCATGGCAACTCCCTTTGACACAGAGAAACACAATCCGTTGGCTTGTCCCGGACCGTGATAAGGATCTTGCCCTATGATCACTACTTTCGTATTATCGAAAGGGCAGGCATCATAAGCCGCAAAAATCTCTTTCCCCGGGGGATAAACCTTGATTCCCGGATCTGCATAATCATTCTTAACTCTGTCTGTGAGCTGTTTGAAATAGGGCTGTTCAAACTCTGCAGCAAGTTCTCTTTTCCATCCCTCCTCTATTTTGACATTCATAAATATTGGATTTTCTCTTCTGGTGAATCAATTATCCAACCTTGAAAGCAAAGTTGGATACTACAAAAATAGAAAAAGTGAACGGATTTCACAACCAGTTCACTTCTCTTTTTTTGCTTAACTAAATAAATTCTTACATGTTAGGATTATAGATACC
>CAMWSM010000082.1 GCA_947176915.1 uncultured Porphyromonadaceae bacterium | reverse complement strand
GATATGCCCCGACATTGACGAGAACGGTAATCCCATATATTATGTCTTCTATTCGCTCAACGGCAAGATGGCTTGCGACGTGCATTCCACGGAGTTCTTTGACACGTGGATTCAGGCGGAGATTCCTAATGTCGCTACCGATACCAAAAACTCATGGTGGGAGAAGGTCAAGGGTTTATTCTCAATCAAGGACAATGTAGAGAGCGAGGACAGATGGCGAAGGGTCGCGCATAAGGAGCGTCAGATCGGTGCCGGCATAGGTCAATTCGCCTACTTCTGGATTCCCGATATTCCGAGCGGAATATCTCAGTTGGATATTGAGGCTCTGGAGCGCAACACCTCCTTCTTGTTGGAGGGCGTGAAGAACGCCACATTTGATACTCTTTTCGTCAAGGCTACCGACATCGTGAACCTTCCTCCGGTCGGAGGTCATGGGAGCGTGATCGCAGTGAAGGGCGATACCGAGTCACTGAAGGCATCCGATGCGAAACGGCTCGCTCCGAGCGACATTTCCAACGTAGGTGAGATTACACAGAAGGAACTCAAAGACAGCATCCTTCACTCAACAATGTCCGTGATTGTAGACCCCGACATCCTCCGTAGCGGCGCGGACAGTTCATCGGCTATGAAACTCTGCTTCAACGATGAAGTGAAGTACGCGATGGCGATGCAACCATTCTTCTTCAAACCGCTTAAGAAAGCCGTCACCACGTTCAAACATCTTGTGGCAAAGGTGGAGGGAGACCCGGAATACACGACACTCCGCACCAGCATCACCCAGAACATCTGGATTCCGCAGAACTTCTCCGAGAACGTGGAGAATGTGACAAAGATGAAGTATGCCGGAATAATCTCAGCCGAAAACGGTCGTCACGAACTCGACATCAACTACCCCGACGATATGAAGCGTGTGCTCACTGAAATGACGGAACAGTTGTATTTGCAGACAATTGTCCCTCTATTCGCCAAGCACGAAGCTCAGGAGAAGTACGGCATCGAAGACACCGCCAACGATGTAGTAGTGACTGAGACCACCAATCCGAAGAAACCCGGTGTTGATAACAACGCCACCAATAAATAAACCTTTAACTCATTTATCATGCAGAGAAAAATTAACCGCAAGTCAGACTTTGACTTTATCCTCGCGCTCATGGGAGCCGACGGAAACACTCTCGGATGGCAGGAAGCCAACTGGGAACTGACTCTCTACGTGCCTAACGGCAAGAACTTCGCCTACAAAGCCTCCTATGCTTTCGGCGAGTGCATCAACTGCCGCAAGACCGAAGACGACAAGATTGAGATACTTGTTGACAATCACGAGTTCCCCAACGGAGAGCTTCTTATGGACTTTGAGATTGAGATTCCCGATGAGCGTTACCCTGATCGCAACCGTTCAATTAACATCCCCGAACAGAAGACCGGCATCGAGCTTGTAAATGAGCGCGGTTTGTCTGTTTCAGGTCTTGAAATACCTCTTTCCGTTCCAATCAAGGCAGAAGCGGAAGAGCCGGAACCTGGAGAGGACGAAAAACCTTCCGAGGGAGTGGAGGACGCCGAATCTGGTGAGTAAAATCGCGCCACGATAAAAATTTGAAGTAATATTAGCGAATTATTTGTACAATCAAATAATTTATAATATATTTGCGCAATGAAATATGAGATATTATGTCCTGAATGCAGGAAGGCTGGACGTAAAGGCAAGATTCTCGCCAAATGCGAGGATTTAAACGGCAGGGGAGACCTCTATCTTTTCTGTAAGGTCTGCAAGAAGGAAGTGCTTGTGAAAGTGGAAGACATCAGTATCAGCTCATAATCATACTACGAGGGTCGGCTTCCCGGTTTTGTCGGCTCTCGGTTTTCGGAACCGTAGCTCAGTTGGTAGAGCGGCACCCTGTTAAGGTGATGGTCGTAGGTTCGATTCCTACCGATTCCGCAAAACACATTGTGGGATGACTGGAGATGGCACCAGCCCGGCCTCATAAGCCGGAAGACGTGGGTTCGAGTCCCACTCCCGCAACAAAATTACATATTCAATCAAAGAGCCAAGAGCCATATCCCAGCAGTGGGGTGTGGCTCTTTTTTATTTACCGATAAACACTTCAATATGAAGCAGAAAATCAAGGAAGCACTGAAACAGCAGTACGGAACGAGGGCGAACAAGGAACTCGGGCAGTTACAGCTGGGTCTGAGTGAAGAGGTATTTGAAAGGGTAGCCGCTTCCGTAGAAACTTTCATCACGGACGAGAGTGCGATTGACGCATTCGTGAAGAGCGAAAGCACCCTCAATCTTCTCAAATCCTATCAGAGCGTAGCGGACAAGGCGCGGGCAGAAGCAAGGAACGAGCCTCCGAAACCCTCTGATGACGGCAATCAACCACCCAAACCAAACCCCGAACCCCCGAAGCCTGCGGACGAAAAGCCGGACTTCAAGGCGATGTTTGCGGAAGCACTCGCTGAGGCAATCAATCCGCTCAAAGATGAACTTGCTTCCCTTAAAGCCGAAAGAGCCAAGGAGACGGCAGTTGCCGCGCTTGACAAATTCGTGGACGGATGGGACTACGCCAAGGGATTTCCTTCGGAAAGCGAGCTTGCAAAGCGTATCGCCCTGAAAGTCTACAAGGCTGGAGGCGAGACCATGACCGGAGAACAGCTTATCGCGGCATTCCGTGAGGAGTTCGACCCGGCAGTCAAGGCTAAGGGTGTGACGGACTTCACGAAGCCCTTTGACAGCGACGGAGGTGGCGGAGAGGATGATGCGGACTTCTCATCGTTTGACAGAGCCTCGCAGAAACTCGGGTGGACTGAGCCGAAGAAATAACCTTATTCATTAATCCCAAACCCCAAATTTCACATGGCAGACATTGAAAATTACGGAGGTACGTTCAACGCCACCCAAAGCGATCCGACCGGGTTCGGCCGCATCAAGCTCTGGCACGACGTAGAGGAGACATTCCCCGGGGGTGCGACACTTCTCCCCTCGGACGATTGCCCCGTAGGCACGAAAATCCCCGGCGGCACCCCCGTGACCGTGAAGGACAATGTGCCCGGCGGCGCAGGAACGCTCAACGGAGCGACACCGACCGGACTCAGCAAAGACGACCGCTGGATGGGAAGCGACGGATGCACCATTACCGTGGTGACAAAAGGACAGATCTACGAAAAACGCACCCTTGCCACAATCACAGCGGCGCAGAAGGCATACCTCAAAGGGAGCATCGGATTCATCAACGCCTAAAGCACAACAGACATGGATAGATCAATCAATTCATACATCGACGTGATGAAGGCCCTCGGCATCGGCACGCAGAAGAAATTCGAGTGCTGGTATGAGAAATACCTTCAGGGGCGTGAAAACATAAACTTCAATATGGACGGCTTCATGTGGGACGAGGCACAGATAGGCTTCGACTACGAGTTTGCCGAAGTAACCGACACCGTGACCGCGATGGCGACCTACCTTGACATCTACTCTCAGGCAGTTGCAAGAGGTCGTGAAATCCCGATGCGCACTATCGCCGGTTACATCCCGCGCCAGAAACGCTACGAGACAAAGGACGAGAACGACTACCGCACAGAGGCAATCCAGGCCCAGAAACTCGCGGGCGTGGCAGAACTTCGCGGCGAGTCGCCCTACAACGACATCAGGGACTACTTCTCGAAGAACCTCCTTGAGTTCGCCGGGGACTTCCCCGCCTCTCACGCGCAGTCAATCACCTATCAGGTGGGTCAGATGAAGTCAAACTTCTCGCTCGACCTTACGGACGTGAACAACCCCAACGGTATCGTAGGAGTGTCCTTCAAAGCGAAAGTGCCGACCGAGAACACAATCATGGGTGAATACTACACCGTGGACGCTGACGGCAACGTCACCTATGACACGACCAAGCACCCGATTCAGGACTACAACAAATTCCTCAACAAGCTTCTCTTCGACGGCACATACGGCGCGGTGGAGGTGGAAGCCGACGAGTGGTCGTTCCTCACCTTTATGGGACACCCCGACATCGTGAGGGCAATCGGTTATCTTGAAATCAAAGGTCTCTTCATCTCCGCGAAGACCAATGCGGAGGCAGATGCACGTGCATCCGAAGCCGGAGCACATATCATAGCGGTCGACGGCAACGACACCGCAATTATGATCGGCTTCTTCAAGCGCATCTTCAAGAAGATTTCCAATGTGAAACTTCACAACGAAATGGTTGCGGTTGCAACGCTCAACGAGAACACCAAGAAGTTTGAGTACCCGCTTCTCAGAGCCTTCAACGAGCATGTGATGCTCTTCCGTCCGACAGGCAATATCGGCACAATCAAGAACGTAACACCGATGCGTCCCGACTCCTCCTATCTGTATAGCTGGATGTTCGATAAGCGCGGCATCATGGACTACTACTATGACCCGAAGACCAAGACTCAGCACTGGGAATCGGAGCTTACCGTGCTTGCGGTGCCTAACCGCCCGAAGAAGCTTCATCGCATCGTTATCGGCAAGGCCGCAAAGACTGTAACCACACCACCCCAGCAGGGCAACGGAGGCGCCATTGACGAGTAACCACTAACACTGACGGAGTATGACGGTAGAGGAACATCTGAGAGGCGAGATACCCGGCTATCCCTTTGCGGACAACGTGCTGAAGAAGGCGGCATTGTCGCCCATATTCGCCACGCCCACTGCAATGAAGCCCATCTTGCTTGAAGACGTGGTGGAGGACAACGCCACTGACGAGGATTTTGTGCGGAGCCTTACCTACGCTACTTCTACCCTCTATTACTCCGCGGCGGGGGCGTTCAGCGGCGGTTCGCGCCACGAGCAGGTAGGCGACATCAGTGCCTCCATGTCAGGCTTCATCATCACCCAACGTGACCGCGACTACTACCGCGCCATGGGCGACAAACTCCGTGGCTTGGTGGGCGCGGACATCGAGGAGACAAAGGCTGACAGCGGAGGCATGTTTGACGCGAGCAACCTCCGAAAACCTTCACCTAAGCGCAGACGGATATGGAACTGATAAAGTTTGAGGATACGTGCGTGATAAGCCGTGCCGACGGCTATGACGAGGACGGTGGCGAGGTCTTGAAGGAGGTCTACAACGGCAGGTGCAACTACCAGCAGGGGGTACAGACGTACCGGGAATGGAGGCAGCGCAACAGCGTGGTCGTTCTTTCCGGCGACGTGAGAATCCGCGAGAACGACACGGCGATTGTCACGCAGAGCAATGGTGTGATGAAGGAATGTCAGGTCAAGACCGTGCGGAACGTGAAACTTCCCATAACGGGGGAGCGGTTCACTCGGCTTGAAATGGAGTATGATAAGGAGGTAAGCGATGAGTGACTACACCGCACATAACCTTTCAGTCATAAAGGTCGGTCTGAGGGATTTCGCTGAGAAGGAGGCGAAGAAGGAGGTGGTGCGCCGTATGCGCATCATTGCCGGAAAGATGCTTGACCTTATCGAGCGTGTCTTCAGTGACGCGAGCGAACAGTTTCCCGAATGGACCGCCAATCTCCATGACGCTACCGGAATAGGCATCTACATTGACGGACATCTTGACAGGTATATGCCGGTGCAGAGGGCAGGCAAGCAACAAAAAGCATCATCCGGAGAAAAGGTATGGGGTACCGAGGAACTTTCCGAGGCCCTTACCAAAGCTTCAACCACCTTTGCCAAAGGATTGTGGCTGGTGATGTTTTCAGCGGTTGATTATGCCGACAAGGTTGAACGCATAGGCTCGCCAAAGGAACGTGGACGGAATTTCTTCACAAGCCTTTGCGAATACCTCGGAATGGATGTGAACGAGCAGTTCGGCACGGCAATCGTAGGCATGAGCGGACCTATAACAAGTTTTGCAAGATGAATCTATCAGAACTTAACCCGGACATAGCCTTGAAATCCTTGCTTGACGGCAAGGTGAAAGTTGGCCCGGACGCGAGGATTCTCGAGGTCTATGCCCAGGGTATGCAACCCAACAGCGGTGTCGGCACGGACTTCATCACGATTCTCTATAACGGCGCGGTGAGTTCGTGGACGAATCCGATAGGGGAGTTTGAGGGAAATCTGGCACTGATGATCACCTGCAGGATGAACTCCAACGGCACAATCAAACAGCCGCATATGAGCAGGATCGTGGCGCAGTGCGTGGAGCTTGTGGACCGCAAGAGCTCACAGGGATTCTTTTTCAAGCTCGATCCAACCAACGTGATTACTCCCCCGACCCCCGACTATACAACAGGCTACGCGACAACGGCTTTGAATGTGGCGTGGCACACTTCGAACAATTCATAATGTATAATTCATAATTCACAATCAATATGGCAGGAATCAAGAAACAGGCGATGTCCACCGTATTCGTAGGGCAGAGCGACCTCGTGATATTCGATGAGGTGGAAGACTACAAGACCGCCACCTTCACCAAAATCACCGCCGCGGGGGAATCGGCCGGACAGGTTTCCGGCGACTCGTCGGAATGGGTGGGCGAGGACGCCGAAGTGGATAACTGGAAGGACGAGCAGGGCAAGCTGATCACCTCGATCGTGAAGGACGGCACCGCTGCCGTCAAGTTCAACATGGCGGACCTTTCGGTAGACAACATCGTGAAGTTCCTGAAGGGCGTTAAGCTCGAAGGGCTGACTTCGACCGTGCTTCAGAACATCAAGAACGCCGTGGGCTTCCACATCGACCTCCCGGTCATCACGAGACCTCTCGGATGGTTCAACGACGAGGCCAACCGCGCGCTCTTCTTCCCGAAGGCGAAGATCGTGTCGAGCATCGGCTGCGACGGCAAGAAGTTTACGATCAACTCCACGGCCACAGCCGAATACATCAATCTGCCGACCCTTAAGACGGCGATGATGTTTGACGCCAAGCCGACGTATGAGAGCGACGCGCCGGCGGCGTAAGGAAGACATAACCGGATCGGGCGGCGATTGGCACGATGCTCAATCGCCGCTTTTTAATCAAAAAAAACATGGCGGAGGAGAAGCAGGAAGAGAAGGGCTTCACGATGGACGAGGCGGCGATGGAGCGGTTGCTGACGGAGGCCGAGTTCGTGAGGCGAGGACGGAACGTGATTGTCGAAATCAAGGGTAAGAAGTGGCATCTGCGCCCGACAAGCCAGGCGCAGAACCAGATAATGGCCAACCTTGACTTCGACGTGATGTATTGGCAGAAGACGCTCAAGGAGGGGAATCTGAGCCGGAGGAAGGCGAAGCGCGTCAGCACGAGGATACGGAAGGCATACGCTAAGAAGGCGGCTCACCAGGTGCTCGGGATGTGGCTGAGGTGGGTTCCGCTTCTCTTCGCGTTCATGTGGCGACGCATCTACAACTCGTCTGAGGCGGTGTCGGCCACAATCAACGCCACCGAGGCCATAGGCGAGAACAAGGTTTTTTATTTGGCCAACTTGGGAAGCTCAAAGCAAGCACTCGTTCTCTCTATGACTCAGGTTGGCGAAGCCGTCAGGCAAAGGATGCGTCGTGGGGAGAGCGCGGCGAACATGGTAGAGAAGGACGGTTCGGAGGCAAAGGAGGACAGCAGGTAGGGAGCGCGTTCCTTTTCTCTTCCGACAACGAGAAAATCAAGGGGTTATACGGCAATTACAATCTGTGGTCGTGGCTGCGCTACTGGCATCTTGACAGCGCGGACTATGTGAACATCCTCCTTATTGACAAGGGTTATTATGACTATGACTTCACAGAGCCACCGAAACCCAAACCGAAACTCAAAAAGAAAACCACACGGGAAGTAAGCTCCATGCTTGCAAGATTCGGCTTCAAAACAAAACTTCATGGCGTGGAGGAAGATAAGCCTATGACCGCCGAGGAGATGCAACGCATAGTAATGGAGGAACAAAACGAGAAACCATGATAAAACAAGTAATATTAGATATTTTGGACTATCTGAAATTTCAGGTTGCAGAAGACAGATGCACACCGGAGGAATTGCGGAGCATGTATGACACTATTACAGACAACATAGCCGTGGACGCGACAATTGCTGACATCGCAAGGCATTACGGGCAGTCGGAATCGAACGTCAGAAATGTAGCGGTGAGAAGCTATGTCGGCAAACCGAAGCGGAGAGTGTTCTATAACTTCCTGAAGTTTGCCGGATGCGCTCCGACAGCTTGGCATAAGAAAAGAAAGCAACATGCAACAATATAACACATAGAGTATTAGGAATAATCTGTTGCTTAATTCCCTCACTTCCGGGTTATCACGAATTTTGCATTACGATTCGATATTGAGTCGCAATGCAATTTCTTTATGAGAACAATGGAAGGTAATTATCTTACTTCAGGCGATCTGGCCATGTGGGACACCGCGAGAACTTCACGTGCAGGAAACTGGTGTGGCGGTTACGGCTACGGAGAAGGTTGTGGCTACGGTTATGGCTATCACCGCAATCATGGTGCCGCGACTACAGGCGTGGCTCTCGGAGCTGCTGGTCTCGGCGTCGCAATCTTCGGCGGCCTCGCTGTCGCATTCGGTCTTAACGCCGCTTCAAAGGCTCGCGCACGTGGCGCAGAGAACACTATGGCTGCTCAGAACAAGACTATGGAGCTTATCGCTGCTACCGTCAACCGTGAGGCTACACGTCAGGACGGCGTGAACATCGACGTTCAGCAGACTCTCCGCTCTCAGGCCTACACTTCTGCTTACGGCGGCGGTGCAAACGCTCAGTCCAACGCAGTCGCAACCGCTGAGGCTCTCGCCCTTCTCCAGCAGAACAACGGCACCGGTCTCAACTCTGCCGTAGGAGGTTGCAACTACCTCCGTGTTGCCCGCGTGTCCGGTTCGCGTCTTTGCGGATGCGACACTTGCTCCGAGGGTTAATCGCCTTTAAGGGATTTGCTCGCCTTATCTGTGAGGTGAGCAATCCCTGTTTTCTTATCCAACCGTATGCTATTCAGAAAGAAAATAGACCTCAGAATGATTGACCCGAGTTCAAAGATTGCCCTGCGAATGACCTGCCTTCAGCAAGCCAAAGGAGATGTGAAGAAAGCCAAGGAGCTTTACGATTATCTGTCCGAGGGGATGGAGACAATGCCGGAATACCCGGTTCAGCAACCTTCCTTCATGCAGCAGGCACAGCAGACAATCGGAAGCCTTTTCGGCTGGGTCCGGGAGAATCAGAATGAAGTGATGCAGGCGGTCAACTTCATCCAGCAAATGCGCGGAGGACAGCCGATTGGAATGCCAGCGCCTCCTACCGCTCCTCCCATAGATATACCGCCGTTACCGCAACCATAAAACACCATAAGCGATGCAACCGTACCAAGCAAAATTTTTCATATATGCCGAGAGCGAAGCCGAAGTAGCAGAGCTTGAAAAAGCACTTTATGACTTCGTGAACGCCAAACGAGAGCAAGGAGTGGCTGTAAGAGCCGCGAAACTCACCGAGGCTCTCACCAAATACAAAGATAATTATTTCGTAACCAACTTCCTAAGATAAATCATGGCAGACAATAAGCAACCGCAACCCAGGAACATATTTGAACAGCTTGCCTTTGGCTTGCAGACTGTGAACGACAACATCATAGACCTCTATAAGATGGTCGGAGATATACACGCGGCACTATTCCCGCCGCAGACCCCCATTGCCGAGCCTGACGTTCCCGGCGCGGAAACAACAGAACAATAGTCAGTAGGGAACACAAATATTTTTAAGTTATGTCTTGTAACTGCAACAAAATCCAGCCTGCGGTAATCACGCCTACGCTTGCCGCAGGGTCAGTGGCAAGCCCTTACTTCGTGCTTGTCAACATCTCTCAGCGTCTGTGCTTCCCCACGTGCGTTGACCGGACTCCGGTGTTCAATCCCGTCTACTCAGTGAAGAGTGTGGCTCTTGTGGCTACCGGTCAGTATGTCGCGACGCTTCACGTGGAGGGCATCATCTCTTACGTACAGTGCCACGGGGGATGCAACTGCACCAGGCAGCAGCCTATCTCGCAGGACTTCACCGTGCCTATCGCATCGGCTACCGAGCCTACCGTGACTATCACACAGGGCGCGGCTGTGAACACCGTCGCATCTAACGGCTGTCAGAACTGTTCACGCTCTTTCGTAAGCGAGACACCGCTGACCCTGACCGTTGCCACTGCTTAACATACGGTTGCTTATGGTGTGGATAATGTTGGCAATGGCGTTCTCGGTCACTCTCGCGGTGCATCTGGGATTACCGGAAGCGATTGCCGAGGTAGTGGGCAAGATTGCCAGGTGCGAGAAGTGCTGTTCATTCTGGCTCACGATGGTTGTCTTATGGTATAGCGGGGCTGACTTGATCGCCATTGTCGCATTATCCATTCTTGCAGCCTATCTGAGTCATTGGATAGGATTACTGCTGATTGTAATGCAAAAGATTTTCACACGATTATGGCAAAGAGTAAACAAGTAAAGGAACAACAGCCGCAGGAAGAAGCGAAGGATAGGGTAGGAGTAACGGCGACCGTCGGGGTGTCTCCGAGGGGCGCATACCGTCCGATTCCACGCTTCAATTCCGGCTGTAAAAATTGTTAGGATATGAATTTTAAGGAAATAGTAGAAAAGGCGAAAGCTTCCGGCACATGGAATGAGAAGACAATGTGGCGTTCCGTTTGCAGCATGGCTAACCTTCTTGGCGACATAAAGAAGGAACATCCTCAGATGTTCTGGGACTTTATCAGGGAGCAGCATGGCATCCTCTTCGGCAACCATTATGGGCGTGATTTTGCGGAATGGGACGTGTCGCAGATGAGCTACACCGACAAGGAGGGGAAGAAGCATACCGGCGCATACTGGACAATAGAGCAGGTTGAAGAAGCGACAAAGGGTATGTCGTTCCCGAATGGCGTGACCAAATGGGACAAATTTGTGGCTCTGAATGGGGCGCACGCGGATCTATGCAAGGTTCTCTCCGATGAGCAGATAATAAAGGTTGCTTATCAGTTCTTCTTCATGGATGAAGATTGGAATCCGGAGAAGCCGGGGTCTTCGCCCTGCAAGGTCTGGGAATATTTCTCTTGCAAGTATGACGACTGAGAATAAACAAAAAGAGGGGAGACCGCAAAGCCTCCCCTCTAAAGAATGTCTTGAATGCAGGTTGTACCGGGCATTCATCTCTTGCTTCGGCATCACTGCCGAGGATTTCAAGCGGGGTCTCTGAGGCTCCGCTTGTTGCGTACCGAGGGACGGATGAAGACGAAGTAGGCGTTGATTAGGGAGAGGAGGAAGAGTAGGATTGCGAGCCATATATTAATCACGATTGACTTCTCACTGAAGCAATAAATGTAATTGTCGATGAAGATTATCGGTTGCGGAATTAATGGCAAGCAACATTGAAGTCTATGCCAAATACATAGTTTCACGCAGTATGAAAGCCTTATGAGAAACGCCACTGTCAGGAATGAGATATAGAACAGCGTGTCAAGCATGATACATGCGTCTTCACTGAATACCATATAGGCAAACATAGAGGGTATGTAGATCAGCGCATAGAAGAACGGGAATACCTTGACCGTAACCGTTACTTTCCTCAATATTTCTACTATTCCCATGTCAACTGCGTTTTACTCCTTTGGCATTGAATTTTATGTGCGTATTCATTCGCGCCTTTGTCTGCGCCAACGGCTTCCCTTTCGGCTTGCTCTTCACCTTTACTTTCGCTTTCTTCGCCATAGCTTATAATTAAGCTGGTAATCCTGCAATATATACCTTTTGCCATTGTTTGCGGAGATAATTCATTACCTCGTCATGGCTTTTAAGGAATCCATCTTCAATTAGCGTGGCGATTAGTCTCTCTAACTCAAACAACTTGCGTTGATTATCTTCAGTACCATGTTCGTTGCGAATAGCAGATTTATGGTTATTGAAAATGCACCAGTTCAATCCCTCGGCAGTCTGTTGCATGGCGACCTTCATATTTTCAGGGGCGACTATTCTTGCTATTGCGGAAGAAAGACGCTTGTATGCTTCACCTGCTTCATTGCGGTAGAACAGCATTTGATCTGCTACAAATTTGAGCACCTTGACCTTAAAGGTTGGGTTTAGCCACATGGCAAAGTCCAGAAAAGCGAGTGGATGCATCCACGTTCCGCCTGTTTTTCCTCGCGTCTGCAAAAGAACGGAATTACGTTCTTTAAGATTTTCCTCTTGTAATAAAGCATTTAGGAACTCTTTCGTATTTGCATTGTCGGTATAATGCGACATCTGCTTTTTCTGACCGCTTTGCTTATTCCATTGCTTCAGTAGGGAAGTGGCGTTAAAGAAGCCATCCTTTGTTCTCTGCTCAACTTTGAACTGCCCCATCGGGCGTATCATAACCTGATTTGTTTTCATATTTACCTTTCAGTTACGAGTTATATTTCACATCGCAAAGTTACTAATTAAAAGCGAAATATTTAAATAAATCAGCATCCATACTTTAAATTTTTCTCTCTCCTTTCAGCGGCGACTTCGAGCCGGGCGAGGATGTTGGGGTAGAATCTCTGTAACCGCTCGTATCTCTCGCTCTTCTCATCACGTTTTGCTATGTCTGCTAAACAAAGGTCAAGTTCTCTGTCAAAATCGTCATCAAGACGCCTCAGACACTCGTGCCACCATTCTTTGAGACGTACAAGCCACTTCATACGCGCCTCCTTTCTGTCTTGAAGGACGGTTCTCCAATCATGTCGGCACAGGCGGTCAGAACCATCTGCGCCCACACGATAGCGTTGCGGGTCTCAGGGGTGCGGATTCTGTCAAGTCCGGCAATTGCCGAGCGGATGTCGGCACCGAGTGTCGGAGGTGTCATAGCGCACCTCCTTTCATTTCGTGCATAAGCATCAGTTCGTCGGCTGCTGACTTGACTGTTGACTGAACGTTGCGGATTAACTCAGCAGCGAAACTGAAGTTCACTGTGATGCAATTACCCTTTATGGGTTGGTCAATGATACCTGCGAGCGAGACTGCCGCGTCAAGCAGGTTGTAAGCCATAAGGCTCAGGTTCGGTTCTTTCATTGTACTGTTATCGTTTGGCGTTTAGACAGAAAAACGGCTGTCATACCCCGTCGCCAAACGATAACAGTACCTACTCCGTGGAGCAAATATAGTTGGATATGACAGCCGTAAGCCGTTTATGTAAGGGCATAAAAATAGCCCGAAGTATGTCCGAGCGCTAACCGACGCTCAACGGAATAGAAATACTATTATCATTTGGCACTGCAAAAGTAGTACCTATTCCTTGTTTCTCCAAATATTTTGCGATAAATTTTTGATTCTTAGATTATTATTGTTATGTATCAGTATTTTATTATACAAAATCGCTGATAATGCTTTAAATTATATATTGTAAGATGCTATTGCATAGGAG
>CAMWSM010000081.1 GCA_947176915.1 uncultured Porphyromonadaceae bacterium | reverse complement strand
GTCTTAACTTTGTGAGAGAAATAGAAGTGGCTTATGGGCGGGGAGAAGTAAATCTTGATTTGAAGATGTAAGCAGGCATAGAAAAACTTTTTAAGAAATGAGGAACATATTACATTTGGTCATATTGTTGATTATTGTAGGATGCAACAATGGCGCGAGAATTGATCAGCAATTAGATAGGGCAGAGAGATTGACAGAGCTCGCTCCTGATTCTGCCATTGCTATTCTTGATTCAGTCTGTGAAGAATTATCAGGCGGGATTAACGAGGAAAAAGCGCGGGCAACCTTACTGATTGCAAAGGCAAAGCTGAAGCAAGGAAAATCCTTTCTCACAGTTGAGAATTTTGATGAAATGTTAGGTTATTATGAAGCTACCGGAGACTCAGCCGCCTTGATTGATGCCTTCCAATTGGCAGCTAAAAAGATGGTGTGGGAAAATAAACGTGATTCCGCTATTTACTATTTGAGAAGAGCTGTTGATCTAAGTTCTGATTCATCTACTCCAAGTAGGTCAAATATTTATATTGAGCTTTCAAACCTTTATGCCACTCCTTCTTTGGATAAGGATTACAGGAAGGCTATAGAGTATGCCAAAGAAGCATTTTTTACTGCATCTACCACTGAAGACAAGGCTCGTTCGTTGCATGATATAGGGGTGTTTTATTCATTCGCAAATCAGAATGATTCAGCCGTAATGTATATGGAAAGGGCTCTGAGTGAAGTTGATCCTTCCATGGAGCCTTATACTCAAATGGCTCTAAATTATGCCAATACTCCTAAGGCAGATTTCAAAAGAAGCATCCGGTATCTCAATAATATCAAGGAGGAGAGCTTAGGAAAACTTATTACATTGGGATTTCTATATTTGAATGAGAGCCAACTTGATTCAGCCCAACATTATTATATGGAGTCAAAAATACTCTATAATGAAAATCCGGCTAAGTATTCAATTAATACATATAACAATCTAAGGCTTCTTGAGCAAAGTCTCGTTCTTATAAAGACCGGTGTGGCAATGCCATACGAGGGAACAGTGACTAATGATTCAATAAGCGAACGATCATCTTTCCAAAATATGATTGCTGAGGAGAGAAGAGATTATAATAATACGCTTCAGCTGAATCTCCTAAAGCAAAAATTCCACAGACGATCAGCATGGATTGTCGGATTGAGTGCCCTTCTGACAATAATCTGTATTTTCGGGGGATATGTGTGGTATTCTAAACGAAAATACATGTTGTTGAAGAAAAAACTTGAGGAGGTCAAGATTGAACAAATAGTCTCAGAAGCCAATCCTGACAACTCCGAGGAAGAAACAACAATTAGACTGATCCGTCAAAGAATGGAAATTTGCATCGAGCAGTTCAGGACTCTCAAGTTGCAAGCAGCTCTTGACAGGATAGAGATGGAATATCGCGCTGACGGCAGCTATCCTTCAATAAAAAATAGGGAACACATACAAAAGAAATTAATCGGATGTTTCGCTGACTTTGTAGTTGACTTGAAAATGACAGGAATCAAATTAAGCATGGAGGATATCATAACCTGTATATTATCCTCTCTCCGAGCATCTAATGCAACAATAGCGGGGTGTCTGGGAGTTACGGACAGTGCGGTCAGAACTCGGAAATCCCGATTAAGAGCGAAATTGCCCGATAAAATTATTAACCTGCTTGATTTGTAGTGTAAACGATTGATTAATTATTTTTTATAATGAAATATGAAACGTTTCTGAAACGCAGTCAATAGATTGAAACGAATATGAAACGTCATTTTATTTGCCGGGATATTCATCCTAAATACATTTGCATCAAAAAATGCAAGTGATATGAAAATAATGTTCTTAATCTTTCTGACTTTCTTTCCTGCTATAGGAACGGCTCAGACAACAGGCGGAGATGAGAGAGTAACTAATGATTCAACCTTTACAGTAGAGTTAGGGGACATAACCGTTACTGCGAAACGGAATCTTCAGCGCTTGAGCAAAGGAGGACTTTTGACTGAAGTAAAGGGGACATCTTTGAGTGAACTCGGCACATGTGCGGATGTAATAGCCCAACTTCCGGGAGTTATATCCAATGAGGGAGTTATGGAAATCTTGGGACGAGGAACGCCTGTGATTTATATCAATAACCGCAAACTCGTGAATAAATCCGAAATAGAGAGGCTTTCATCGAAAGAGATACTTAGTGTTGAGATTCTTTTTAATCCAGGGGTAAAATACGGGGCTGAGACTAAAGCAGTGATTCTTGTGAAGACTATCAGAAAGCAAGGTGAAGGGCTTAGTGGGTCCGGTTCTATTAACGGAAGGCTGGCTCATTATCTGTCGCAGTCTGATAATCTTTCTTTGAACTATCGTAAGGGTGGGGTAGACATATTCTGCTCATTTGACTATAATTCTTCAAGGTTGTATCAGCAACAGCATACTCAGACAAATACTCAAACTTCAAGGGATTTCTATATTATAGATTCGGAAATGCTCATTTATCCCAAATTTAATACTTACACCGGCAATATCGGAGGGAACTTTCAAATAGATGGCAATAACTTTGTTGGAATGAGGTATGAATATTCCGCCACTCCCTATTATGAATCAAAATGGATTACAAAGGAGAAAGTAAAAAGAAATAATATTAAGGAGGATGAGTTGCTATATGATACGAACTGGAAGGGAAAATCAGTGCCTGTGCATCTCTTCAACCTCTACTATCAAGGTAAAGTGAAATCTTTCGATATTTCCATCAATAATGATTATTATTATAAGCACACCAGTAATATCCAAACAATTATAGAAAACAGTTTGACGGAAGGTATAGAAATTATAAGAAGTGATAATGCAATCCGAAACAGTATGTTTGCCTCAAAAGGAACAGCAGAATATTCCTTTGGCGGCCATACGCTGGAATTTGGATATGAGATAACAGCCACAGACCGAAAAGACATCTTCAATAATGAGGGTTACCATCTTCCTGATTCTGATGATAAGATAAAGGAATTGACAGGAGCCGGTTATATTGCCGTAAACATTCCCATAAAAAAAGTTGAACTGTATGCGGGGGTAAGGTATGAAAACACATATTCCCGATATTTCCAGAGAGGTATACTTCTTCCGGAACAAACAAGGCGATATAACCGATTTTTTCCAAATGTGGATTTTACTTTTCCCATAAATAAAGCGAAGTTCACTCTTTCGTATGAGTCAAAAACCAAACGTCCTTTATATAGCCAATTGAGTAGCAGCATCCAATATGACGACCGTTTCACTTATGAGGCAGGCAATCCTTTTTTGACATCAGAAATGATTCATAGTTTCTCTCTTGCCGGCATATACAGATGGATTTTCTTCAATGCGACCTATATTTATGATAAAAATGCTATCATCAGCATATTCCATCCATATACAGAGGATTCGCCTCAGAATATCATGTCGTATGAGAACTTCAATCATTTATCTAAATATAATATTGTCATATCTTTGTCTCCAAGGATTTCAAGATGGTCGCCTCGTTTGCGACTTAATTTAATGGGACAGTTTTTTTCAATAGATACTGACTCGGGTATAAAGAAGCTTAATGCTCCAATACTTTTTTTCAACTTTTTTAATAGTTTAGCATTAGGGAAGGGATTTAATTTTAATGGAGAAATTTCCGGACGTACCCGAGGCGATATGGATGTAGTAACCCTGAAACCATCATGGCAAATAAATCTTGGGCTTTCAAAAAGTGTGAGAAATTGGTTTTTTCAGTTTCAGGCAACTGATATATTTAAGACTGCAAGGGGTTCCATGATAACATACGGGACACGAGTAACTCTCGACAAATGGAACTACAGCGACACACAGTCTCTACGCCTTATAATCAGATATTCTTTCAATACAGCAATGAGCAAATATAAGGGTAAAGGGGCAGGAATATCAGAAAGGAACAGGTTATAAGATACATAAATTATGATAACATCTTCCGTGGATAAATGATAATAGCCGTAGCTGATAATTTTTCAACAGCTACGGCTATTAATCATATAATGTTCCAAAACTGAGTCTAAATCAGATTTTGACTTTGAGACGTTCGTCGTTTTTAAGAAGCCATTGTGCTATCTGAACCGCGTTCAGGGCGGCCCCTTTCTTGATCTGGTCGCCAACAACCCAGAAACTGAGTCCGCAGGGGTCTGCAAGGTCTTTGCGGAGACGCCCTACATATACAGGATCCTGACCGGTAATGTCAAGAGGCATTGGATATGCCTTTTCTGCAGGATTATCTTTCACAACTAACCCGGGAGCTTTCTTGAAAGCCTCTTCAACCTCTTCCAGAGAGAGTGGTTTTTCAGTTTCAATCCAGATAGCCTCGCTGTGGGCTCGCAATACAGGAACACGAACACAAGTAGCGCTGACCTTGATGTCGTCGGAGTGCATTATCTTGCGAGTCTCGTTAAACATCTTCATCTCCTCTTTGGTATAGCGGTTGTCAGTGAATACATCAACGTGAGGGATAAGATTGAAAGCGAGCTGATAAGCGAACTTTTCAATGGTTGGCTCCTTGCCGTCGGCGAGTTCCTTGTATTGGTTGATAAGTTCCTTCATAGCAGCCGCACCTGCACCACTGGCAGCCTGATATGTAGCTACGTGTACTTTCTTGATGGGAGAAAGATCATGGATAGGCTTGAGCGCCACTACCATCTGTATGGTGGTGCAGTTAGGATTCCCGATTATATTGCGTGGACGATCAAGGGCATCCTCGCCATTAACTTCAGGGACAACAAGAGGCACGTCGGCATCCATTCGGAAAGCGCTTGAATTATCGATCATTACCGCTCCGTGGCGTGTGATGACCTCGGCGTATTCCTTGGATGTTCCTGCTCCGGCAGATGTAAAGGCGATATCTACTCCGGAGAAGTCAGAGTCCTTCGACAGAAGTTCAACAGGGATTTTCTTACCACGAAATTCATATTCGCTTCCGGCACTGCGAGGGGAACCGAACAGACGAAGATTGTCAACTGGGAAGTTCTGCTCATCAAGCACGCGAAGCAATTCCTGACCAACGGCACCACTGGCACCTACAATAGCAACATTCATAAGAGTATAATAAGAATTGAAATTATTGTTTGCCGGATGTGGCTACAGAACGATTAATTTTCTTTACCAAACCCTGAAGGACAGCGCCGGGTCCAAGTTCGATGAATTCATCAGCCCCGTCAGCAATCATTGCCTCGACATCCTGAGTCCAACGCACGGGAGCTGTGAGCTGCTTGATAAGATTCTCTTTAATCTCTTCCGGATCAGTATGGGGCTTAGCGTCTACATTCTGATAAACGGGGCAAACAGGAGTTTCAAACCTGGCAGCAGCAATCGCCTCAGCGAGTTCTTCCTGAGCAGGCTGCATGAGAGGACTGTGGAAAGCACCGCCTACTTTGAGTTTTAGGGCACGCTTGGCACCGGCAGCAAGCATTTTTTCACAAGCCTTGTCAATTCCTTCGACAGTGCCTGAAATTACGACTTGTCCCGGGCAGTTATAATTAGCGGGAGCCACCACATCATCAACTTCAGCACAGAGTTCCTCAACCTTGCCATCGGGTAGGGCGAGCACAGCTGCCATAGTTGAAGGCTGAGCCTCGCATGCTTTCTGCATTGCATGGGCACGTGCGGAAACAAGTTTCAGACCTTCCTCAAAAGAGAGCGCGCCGGCAGCTACAAGAGCAGAAAATTCACCCAGGCTATGACCGGCAACCATATCGGGTTTGAATTCATCACCAAGACTCTTCGCAAGAATCACACTGTGAAGGAAGATGGCAGGCTGGGTTACCTTTGTTTGCTTGAGATCTTCTTCAGTGCCTTCAAACATGAGGTCTGTGATACGAAAACCGAGGATTTCATTAGCTTTGTCGAAAAGGACACGAGCTTCAGCGTTAGTTTCGTAAAGATCTTTGCCCATTCCTACGAACTGAGCACCCTGTCCGGGGAAAACGTATGCTTTCATTTCTTTAGGTTTAGACGTGCGATTAGATTTCGCACAAAATTCCAAATAATCTAATAATTTTTGCAAAGTTAGTAAAAATTAGTGGTATAAATCTTATAAATCCTGTAAATCTTATTGGAATCCGTTTTTTTATTATTATTTTATCGGCATGGGAGGGTCGGATTTATAAGAAAGACTTTTTCAGTGGCTCGCGTAATAGATGTGTAAAGCCAACGATAAAAATCAGAGCCGACAGCATCAAGAGGAATCGCACCCATATCAATATAAACATGCCTCCATTGTCCGCCCTGCGCTTTATGGCAGGTAACACAATAGGCATATTTTGCTTGCAACGCATTATAGAACGGGCTTTCCATGGCAGCTTTAATCTTATGGGACAATTCACCTTCGGTCTCAGCCATCACGAGAGTATAGAAACGTTCCATTTCATCCCGAGGGATATTGGCTCCTTCTGTTACAAGAGACCGAAGCATAATTTTTGCAGCCACCGGCGTTTCAATATCCGGCAATTTGAGCTCTACATCCGTGAACCATCTGCCATAAGCTTTTTCATTATGTCCTACCCAAGTAACTTCGGCAGTTTCTCCATTGGCAATAAAATTTGAGAGTTTATTTACCTTGCTCCAATAATAGTCATTTTTACAGATTACAATGTGATCGCCTTGCTGAAGCGGAGTTTCAGCAAACATAACCATATTCCTTATTGCACGGTTAAAATTATTAGCCCGTTTGTTAGAGCGTGTGATGATTAGAGTCTCTTCTTGTCCGACCAGTCCCCATGAATCGGAGAGAGCATCTGCAAGTTCGCCGGAGGATATGACGGAAATATCCGGAAATTTACTGACAGACAGAAAAAAAGACTCTTTTGGACGGTTAGACAAAAGAGCTTTTCTAACCAGAGTGGCATTATATAGGATGCCACTGCCGGCAGTTTGCCTGACAGGTTGATCAAGAGAGAATCGGATTGGGTTAAGTCCGATTTTTCTTAGGCGTTCAGGATTCATTGCCAGACTCTCCGACTGACCTACGGGAGGAAGCTGCGCTGTATCTCCCACGAGAATCATCGCAGACCCCGGAGCGGAATAGACATGGCGTGTAAGCTGTTGCAGTAACGATGCCGAGAAGTTTTCACTATCCGTTATAAGTGATGCCTCATCTATGATGAAAGTCGTGTCGGCATCACGATTTTCGGCAAGGAAGAAATTCGTATTTGAAGGGTCGGTAGAATTGCCTCTGAATATGCGTTTATGAATCGTAGAAGCTTTATCCTCAGCCATACGTGCAGCCACCTTAGCCGCTCTTCCTGTGGGAGCTAATATGATTGCGGGACGATTTGAAAGACGCATTGCTTTCACTAACGCTCCGAGAACGGATGTTTTGCCGGTGCCCGCATAGCCGTTAAGAATGAAGACATCCCGGGGCGACCGTCTTTCGATAAAGGCGGCAAGGGCGTGTATGAGGGCAAACTGTCCTTCATTGGGAGTGAAAGGGAGGAGGGAGATTGTAAGATCTGCGATATAGCTCATTATTTTAGAAGTTGGAGGGGAGACTGCAAAGTTATAACAAAGATAAAAACAAGACAAAGAGGAAAGGATAAAAATGGAAAATTTGTTAAAAGGGGTGATTTGGAAAAGAAAGATAATGAATTGATTTGTGGAAAGGGAGAAAAGAGTTAATTTTGTGATGAGTTAGATAAAACAGACAGAATGAAACGTTTGAGAATATCATCAGAAAAGTTTTCGCTTGTGATGAAGGCTGCAGGAATGACTGCGCTCGCGTTTGTTCTTTCCTGGCTTCTTACAGCTCCTTTTTCAGCATCGACTTCAGCAATTTTTTCCTCACCGGAGAAGACAGATTTCATACTTTCCGATTTTTATGCACAGGTTGCAGACCGTCGTCCAGTAAGAAATCTTTCGGACAGAATTGTGATAATAGACATAGGGAGAGCCAATCGTGACGAGATAGCAGCCCTTATAGGAGATGTGGGCCTATGTGCTCCTGATGCAGTAGGGGTGGATGTTAATTTTGAGGAGGCGAGAGATGATGACAGCAATCTTATTGCTGCTCTTGCTTCGGTGGAGAAGATAGTGATGCCTGTAAGTGTCAAGGAGTCTGAGGGAGAGGACAAATTTGAAATTGACGACCGTCCTTTTTTCTATGGGCAATTAGACAACGTAAAATATGGGGCGGTAAATCTGCCCGGCAAATTTGAGGGAGCTACGATCCGTGAATTTACCGTTGGCTATCCGATAAAGGGGGGAGGCGAGCAGGCGTCCTTCGTAACTGCCATTGCGGAAGAGGTATCTCCCGAAAAAGTGAATCAATTAAAGGAGCGTCATCATCAGTATGAAACTATCGACTATCCTTCGCGGGAAATTCCCGAGATTACGATTGAGGAGTTTTATTCGCGTCCTGAGTCAATAGAGGGAAAGATTGTATTGATAGGCGCCCTTGACGAGGCATCCGACATGCACGGCACTCCTGTAAGATCTTCAATGTCGGGTATAAAAATCCATGCTCATGCCTTATCGACAGTGCTTGACGGCTCCTATTACAGCAGTCTGCCGAAATGGTTTGATAATGCTGTTGCAATGATGCTTTGCTTCTTTATGATTTTGATGAGTATCGGACTTACCACGAAATTCAAGGGAATTATGATAAGGATAGTTCAGGTTATCCTTGTGTATCTTGCAATACGCATAGGTTATTCGCTTTATGTTGATCATCGCGTGATTGGAGATTTTTCCCTCACAATGCTTATGATAGCGTTCGGAACTTTCGCGATAGATATTTGGAACGGGCTTGAAGGTCTTCTGACAGCAGTCGGGAAGTGGATCCGGAAAATAAAGACGAAGAGAGAGAAAAGATTGGAAGTAGAATAATAACCTTTAATGAGATGAAAAGAGTAATTCTAATATTAGTAATAGGAATAATCAGTGTATTCTCTATAAATGCTGCATACGTGGTGCATGGAGTATCGGGAGGAGTAAAAGTGGAAAGCGGAGGTAAAACCACTCCTCTCACCAAGGGTATGAAGATTAATCCATCTGACGTGATTGACATACCGAACGGCGGAAAGCTTGAGATTTATAATGAGCTTGACGGAAAGATATACACGTCAGTAAAGACAGGAAAACTGTCAGTGATAAGGCTGATGCTTGATGCGCGCCAGAAGGCAAGCGACAATTCTTCGGCTGTAAGAGATCAGCTTAACATAGGGAAGAGCGCCAACGGTTCGCCCCGAGTGTATATGGAGAAGGGTATGGTCAAGCGTAGCCAGAATGCATTCGGTGCAGATTCAGAGAATATAGATGTTGACCCACGTACATTGGCGCGCTATGTTGCATCGGCTGTCTATACGGGCAGGCTTGATTCGAGAGTAGAGCTTCCCGTGAAAATCGAGCATGAGCGCAGCGATAGCGCCGGGCTTCGCTTCAAGGTAATAAATGAGAGGGATTTTCCGGTATATTTCAATATCCTTAAGATTACCGGGACAGAGGCTCCGATTCTGGAAGTGTCGGAATTAGGGCAACCTACGGGATGCTACGTCGTATTGCCTGAACAGTCATTGTCGAGAGAACAATTCGGAACACTCTCTCCATATTCGCGTCATGTACTGATATTAAGCCATGCGCGATATGATATAGCAGAAGTTGTCGACATTATCGCTGATCTGCTGAGCACGGAGGGATTGGGCACACTTCCGGAAGAGAATGCTCCCGTGCAGATGTTGCCTTTATAAAATAAAAAGCAGAATTGACTGGGAAGGGGCAAATAAAGTCAAAAAATAGAAAAAAGGATTAAAAATGCTCTGTGGGTTAGGTTTGTATTTAGAATTTTTTTGTAAATTTGCAAAATCAAACAAGAGAGGATGGTTGCATAATAACTATTCTCTCAATTAGAGAGGAATTAATAAAATGTGGAGTATTACCCTCCATGGATAAATAGAACCCAAAGACTAAAAATCATATCAAGACATGAAAATTGAAAAGATTGTAGGTCGTGAGATTCTTGACTCTCGCGGCAACCCGACAGTAGAAGTAGACGTAACTCTTGAAAGCGGTGCATTCGGTCGCGCAGCAGTACCCTCCGGCGCATCTACAGGTGAGAACGAAGCTCTTGAGCTTCGCGACGGCGACAAAAGCCGTTATCTCGGCAAGGGTGTAGAGAAGGCAGTAGCTAACGTGAACGGTCCTATCGCAGCTGCATTGAAGGGCATGAATGCTCTTGATCAGATTGCAGTAGACGAGGCCATGCTTGCCCTTGACGGCACTCCTACCAAGTCAAACCTCGGAGCAAATGCAATTCTCGGTGTATCACTTGCAGTAGCAAAGGCTGCAGCTGATTATCTTGGTCTTCCCCTTTACAAATATATCGGTGGAGCAAACAGTTACGTACTTCCCGTGCCTATGATGAACATCATCAATGGCGGTGCTCACTCAGATGCTCCTATCTGCTTCCAGGAGTTTATGATTCGTCCTGTAGGCGCGCCTACTTTCAAGGAGGCTATCCGTTGGGGCGCAGAGGTGTTCCACAACCTTAAGAGCGTGCTTAAAGCTCGTGGTCTTTCCACAGCTGTAGGTGATGAGGGTGGTTTCGCCCCCAAGCTCGAAGGCACTGAGGATGCTCTCAACGTAATCATGGAGGCAATCAAGAAAGCAGGCTATGAGCCGGGTAAGGATATAACTATAGGTCTTGACTGCGCTTCTTCAGAGTTCTATCAGAACGGTGTTTATGACTATACACACCTGAAGAACGGTGCAGAAAAAGAGGTTAACGGCAAGAAGCTTACAAGCGAGGAGCAGGCTAAATATCTCGAAGAGCTCATTACAAAATATCCTATAGACTCAATCGAGGATGGTATGGATGAGAATGACTGGGAAGGCTGGAGAACTCTCACTAAGCTTATCGGCGATCGTTGCCAGCTCGTAGGTGATGACTTGTTCGTAACTAATGTTAAGTATCTCGAAAGGGGTATCGCAGAGGGTTGTGGCAACTCTATCCTTGTAAAGGTTAACCAGATCGGTTCACTTACTGAGACACTTCGTGCAGTTGAGATGGCACAGCGTAACAACTATACTGCAGTTATCTCTCACCGTTCAGGCGAGACTGAGGATGCAACAATCGCAGACATCGCAGTTGCTACCAATGCAGGCCAGATCAAGACAGGTTCTGCAAGCCGTTCTGACCGTATGGCAAAATATAACCAGCTTCTCCGTATCGAGGAAGAGCTTGGTAAGGATGCACAGTACGGCTACAAGAAGATTGCTAAGAAATATTGATAAGATATTACTGATAACTAAAAATGAGAGCCTGAAGCTGTTAAGCTTCAGGCTCTCATTTTTTGCTGACGCAATGGTATTGGAGATGGTAAATGCTATTGTGGGGATTGGGTTGGCTGGGTATCTCTTTTGCCGGTTATGGCAACGTAGGCAGCTGCAAAAAGTCCGTTTGCAATGATCATCATTGCCTGGAAACTCCACACAACGATGCTGAAAGCAGTGCCCTGCGCTGAGGAGAGTCCGAATAGGGTAAGAGCAAACATTACGGCAAGATTCCAAGGACCAAGGCCGCCATTGGATGGCACTCCAATAGATATAGACCCGAACACGAAGACCACAAGCCCCGGAATAAGACCGTAGGATGTATGCGGATCGGTTATTAGACTGCGTGTAAATGGAAATGCAAAGAAACAGAGATATGTCTGAAGGAAGTAGCAGGTCCATATAGCAAAAGTAAGAATGATGTATAGCCACCATTTTTTCATTGTGAAAATCACTTTGAATCCTTCCCATATACGGTTGAGGTTAGCATTCAATTTCTTTACCCAGGAAATTGTTTTGAAAAAATGACATATAGTCCAGAATGCTCCTATAATTATGCCTAACCCAATCCATAGGAAAGGATCGTCCGTGAGATGGTCAACTTCTCTTCCGAAAGCATATTTATGCAGAAAATCCATAAGGAAGGGATGTGCCACAATGAGCGCGAGGGCAGTCAGGGCAAGCACCATAACAAGGTCGGAGCCTCGATCTCCGATGTCGGTTCCTATCACGGTTGAGAGCGGTGCTTTCTGACGACGGCTGACAAAGACACATCTCCAGGCTTCTCCGAGCTCGGGGAACAGGAGATTCAGTGCATACGCACCCCATATCGTAACCCATTCGCAGACACGCGTCATGGATTTTACTCCGGCAGCCCTAAGTTGAAAGCCCCAGCGGACTCCCCGAATCATGTGAGAGAGCATTGTCAGAAACATCATGGCGATAATCCACCAAAAGTTGACACCCTCATGGATTATTTTCATAACTTCATGATAATTGACCTTATGAAATAACCATAGAATTAGTCCTACGGATATTCCTAACGGAACAATATACCTAAGACCTTTTCCGAGATATTTTTTAACGGCGTCTTTGTAAATATCATGTTTCCTGTTATTTCCCTGATCAGTTTTATTTACGGCATCAGTAACCGGAGATATTGCAGTTGAAGACTGATTATTCATAATTAGCGAAAGAATAAAGTGGAAATATAATAATTAATGAAGGTAGCAACGGAAGGATGCTATCTTTAATTTATAACAATCTGATAGAAGGAAAGTCGCAGCAAGGCATAAAAAGTTTAATTGTTTAAACCTTACGATAGGTTACTTCGTTCTCAATCTTTTTTATATAATTTTGATTTAGGTTTAAGGAATCTTCCGAGATAACAGGCTTGTCATCTGATGATTGTCTCCTCAAAGAGGGGGAGAAGCCATAAAGCCTCCATTCCGTGTAATCTTTGGAGAATCTGGATTTTGAGGCAGTGAGTGTGTAGGTAAGGTCCATCTCCAATGGTTTCATAAGTTTAAGTATTTCAGGAGAAAGAGATGGAGGTGTAACTTCCGCCTTATCCATCTTCACCATTTCGGTGTAAAGTGAATCAAGGTATTTTATGAAAATATCCTCATAATCTACAAATGAGGATTTTTTCTCATCCAAGATATATCTGAAATTTAACTTCACTTCATTGCATTCCACTCCTTCTAATGTAAGATAAGGATTGATTACAATCGGACAACATCTATTCAGGCTATCGGCATACAATGAGATGACGTGATAATCCTGCTCGTCTTTTTTTAGGGAAAGATCTTTTTCATTCAAAAGGTCTTTGATTTCATTATTATGAATGAAAATATCGGTTCCGTCATTTATATTATTGATGAAAAACACCATTTTTAACGACATATCCATTTCCAGTAGACCCTCCATTAACTCACGATTATTCTCCACGAAAATTTTTTTAATATCATTTCGGGAAGTTTCTTCTGTGGCAATTTCACGAATTACTTCTTCTGATGAATATGGACGTATACCGTAGGGATTAATATTGAAATATAATATTAT
>CAMWSM010000080.1 GCA_947176915.1 uncultured Porphyromonadaceae bacterium | reverse complement strand
AATTCTATAATGCGGTCGTCGGTCTGTGTATTCTCCAATCGCGGAGCCGGTGTGATTGCGATCTTGGCTTTTTTCTTTAATCCTGAAATCTCTATTTTGTGAAACTGTATGTAATCATCCTCCTTTATGGTTTTGTCGTCAAGTCTGGGAGCGAAATTAATCAAAGACAACAAGTGCCCGAATCTTAACGATATAGCACCGACTTTATCGTCTTCGTTATATAACCGACGATGGGTAGCTGCCAGAACGTCAATAAGATCACTTTTGTCTTGGGTATCCTGCATTTCCTTGCCTGAATATGTCGGCATCGTATATACGAACGAAAGTCCGGAACCGTAATACTGTGGAGCGACTTCCGATTCGAGAGCTGATGACGGACTTACCGCGACAAAAGAATGCTCATGCTTCGGATACCAATATTGAGACCCGTCATAATACCAAACTCCATCGCGATTGACCACCGAAGTTTTGTTGAAAATTACGAATGGATCAGTATCGACTGTTTGTAATTTCATGTCTCCATAGACCGAAAATTCATTAATAACTGTGGCCATCGCACGCGTTTCGGGCGCCACATCAAACGACATTTCGACACCCCTGTCAACATCCGGCTCATAAACGGAGCCGGAACTGCACGAAGTGATGCACAACATGCAGGAAATAATAAGCATGGTTGTTTGAAATGGATTGTATTTCATATTGTAATCGATTCTTATTGATGTAGTATTTAATTATCACTCAATTATTTACGTCTGATTCTACCTCAAAGTCTATTGCAAGACGGGTCAACTCACAATTTATCGGTTACAAAGATATAAATTATTCTTTAGAAACCGAAATCAGAATCCCTAAAATAATAAAAAGATCACTATAAAATCTTAAAATCATCTGCCTGTATATACGCATAAGCAACTTATTCCAATACGTAAAGTAACCGAGGCTCCTATTATCACCCAGGCGATGGATAAGATAATTGAAGTCCTCATGCCCACAAATAGCGCTAATCGAAAGAAAGCAGAAAGAACCCCGGATTCACAAAAGCCATATCTTTTCCGGGGAAACGAAGCAAAATATCCCCCTGCCTTACTATTATTACGTATACAGCAAAAAAGGGAATGGTATCCTCAGGATACCATTCCCTTCTATATTGTTTCTATCTTCCTACTGTTTCTGTCGTCGATTTTTTAGAATGCATTTACGCAAAGGCCTGTAATCCAAATCCACAACGGACAGAACCCTATGAAAAGAATCACTGAAAGAGTCAGTGAAGATGTACCGGTTGCAACGTATGTGTTATATTCATCTGCAATAATGATACCGGAGAATGCCGGCGGAAGGGCAGCAGCCACAACAAGCATCTTGAGGTTCAATGGATCCATCTTGAAGACAAGACCGAGAATCAATACCACTGCCGGCATAAGGATCATCTTCATGATTGAGCCGAGAACTGCCTGCCAGTTGATCTGAATCTTAATTGCTGAAAGTGTGATACCGGCTGAGAATACTGCCATTGAAGCATTAGCCTTTGCAATAAGATCGAATGAAGGGCTCAATTCTTTCGGCCATGGAATTCCAACCAATACCCAAACCACCGCAAGGATAGGCGCCCATGCCACAGGCTGTTCAAGAGCATGGAGCACCGGCTTCCATGCACTCTCTTTCTTTGTGCTTCCAGGATTTTGCTTCTCCAATGAGGCGTTCATCAGTGAAAGACCAACCGGAATACCGATTGCATTAACAACGATACCTACGATGGCTACCACGAGAGCTACAGAAGGAGAAGTTCCGAAGATAGGCTCCAACACTGCAAATCCGAGGAAGCCGATTGTCGGCGAACCACTGATCAAAGCTGATACCGCTGCGTCCGCACCTGTATTCTTCTTAAAACAGTATTTGAAAACAAAATATACAGCCATGAAACATGCCATGATACCTACAGCTGAAACAATTGTCAGCTTTACATCCTTGGCAAGGTCTTCGCGTGATGCCTGAACTATCGACACAAACAAGGCAGCCGGTAACGCGAAATCAAGCACAACCTTGTTAAACTTTTTTGCGTCTTCGCCACTGAAAGCCCCCTTTTTACCTGCAATAAAACCTGCAAGCATAACAACGATAATAGGGACAATGGCATATAAAATGACGTGAGAGATTCCCATTGTTTTTTATAATTAAGAAAGGTGCCACCCGAAGGCATCTGCTGAGCATTTCCCTCGGACGACACCAAATTGTCAATAATATGAATTTCTATATCTTTCTTAGGCTTTAGGCTCAAGACTGTAGCGCGAAGCTCGCGACTCTACAGCTCTCAGCCCTCAGGCGTGGAGCCTGAAGCCTTATCAGACTGTATAGTCAATCAGCGGAGTCGGGTTCAAATATCCGATATGACCGGATTCCTTACCAGCGTCGGCGGCAAGCTGAACATCTATCAATGTAGGTTTCTTGCTTGCAATAGCCTCTGTGAGAACTTTCTGAAGATCGGCTACATTGTCCACACGATAGTTGTCAGCTCCGAATGCCTCACCAATCTTGTTATACTGAGCGTTGATGTCAAGAGTGGTAGGAGCAGGAGCATCACCGCCGGAAGGATTAACACCGATACCGTTGTAAATGCCACCATTATTGAATACCACTACTGTAACCGGGAGTTTGTAACGACAGATAGTTGCGAAATCCATGCCGGAGAATCCAAAAGCAGAATCACCTTCAATTGCAACAACGCTCTTTCCGGTAGCAACGGCTGCGCCTATACAAGAACCCATACCCATACCCATGATAGACCAAGTAGCGCAATCCACACGATGACGCGGGAGATATTGATCAATAGAATCACGAGTATCATCCAAAGTATTAGCACCCTCGTTCACGAGGATAACATCAGGATTTGCTTTCAATACAGGCTTGATTGCAGAAAGAGCGCTCCAGTGGTTCATCGGCATCACTTTAGCAGCATCTGCAAGACGAGCCTCAAACTTAGCGTTCTTCACTTTGCTTTCCTCCTGAAGTTTAGTAAGCCATGCAGGATCTGCATTCATCTTCTTACCCTTCATAGCTTCAAGAATCATTGCCAAAGACTGACCCATGTCGCCTACAACCGGAGCTGCTATCGGAACATTACGGTCAATTTCCTGCGGCTCGACCTCAAGCTGGATAAATTTACCTTCCGGATTCCATTTACCCTTGCCGAATGAAAGCATCCAGTTGATACGTGCGCCGATCACCATTACAACGTCAGCCTCTTCCATGATAGTGGAGCGGCAACTCAATGCACTCAGCGGAGCATTGTCGGGAAGAAGACCCTTAGCCATTGACATTGAATAGTAAGGGATATTGTAAGTCTCTACAAGTTCCTTCAACTGATCCTCTACCTGAGCGTATGCTGCACCTTTACCTAAAAGGATAGCCGGTTTTTTTGCGTTAAGGAGAAGCTCAACGGCACGGTCAACCGAAGCCTGATTAGGAGCTACTTCAGAATAGATGTCCACCGGAGAATAGAACAGCTTTTCAGCCTCCTTAGCATCCATGATCTCACCAAGGGCGGGAGTGGTCATGTCGATATATACGCCCCCCGGACGTCCGGTGATTGCTGCGCGGTATGCACGAGCTACGGCAGATGGGATGTCTTTAGCGTAGGAGCAACGGAATGCAGCCTTTACCAACGGACGAGCCGTGTTAAGCTGATCAAGCTGTTCGTATGTTCCGACATTCATGTCTACCATAGTAGGATCGCTGGCTCCTGAAATCTGAATCATAGGATAGCAGTTGACTGTAGCATTAGCTGTAGCAGTCAGACCGTTCATAAATCCCAAAGAGGAAACCGTAAGAAGAACCCCCGGTTTTTTAGTAAGATAACCGTATGTTGCGGCAGCCATACCTGCCTGCTGTTCAAAACGGAAGCCATAATAGTTCATCCCTATCTTCTGCATAGCGTATGCAGCCTCGGTAACCGGTATGCCGACAAGACCGAAAACATCGTTCAGACCAAGTCTTTTAAGGGATTCTGCCAATATATACATGCCTGTTACCTGTTCCGGAAATTTCGGAGCGGTTGCGGCGTTTGTTGTGTTATTTTCCATAATCTGTAAGAAATTTTAATTTTACTGTAATTGCTTCTCCGGATTTATTCCGGAATGAAGCAATTACAATTTACATTTTCAATTTTTCATTTTCAATTTCTTACATCTTACCGTCAGGAAGTGGTTCTGTGGTGCCATTCTTTGCAAAAGCAGCAATCTGCTCGTCAGTATATCCAAGAGACTTAAGAACCTCCTCGTTATTTCCTCCGAGTGAAGGAGCAGGACCGTAAGTAGGCTGGAAGTTTGACATTGTGAACGGACAGCCCACTGTTACGAACTCACCGATTTCACCACCCTGATTGATTCTCACGAGAGTGTTGCCATCGTAGTTGCTTTCATCTGTCATCAACTCCTTAGTGGAAAGAACCGGACCTACAGGAACGCCTGCTTTGCCAAGAATTTCAGTTACCTCAAATTTGGTCTTATCGGCTGTCCACTCTCCTACTCTCTTGTAGATTTCCTGTTTGTGGCGATCGCGGGCATCCGCAGTGTTGAAATCAGGATTGGTCAACCAATCGGTGAAGCCGGTTGCTTTACAGAAGAGTTCAAAATCTTTTTCTCCACGCTGAAGAATGACATATACATAATTGTTAGCGTCAACCTCGGAATCATACTGTCCGGCAGGTTTACATTTATATGTCCAACCAAGAACGCCACCACCCTCGATATTTCCGGCACGTGGAACACAATCGCCAAACTTACCGTTAGGATACTGCGGGAACTGGGTCAGATAACCGATCTTATCAAGAGTGAGCTGATCACGTGTCTTGATACGGCAGAGGTTAAGACAAGCATTGTGCATTGACTGATATACGTAGCAGCCTTCGCCTGTGCGCTCACGCTGCTGAAGAGCGGCGAGAAGACCGATAAGGAGGTGCATACCCGTATTAGAGTCGCCAAGAGCGGCACCACTCTGAGTAGGAATGTTATATTCACCATCAAACCAACCTGTAGTAGAAGCAGCTGCCGCTGTTACCTGAGCAATTGGCTCGTATGCCTTAAGATCTTTATATTTTGATGAAAGCGGGAAACCCTTGATCGTACCATAGATACATTTCGGGTTAAGTTCATGAACAACTTCCCAAGAGAAGCCGAGTTTATCCATTGCTCCCGGATGAAGATTCTCTACGAAAATATCTGCTTCCTTAATAAGCTTGGTAAGAATTTCTTTACCATCAGGAGTCTTTGCATCAAGAGTAAGTGATTTCTTATCAGAGTTGAGCTGAAGGAAATAATAAGAAGGCAATTTAGGATTGAACTGAAGTTCATCACGGGTGGCATCACCTACACCGGGACGTTCGATTTTGATTACATCTGCTCCAAGCCATGCGAGCATCTGTGTACATGAAGGACCTGACTGAACTTCCGTGAAGTCTACGACTTTAATACCGCTGAGCGGTGCTGTGTTATTCATAATAATATTCGTTTAATATAATTCGTGTTTCTTATAGTTTATCGCAGAATCGCAAGTCTATCGTTGTTTCATCCGCGATTCACTTAATAAACACATCAATAAAGCAAAAGGTTGAATTTTAAGAAAATTTTTCTTAAAAACTTCCAGGTTTACTGCCTGCTGACCTCTTATTTAATAATTGCCGAAGAAGTACTCCCCTGTTCCCCCACTTCGTTTCCATGCATAACCTTTTTGCCATACCCGAAAGTATAGGTAGCCGTGAGATTTATTTGGCTATGAAACTCAGGTCCGTAGGTGGTGGATGTGGATGAATACCAGTCAGAATACAGCTTCTCTGTCTCCCGGCGCCAACTGTTATTGAATATGTTGGCTGCCGTCAGGCGAATATTCCAATTATCATCAGACCATCCTATTGCCAGACTGTGATAATCAGGCGTGGAATATATCCCTGGAATTACGGAGTACATAGTTTTCTGAGGTGATTTATAGTATAATTGAAAAAAGAATTTTGACAGGTAGTAGGTGGCTTGAAATACGATGGAAACCGGACAGCTTGTTTTTTCATAAATACCTGTAGATTTAAGAAAAGAAACACTTGGATTGGCATACATCTGAAGACTATTCTCAAAAAGGGACAAATTGGCTGAAACACCTATTGAACTCGTAATCATGTCGCCGTTATTGACGAAGCTCCGCAAGATTGAATGACCGTCATTATAGGGTGCGTAGGTAAGAAGGATACGGTCGAATGAATCAATCAAATATCCGAATAGACTCAATGACAAATTGCGTATTGGAGTCAGTGTATAGGAGATCTGTGTGCCGAACATAGGTGAGGTCTTCAGATATGGATTTCCACTGACATACATAAACTCATTCTGCTTCAGAATATCTGATACTTTATGACTGATTGTCGGAGAGGAGTAGGAATAATCAAAAAGTGCGGAAAATGAGTTTTTGGAGTTTGGCGAATATCCTAAATTAACGCTGGCAAAGGGATATGTTACCCTATCTCGGATGCTGTTGATCTTACTTGGTTCGTAGCATACTCCTACTCGTGTGTTCAGGTTAAACTTATTGTTTCTATAATTATAATTCATTAGCGCAGCCATAAAGGCAGAGTGAAACGAGTCGTAATAGTTGTTCGTGCCGGTATATGTCAGATGATTGATCCAATCTCCCCCGTTAGCACCAAGACTTATGCTGTGTTTGTTGTTAATCTGTTTCGTAATATTTGCATCTATACGAAAATAATAAGCATTTTCACGTGCATGACGTTTAATCGGAGAAGAGATATCCGAGCAATCATAAGCATACAGATCATTACGGTGAGTGTAACTGAACCTGGGTGTAAAATTTATTGATAGGTCTTTTGGAAGCGAAAGATATAATTGTCCGTTATAGGAAAGAGAATTACTGATGGAAGGGTTGGAATGGATGAAGGAATAGTCCATGCCATTTGACGGGGTATAGTTAAGACTTCCGGACTGATTTTTATTACGTGTATTATCATGCGAAAAACCCACCGTATTCCTTACCTGAACTTTCTCTGAATTATACGAAGCGCGTAACGTAACCGGGAATTGATCGTGCTTATAATGGCTTTTTTCAATACTCTCGTTCCTGTCTAATTTATATAAATTATTATGATCATCTCTCAAAGAATATGAAGCGTCTGTCGAACTTCCTGAATGATGATTGTCAACATTGTCGGAAGCCATATAGAGATCAAATATCCAGTTATTGAATGTGAATTTTGAAAAAACAGTCGTCTTGTTGGAGAAACCGGCAACAAAGCTGTCAGAAGTTCTTAGCTTGGTATAACCCCCATAGACGTATTCCTGAACAATAAAGTTTATCACACGTTCAGCACCCTGAAAACGAGGATCAGTGGGATATAAGAGATACTCCACTTTACGCACCTCCTGTGTACGCAAACCCTCTATATCTTCCTTTGAGGCTTCTATGTTGTTAATATAAACCATAATCTTTTTCCCGAAAGTATCGGACACCTCACCTGTTACAGGACTTATGGTTATTTGAGGAATTGCCATAAGTCTCAAAAGATCGGTTGCATCAATCGCTGCATTTTTTTGTCGCGAAGTAGGAAGATAGACTGACTTATCAGCATAAAGATGCACATTATCTCCTGCCACGCTTATTCCTTTGAGGGCAATGGAATGTTCTGACATTTTTACAGTTCCTACAGCGAAATTTTTAAATGTACGGTACAGGGTTTTATAGCCTATGTGAGACAGCTTGCCTATCACGTCCCTTCTGTCGCAAGGTATGGAGAAGCGTCCGTCAGTATCGGTTATCCCGTATGTAACAACTGTAGAGTCTTTAGGAGCAAGGAGCATAACAGTTGCCGCAACAACCGGTTCATTATCAGTGCCTACTACCTGTCCGTAATAACGGAACTTTCCATGTTGAAGAGCTTCGATATAATATCTGTTCCCTTTTTTAATGACAGAAACAGGATTTAGATCTGTAAGTTGTTTCAACGCCTTGAAAACATTATCAGTGTCAATATTTGCAGATACTTTATAATTGTCAAGTTCGTTATAAATAAAATTAATGTTTATTTCAGGATGCTGGTCAGCAATCAGTGCCAATGCCTCCGAAAGGCTTTTAGACTTGAAGTTGTATGTGATTTTTTGCGGATAGGCAGTCAACACCCAAAGTAATCCTAATAAAAATATGGTGAGCCGTTTCATGTCAGTCTACAGTTAGCAGGTTTTCTTCAAGTTTGATATTTATTTGTTCGAAGTTATCAAGCTGCTCTACTATTTCGTTGAGTGGAAGGTTCGGATCCCATTGGAAATAAAGTCGTAATCCTTTCGACGAGTCAGTTTTGAAAACGATGGAGGCGTTGTAGTGAGCCGCAATGACAGAGATTATTTCTCCAAATGTTTCATTTTTGAAAACCACGGCCTCACGTGTGGACGTCTGAGGAAGCAGGTTACCTACAGAATCTCTGACCGTCCCTTGATACTTGCCGGCATCCTCCGTAACAGCTTCGGAAACTCCTTGCTGTTGAACGGATATATTTCGATTTTTAATTGAATAATTTACCCCGATCGTAGCGCCTACTACTGCGAGTGTGGCGATTGCCCCCGTCACTACAGCGGCTGCGTTACGCTTCAGGAATGTCCTGAGCGAATGGGAAAAGCCTGAGATATGGGTGGGTCTATTCCTGCTTACAAAATGTTCCCATTCCTTATCTATATCCGGTTCAGCAGATGCTGCCATTGCATCTGCCGTTTTGGTCATCGCATGGTATAGTGCCCTTACTTCCGGATCTTCGAGCAAGCGCATCACCTCTTCTTCAGAAAAGCGCTCAGGTTCTTCAATAGCCTCAAAAAGTATGTCGGTTTTATCTTTCATCGTTGTTAAGATTTTGACGTAAAACATTCATGGCATGGCGAAGATGCTTATAGACAGCAACCTCACTGATGGACAGCGCATCAGCAATTTCCTTATATTTCATTTGCGAATTAAATCGGAGCCTTACGATTCTTTTGGTCTGTTCAGGCAAAAGATTGTCAACTAATTCATTTATACGGACCATATCTTCATCGTCAGGCCATTCCTCATCCTCTATCTCATGGAGATCTAAAGCATACAGTCTGTGAAGGCGCTCTCGCGTGGATAAAGAGCGAATATATTTCAGACACGCGAGGCGCACTCCGGTTAAAAGATATGACGGAGTAGCGTATTCAGCTTTTCCCGCCAGAATAGAGGCGAAGATATCGTGCACTATATCTCTCGCCGCTTCCTCATTATGCAGAAGCCGCACCGCAAGAGAGAGCATTCCCTTGTAATTATTGCGGAATAGGAGTTCTATTTCATCTTTTTTTGCCATACATACATATAAACCGCATGAGCTTATTTTCCTAACTTCAAAAGAAAAAATTTTTTTGTAAATTTGCACTTACTTTGCAAAACGAAAAAGAATATATAATGGGTATTGAGAGAATAGTCGCCTGCATCAATGGAATCCTGACGGATTACGTCATGGTCTTCACTCTTCTGGCAGCTGCTATAATTTTCACTTTCGCCACGCGTGGAGTCCAGTTCAGGCTGTTTCCGGAAATGTGTCGACTTTTGTTAAACTCGGGAAAAAAGGGAGAGCCACTGAAACAACACCATTCACATCATTCCTCTGTTACATCCTTTCAGGCATTTGCCATATCCATAGCCTCGCGTGTAGGTACAGGAAATCTCGCCGGTGTAGCCACGGCTATAGCAATAGGCGGACCTGGAGCAGTATTCTGGATGTGGGTAATTGCCCTGCTGGGAGCAGCCAGTGCTTTTGTTGAGTCAACACTTGCCCAACTTTTCAAAGTTAAAGGAAATAATTCCTTCATGGGCGGTCCTGCCTACTATATTATGAAAGGCACCGGAAAAAGATGGTGGGCTGTATTGTTCGCCATATTGATCACTCTCACTTTCGGATTCGCATTTAACACAGTCCAGTCGAACACTATTGCCTCTGCCTACGAATCATGTTTTTCTTTCCCGAGAGAATGGATGGCGATCATTCTGACGGTTCTAACGCTCATTATCATATTCGGAGGCATAAAAAGCATCTCACGTTTCAGTGAAATTGTCGTGCCTGTAATGGCAATAGCCTACGTGCTCTTGGCAACGGTAATAGTCATCATGAATATAGGAAAGATTCCGCATGTATTCACTCTGATAGTTGAAAATGCCTTCGGGATTGCCCAAGGCGCAGGAGGTGCGATTGGTGCTGCTTTGACTATGGGAATAAAACGTGGTCTATTCAGCAATGAAGCCGGGGAAGGTTCCACACCCAATGCTGCCGCTACCGCCGCAGTATCCCATCCGGTGAAACAGGGCCTTATTCAGGCATTGGGAGTGTATACCGACACAATTCTGATTTGTTCTGCAACAGCTTTCATCATCCTCTGCAGCGGTATGTTTCTTGAGGGGCATGACGGAATAGTACTCACTCAGAAAGCAATTGACAGCGAACTTGGAAACGGGCATAACTTTGGCTCGATTTTCGTAAGCATAGCGATACTCTTCTTTGCCTTCACAAGTATTGTAGCAAATTATTATTACGGAGAGACAAACATACGGTTCATTAAAAACAATGAACTCATCATCAATATCTACCGCCTTCTTGTAGGCTGCATGGTATATCTCGGAGGAGTTTGCTCCCTGGATCTTGTATGGGGATTTGCTGACATAACAATGGCTATGATGACACTCTGCAACCTCGCAGCTATTCTTTTCCTTGGGCGCTATGCGATAATTCTTCTTAAAGATTATCAGCAACAAAAATCAAAAGGGGTTGATCCTGTCTATCATTCCGCCACCATTCCGGAGATTGCCAAGGAGACCGAATGTTGGGAATAAAAACACTTCTTTATCATGCCGGTAAAAAATCTCGCGTTTTTTATCTAAATTTGCAGTCAATATGGGAAAAGAACAATCAAACGTAAAATCAAAATCTGACATAAAGACCGGCGAACCTCATAAGTTTGCCGTGGTGTTGCATAATGATGATTTCACCACAATGGAGTTTGTCGTGGAAATACTGATGAAAATTTTTTATAAATCAGAAAAGGAGGCATCCGCCCTGATGCTCACAGTACACCACACAGGGCAGGCACACATCGGAAGTTACAGCTACGACATTGCTTGCACAAAAGCTGCACGAGCCACTGACATGGCTCGCTCCGCCGGCTTCCCTCTCCGCATATCCGTTGAACAGATTTGACATCACTGCATGGAACCTATCAGCTATAATTACTCAATAGATGTGGATAATCTCCTGACCGACATAGAAAATCTCGCTCAGGAGTTTCGCCATGAATATATAACGCCCGAACATGCCCTGAGAGCTCTGATCCCCCGGCGCAAATTCCGCACGGCTTTCTCTGAGACCGGGGGCGACCCCGTATTGCTCGAAAAGGAGTTAGACGATTATCTGGCAGAAATTGATCAAGTTCCGGAGGGGTTTTCCTTTGAAATGAGATATTCCGCACAGCTTACACAAGTGCTCGACATGGCATTTGAAACTGTGGTGGCATCCTCTCAGACTGAAATCAAGATGCCCCACATATTAAAGGCGATCCTGTCGCTTCAAGAATCACACGCGGCATGGATTCTGCGTAAGGGTATTGATGATAAAGAGGGAGAATTTATGAGCGCAATCGTTTCCAACTATTCAATGTCAAGCACAATCTCCGATGCCTTGTGGAGCGACTATGGTGATGAAGAGGAGCTTCCTGACAACGATGGAGAACAGTGGAAACGCCTTGTGGTCTGCGTCAACGACAATCTGGAAAATAGAAACCCGCTCATAGGTAGGGAAAAAGAACTGAGCCGCACAATACAGGTGCTATGTCGAAAAGATAAGAACAATCCCCTGCATATCGGAGAACCGGGAGTAGGAAAGACAGCATTGGTCTACGGACTGGCACGCCTCATAAATGATGGGAAAGTTCCGGAACGTCTTAAAGGTGCCAAAATTTATTCTCTTGATCTCGGGACACTTCTTGCGGGAACCCAATTCAGAGGTGATTTTGAAAAACGCCTGAAGCTGATAATGGATGGACTGTCGCGAGAGGAAAACGTTGTAGTTTACATCGATGAAATCCATAGTTTGGTTGGAGCAGGAGCTACGGGAGAAAGTGCCATGGACGCATCAAACATGCTCAAGCCCTATCTCGAAGGTGGAAAAATACGTTTCATAGGCTCGACTACGTACGATGAATACAAACGTTATTTCGCAAAGAGTAAAGGACTTGTGCGCAGATTCTCACAAATCGAAGTTGGTGAACCTACGATAGATGAAACAATAGAGATCCTCTCCCGTCTGAAAGATAACTATGAATCTTTTCATAATGTAACGTATCTTCCGGAGGCGATAGAATATGCCGTGAAAGGAAGTGCCCGCCACATCAACGACCGTTATCTCCCGGACAAGGCAATAGATCTGATTGACGAGGCAGGCGCATATCGGCAGGCAAATCCGCAGACAGCACTTGACCAAAATATCGTTGACAAGAGCCTGATTGCAGAAATTTTGGCAAAGATATGCAAGGTAGATTCCCTGGCAGTGTCGGAGGAGGATGAAAACAACCTTGAAACATTAGAAGCCCGCATCAAGGATAAAATCTATGGTCAACCGGAAGCTGTAAGGAATGTGTCAGAAGCGGTGCAGATGGCGAAAGCCGGTCTTACAGAACCTGATAAACCCCTCGCCTCTCTTCTTTTTGTCGGTCCGACCGGAGTAGGCAAGACGGAAGTGGCAAAAGTTCTTGCCGAAGAACTGGGCATTGAGCTCATACGCTTCGACATGAGCGAATATACTGAAAAACATACGGTAGCCAAACTTATCGGATCGCCCGCCGGCTACGTGGGTTATGAGGATGGAGGACTATTGACTGATGCCATTCGCAAGACCCCCGACTGTGTGCTTCTGCTTGATGAAATTGAAAAAGCACATTCCGACATCTATAATATTCTTCTTCAAGTGATGGACTATGCGCGTCTGACCGACAATAAAGGGAATAAGGCTGATTTCAGAAACGTTGTGCTTATTATGACCTCAAATGCCGGAGCTCAGTATGCTGGCCAGGCAAATGTAGGTTTTGCAAGCAATATGTCGGCAGGGAGAGCTATGATGACTCAGGTGAAGAAAACATTTAAGCCTGAATTTATTAATCGACTCTCGGGCATTGTAGTGTTCAACGACATGGACCGAACAATGGCTTCCATGATACTTGACAAAAAACTGACACAACTTCAGAAACTTCTAAATGAGAAAAGGGTTACTCTCGAACTTTCGGAAGAGGCACGTGAACATCTTCTCAAGACAGGCTTCTCAAAAGAGTATGGAGCGCGCGAACTCGACCGCCGCATAAGTTCCACCCTGAAGCCTATCCTCATGCGCGCCATCCTCTTCGGTTCTCTCAAGAACGGTGGTATTGCCAAAGTTTCCCTTACCGACGGCAATCTGCATCTTGAACCCGTTCCGGGGAACATTAAGGGCTGAGAACGGCTGACCGAAGCAAACTGTACTTGATTCAAAAGTGAATGTAACAACTTAGTATCAAACAGTTTGCAGATGAAAAGAAATTTCAGATCTCCAAAAGCCACGTTTCCCTTCTCAGGGATAGTTGGGAACACGCTTGGGCAACTTGCCCAAAAGTT
>CAMWSM010000079.1 GCA_947176915.1 uncultured Porphyromonadaceae bacterium | reverse complement strand
AACTCAAGAACTATTATCGCGGACGTATCAGCGAAGTTGCTGAGAAATATCCCGACGTACAGTATGTGCCCGGTGAACGTCCCTGGAAGCTCGTGAAATGCGACATTGCAATGCCTTCTGCAACTCAGAATGAGATTGACGGCGACGATGCACAGGCACTTCTTGATAATGGCGTGATAGCTGTCAGCGAAGGTGCAAACATGCCCTCCACTCCCGAGGCTATCAAGAAATTCATCGATGCCAAGATTCTTTATGCTCCCGGCAAGGCTGCGAACGCCGGCGGTGTGGCAGTTTCAGGTCTGGAGATGGCTCAGAACTCACAGAAACTTTCTTGGAGTGCCGAGGAGGTTGACGAGAAGCTTAAGAGCATCATGAAGAACATCCATGAGCAGTGTGTTAAATACGGCAAAGAGGAGGGTTCTGACTTCATCAACTATGTGAAGGGTGCCAACGTAGCCGGATTTATCAAGGTAGCTCGTGCAATGATGGCACAGGGCGTGCTTTAATCCAAGAAATTACATTTCAATTACTCTAACCCAAAACCAATCCATGTCTGCCGTGAGGCAGAAAAAACACAATAAAACACAAACGGGTATGTGCCGCCGGCACATACCCGTTTCCCATTATAAAGATTATAAATATTTTTGACTTGCATTTGCTAAGGAATAAAATTATTTAGGGATAAATCAATTTCATATTATTTAACAGGTTTTGAAATTGAAAAGAGGAGGTATAAATAAGAAAAACATGTAAATTTAAAATCCAATTTTCAATTTACATGTTTTTCTTTAATAAGTCAAAAGAAATTTATAAATTTGCAAGAATATGAGATACATACCGCGCAAAACGACACCTAATAATAGAAAGAAGGGAAATAATGAAGTAAAATGACTCCAAATGAAAAAGATATTCTATATAAAATTTATATTATTTTTAATCTTTGCTTTTCCTTCAATAGGATATGCGGAGGTTAATTCACCTTGTGGTTCTATTTTTAATGTTGACGTATCTTCTGTGAAGCAGTATCTTCGGATGGCACGGGAGACGCGTGAAAGTAGAATGCCTACGGATGCTGAATGGGACTCGTTGTTTAATTCAAAAGCATATAAGGCTCTTTTGCGCAAAACTCATTGGAATCGTAATGAATTCAAGGGAAATGTGAGGAATGCGTTTGATATTGTTTATAATCCTTTGAAAAGAAGTGTATGCGATAGCATCAGTGGTTTGCTTAATGATCTTTCAAATCTTAAAGATGAGCTTCCTATGTTTGTCTCGACAGCATTGGACATCCGTGATAATCTTGATCAATATTCCCGGATTCTCGAGTCTGTGAATATAGATAGCGTTGTTAATGCCGCTAATGAAAAAGCCCTCACGCTGCTTCCCGGCAAGGGAAAGAATCTCCACCCTGAATCTTCGCCAATTTATTTTATAGTCTGGGATTTGGAATGCCGGGCACTCGCCCCCGGATTATTCCTTGATATAAATTCTTTCTTTTCTGAGGGAGTTGAGGCAGCTATAGAAGCTCTTGGACATGAAATGCATCATTTTTATTTAGGACCTGCTTTTGAGGTAAACTATAAAGAGGACATAATGGATGGTGCAGCGGGAGCTCTGGTTTTCAATATGCGGGAGGGGGTGGCGGATCTTATAAATAAAAAGGAGATGCCATTGAAATCATTGGCTCCATACGGAGAGGCAATGCTTAAGACTTACAACGATGACTATTATTCCTCACCGAAAGTGCTTGAAGAACTTGACAGCATAACGTGCCAATATCTTGATAATAAATTATCACTTGAAGAATATTTTAAGAAAGCTCTCGGTTGTGCTCACTTTGAAGGACATACTACAGGAGATTATATGGTGTTTCTGATACGTGATCATCTTGGGCTTGATTCGGTCATTGAGAGTGTGGGCGATCTGGATAAATTTATAGATAATTACAACAAGGCAGCTGAGAAAGCAGGAACATATCGCTTTTCCAATCGTTTTACCGATCATATCCATTCCGTCTCAGCAAAGGCAAGGAGATAAGATTATATGGGTACCTTTATTCAGGTTTTGAGAGACGGCTTTTATCCAGACCGATCATACTTGTCAGAAATCCTCCTGCAGAATGTCCTGACACAAATATCTTTGACGGATCACCACCATATTCAGAAATATTTTCCATAACCCATTTTACAGCTTCCGCTGCATCGTTAATACATTCGGACACTGATACATCGGGAATAAGCCATTACCGCTTGTGAGTCCTCCTCCATGAAACCAAACGATGACCGGAAGATTATTGAGCTCCTTATTGTGGTGAATGTCAAGTTTAAGGCGTTGTCGGGATAATGAATCCTGTTTTTGAGAGTAAGGGATATCGACATTCGTAATATATGGAGAGGAACTCAGACAGGAAAGGGTTCCAAACACTATCCATACGATAAGGATTGAGAATCGGGAAATCATAATAAATGGTTTGCGTTAGAAATAAGTTTTGTAAAGATAACTAAATTATTAGCGGATGTTTACCAAGGAAATTTCAACAAGTGGAGGTTAAAGGCGATATAAGTCTGGCTCTTTCTAATATAAAGGCTGTAGGAAGATAGTAGAAAGTATATTATCAATAGGTTATAAAAAAGTAACAGTCCATTGACTTTTTTGGGAAAGTTTGCAAAAGATGATGCTCTATCAATTTCATATTTCTTGTAATCTATAAGATTCCTGAGAGGATTGTGGTACTCGTTAACCGTATAGCAAACAGCATCCCATATAACAGGTTTTTAATTGAAAAGAGGAAGTATAAACAAATATAAATATAAAGAATTAATATTTTGTAAAGTTAAATCTTTTTTTTAATTTTGCGCAGCAATCCCTCTCAGCAGAAGTCTCTTTGAGTGGTATGCGGGTGGGTTGATAAATTTTGGTGTGCGTTTATCAACGCTATTTCTTGACTATACAGAACTTCGCAACTTCTTTATCTCTGTCAAGATCGTAGCAACGATAGATGCCTTTTTGGGTATGTAATTATTTTCGAGCTCGGTAGATTGCTAAAAAATTTGCTTTATGCCGTTGCTTGAATTGTATGCATATTCTGCGTGAGGCTTCTGCGTTGCTCGTTCCTTTACAGAGATGGGCAATGCGAAGGCCTTGTATAGTGAGGAACGAGCAAGATAAGGTCCTCACGCATCTGTTTTTATATCTAATATCTTATTAGGGGATCGATAGGATAAGTGTTTATTTATGCGAAAATTTTGTTTAGTGTTCCTGACTACTGTATGTATGTCGGGAATTGGTGCATCAGCTGACTTGTATGAATCTGTGATTGTTCCGATGGGTACAGGTAAAAGCAACTATACCTACGTTATCCCTAACTTGGCACAAGATGACAAAAACGGTTTTTATATTACCAATAGGTCCCAAGAAAGAGTTAATACCTTGGCAATCTATGATGATAATATCAATCTCGTCAAGGATTTTTCTGTTGAACTTATCCCATTCACCACAAAAACATATTCACAGCAAAAGGTGGTGGTGGCTCTCGATTTGGTAAATATTAGACATACAGGAAGTTTCAGTACTCTTGCCGGGGTTGATCATTTGGATTTGAGTTTACAATTGGTTAAAAGTATGCATGGCGACCAGGCTGAAATTGCTACGCTTCCCAATGGTCAGCAAGTTATTGCCTATTCTTATGCATATCAGAATCTATTCGGTCATAAATATCCGTATGAATTTTATATGCAAACAGATGATCCCAAAATGAATGGGTATTTTGAAGAGTGCACGGCTACCTATGATACGGTTATGGGATTTGATCCTAATAGTGAAGTTAGGGAAAGTGAATATACATATTATAATGACCTTACAGAAGTAAAGATAATACCTGAAGATGGAGGTGACAATGGTTGGCATGAAATCACAAGAGGAATCTTTTCAGACGACTATACTTACATTCTGCCTATACCTGAGCAAGTCCCATTTACAGAAGGTGGGGGAGACAACGATAGTTATAAAGGATGGGGCACACAAACTAAGGTAAAAGGCTTTGTGGTATATGACACGAATCAAAAGCTTGTTCAGACAATATCTTTCCCGGCTAATCACTATCAATCACCTGATGATAATAGCATTTCCTATGTGGTTTTATCTGGTAAAAAATATATATTTATAAAGACATCCAATTCTGATGAAACTGAAGCATATTGTCTCATCTATAGACTGGAGGGACAGAACAAGCTTAATCTTGTTGCAACCGCACCTATTGGCAAAGTCTCTCCTCGCGCTCCTCGACAGGGTGAGATGGTAACAGTAGAGATAGATGAACGTTTTTCTAATGAGAAATGTCTCGTAAATGTAGTTTCATCTGATGGCAGAAATTTTATTCAGGAAACTATTAATCCTGGAGAAAATAGTATCACCTTTAATACGTCTAATTTGCCACAAGGAATATATGTAGTAAATATATCGGGAAAGATTGGTAAAATTGAAACTTCTAAAATAATAGTTCGATAATCAGAGATATAGTTAATATAATCAGAAATAGGGTGTGTCATTTTTATGACACACCCTATTTCTGATTATTATGTGAATAAATGTTTGTTTTACTGGGCGTTTGCCTGAGCTTGGGCTTCGGCTTCCTGAATCATCTTCTGGTTGGCGTAGATTGTAATCTCTACACGACGGTTGAGAGCGCGACCCTCGGGAGTATCATTGGAGGCGATGTAGTCAGCCATAGGGATGCCGCGAGCCACCAATCGGGTGGGTGGAACGCCATCCTCTATCAGATAGTTGCGCACAGAATTCGCACGCTGCTCTGAAAGGGTGGTGTTGACAGCCAGCGAACCGGTGTTGTCGGTGTAGCCGGTGATAAGAACGTCAGTGTTCGGGTTGCTGAGAAGGCTGACAGCGAACTTGTTGAGGTCTGCCTTAGCCTGAGTGTTGAGAGTATATTTACCGGTGGGGAAGAGTATGCCTCCATCGAAGGTAACCTTTATTGCCTGCAAGCCGTTGGAGTCAGTGGTCTGTTCCACTTTTGCCTGCTGAGCAAGTTGCTCTTCAAGTTCCTTCTGCTGCTTATCCATCTTCTGACCGATAAGAGCGCCTGCGCCTGCGCCCACAGCGGCGCCAATTGCTGCGCCAATACCGGCACCCTTTCCGCCACCTATCAATGCGCCAATACCGGCACCGAGGGCACCACCGCCGCCTGTTCCTATCAATGCACCCTTACCTGTCTGAGTCATTGAACTGCATCCTGCGCCACCTATTAGCATCGCTGCTGCGAGAGTGGCTAACGTAATCTGTCTTAATGTTTTCATATATTCACCTTTTTGTAATTGATGTTTATTTCCTATTAATTGGAGCATGGATATGGGCTCCGGTTTAATTATTAACCCTTTTTGAGCCTATTTTGTTTAAATGCAAGAGAAGCACGACTTCCCGTCGCGCTTCTCTTTCTTATCCCATTTAGTTATGGTATGATTTGTTATGAGAACGTTTCTTTTTCAGGGTGCCTGAGTAGGCGAACTTTTCTTTGACTTGGTTTTTGATTCAGTCTTCGCCGTCTTTTTCTTTGAGGAATTCTTTTTCGATGATGAATAAGAACGGGAAGAGGATGAAGAGGATGATGAGATAGTCTTCATATTTGTCTTTATCTTTCCCCCGCTGCTCACCTCACGGTTCCATTGTTTTGAAGTGCCGTTGATGTATATTGTCGACTGGCTGGAGGCATCGGCATTAACAACATTTGCTTTGACATTCCCTACCTCTATACGGGAAACTCCGGAGGCTTCAAGATTTAAAGTTTCGGCATCTGTAGTGTAGACTTTTGAACCGGATGTGCCACTTGTTTCTACATTAAGAGTATGGCCGCTGAAATTATCAACGTTCACTTGCGACGCACCGGAGGCATCAATCTCAAGCTTGGGAGACAATACTTCCTTCAATTTTACATTTGAAGCACCCGAACAATCTATTTCCACTATTGAACATTCCACGCGTTCCATCTTTATAGAGGATGCACCGGAGGGCTCGATAGTCAGATTTGTTGACTTCAAGACGGGAATGGTGACATTAGAGGCTCCGCTTATGTCGAGGTTAAAATTACCCTTTACATTCAAATTGCCCTGCATCACGAATGAACAGGCAGCAGAGAGTTCTACACTTTTTAACACAGGAGCTTGCACCGAAACTGTAAAAGGACCCTGATAGGATCTGTTGTCTGTGCGGTGGAGACTGATGTGGAGGACTTCGTTCTTAACATTTACCTTTATATAATCGATCATATCTTCCTGAGCGGAAATGAGTGCTTGTCCGGTTGCAGGACCCTGTGTAAAATTTACTTTAATCGCAGATTCAGCCTCTATTTTCGTGAAGGATCCGATTTTTACAGTGCGCTGAGCCATTATGCTTTTGGAGGCTTTATTTCGGGGAGCCATATAATTTGCTGCCTCGCATAGAAATCCTGGCGATATGGATAGAAATAGAACGATGGTCAGTATTAAGCGTGTCATAGTCTGATATTTTTGAGTTTTATTTTTCATGTTATTACGGTTGTGTTACGGGTGATCCTTTCCGGGGAGTGCTTTTCTCCTTCTTCTTTGGGGAGCCGGATTTTTTTGTTCCTTTATCTTGTGAAGGGTGGAAATAAAGTAATTTCGAACTATCGACAGAATCCGGAATCACCTGTTGCATATCAGGATCCTCATAAAGATTTTCAGAGGATATTTTTCCTTCGTTCACGAACGACAGGCTCTTGGTGCGGCATTTCCCGGAGAGGGATATTAGAGAGGAATATCTTGATGTAGCGTTTACATTCTCAACCCGGATCCCTTTGATATCTATCTTACTATTTCTCCATGCATCCAATCTAAGATTTTGGGAAATTACCCCGTTGATATTCACCACACCCTCACCATATACATTTATATTAATATCGGACGCCCACAGATTACCTATTTTTGTTTTAGACTGCCCATAAAGATTGAGAGTGAAGGAATTTATAAAAGTGAGAGATGAGGCATCCAATGTAGCACTTGACAGAGATATGGTGTTTAAGGAGTTGGTGGTGATTCTTACCTTTATTTCTTCCTTTTCCGGCATGTTGGGATAGATATTAAGTGTATTGTCTTTCCATTCCGTATAGACTGAATAGTTCTCTCCGGCATCTTCTATCTCTATGTAGCCCGGATAAGCGCCTTGACGGATTTCCACCTTTATGTTTGAACCCACAAAGAGAGAGGAAAACTCAGGAGAAGTTATTCTTTTCATTTTTTGAAGTTCGGGCATCAGTGTGGCACCTGACGCTGAAAAAGATAATAGCGTCATGACACCGAGCATGAGGCAGCTTATCAGTTTAAAGGTTTTTTTCATAAGTTATATGAAGGTTTAGATGATTATAGGTTGGGAAAAAATCAGATGTCGGCATATCGTGATTGATCTGCTTACATAAAACTGACACAAAAATAGGAATAAATGTTACACCATCTGTCAAAAAAAAGTTTTTTCATCACGTTAAATTGCAAAAACCGCTTTTTTGAAGTATTTTTGCAGTTTATTAGCAGAGGTGTATCTTACGGTATGCTTTTGATTTAATTTTTAAGGGTCGGAAAAGCCCTATATGGTTTCAGGCAAAAATAAAACAGAAGATATATGAATCTCTTTGACAAGATAAGCGAAGACATCAAAAAAGCGATGCTCGCGCGTGATAAAGTGCGTCTTGAGGCTCTTCGCGGGGTAAAGAAGGAGTTTTTAGAGGCAAAGACCGCAAAGGGTGCCAACGGAGAACTCTCAGATGAGAACGCCACCAAGATAATGGTGAAAATGGTTAAACAGCGTAAGGAGAGCGCGAAGATATATGAGGAGAACTATCGTCCGGAGCTGGCTGTCAACGAGCTTGAGGAGGCGCGTGTGATTGAAGAGTATCTCCCCGTGCAGCTTTCTCCGATAGAACTTGAGCAGGAATTGAAAGCCATCATAGCGGAGACAGGAGCTACCGGCATGAAGGAGATGGGCAAGGTGATGGGAGTAGCCTCCAAGCGTCTTGCCGGTCGCGCCGAAGGGAAAGCGATAAACGCCAAGGTAAAGGAACTTCTCTCTTAACCATTACTATCATTATCAGATAAAGATGCTTACACTACAGACTATAAAGGCAGACCCCGACTTCGTCGTGCGTCGTCTTGCCGTCAAAGGTTTCGACGGAAAAGCCGTCATTACAGAGATTCTTGAAATTGATGCTGAAAGGCGCCGTCTTCAGCAGAAATGCGATTCAGATGCTTCCGAGCTGAAAAAACTTGCAGCTTCCATCGGAGCTTTCATGAAAGCGGGAGAGAAGGATAAGGCAGAGGAAGCGAAGCAGAAGGTGGCCCAGATCAAGGGTGAGGCGAAAGGTCTTCAGGATTGTCTTGAAGATTGCGAGCAGAAGATGCTCCAGCTCCTCCTCACAGTCCCCAATCTTCCTAATGAGAATGTGCCGGAGGGTCTTACGGCAGCCGACAATGTTGTCGAGAAGACAGGAGGGGAGATGCCTCAACTCGGGCCCGACGCTCTTCCCCACTGGGATCTTGTAAAGAAATATAACCTCATAGACTTTGAATTGGGCGTTAAGGTTACAGGAGCCGGATTTCCGTTCTATATCGGGAAGGGGGCGCGGTTGCAGCGAGCGCTCATACAGTTCTTCCTTGACGAGGCATGGAAAGCGGGATATATAGAGGTGGAGCCTCCGTTTGTAGTTAACGAGGCATCAGGATATGGGACAGGACAGCTTCCCGATAAAGAGGGGCAGATGTATCATGTAACTCTTGATAATCTTTATCTGATACCTACAGCGGAAGTGCCCGTCACGAATATTTATCGCGATGTGATAATTCCGGGTGCGGAACTTCCTAAAAAGAATTGCGCCTATTCTCCCTGCTGGCGTCGTGAAGCCGGAAGTTATGGAAAGGATGTGCGCGGTCTTAACCGTCTTCATCAGTTTGACAAGGTTGAGATCGTGCGTATTGAAAAACCGGAGGCTTCCTACGCCGCCCTCGAAGAGATGAAAGACCACGTGCAGGGTCTTCTTGAGAAACTCGGACTTCCCTGGCATATCCTTCGCCTTTGTGGAGGAGATATGTCTTTCACTTCAGCCATCACATTCGATTTCGAGGTTTGGAGCGCGGCACAGGAACGCTGGCTTGAAGTCTCTTCCGTATCTAATTTCGAGACATATCAGGCCAACCGCCTCAAATGCCGCTACCGCGACGAGGATAAGAAGATCAAGCTATGCCACACCCTCAACGGCTCAGCCCTCGCGTTGCCCAGAATCGTTGCGGCATTGCTTGAAAACAACCAGACTCCGGAGGGCATCATCGTGCCCGAATGTCTGCGCAAGTATACCGGCTTCGATATAATCAATTGATATAATAACCCTTAACCTATCCTTGAAAGTGACCTATATTAGCAAAGAGGAGAAGAAAATTCCTATTGACGACCCTTCCGGAAAATGGTCAGACCTATATCTTATGCCCGAATGGGAGGAGAAGTATTACGATGTCTTTACCGTTAAGAAATATGGCAAATGGGTAATGCTCAAGGCTCTTAAAAAGGAATATGCTGACAATCCGGAGTATCAGGCCATGCTTGAGAAGGAGTTTGACGTGAGATATAATCTCTGTCATCCCAACATTGTCATGGTCAATGATCTTGAGGTTGTTCCGGGGGTGGGTAAGGCCATTATCACTGATGATGTCTATGGATATTCCCTGCGCCGTCTCATCGATGAGAAAAGACTGACACCAAAAATTGTGCATCGGCTTCAGACGCAGCTCCTCGATGCTATGGAGTATATTCAGGAAAATCATGTCAAGCATATTCCCATCACTCCTGAAACAATCATCTTCACCGAATATAATGAAAATCTAAAGCTCACGAATGTCGGGTTTGACCAAAGCGGAAAACTTTCCGAGCAGGACACTCGCGCCGACATAGAGAGCTACGGGAAAGTTGTGAATGAAGTGCTTGACAATCTTCCGACATCCTTGCCGCGTCTTAGAAAAATCGCGCATAAGTGTGAAGATAAAAAATCTTTCCGCACGGTTGCCGATCTTCAGCTCGCTCTTGAAAAGAGGGCGTCGAGTCAGCTTTATGTGCTTATATGTGTCTTCATTGTAATGATGATAGGTCTGCTTGTATGGCTCACTTTTAAAGAATAATTCCATAAATCATCCGCTTCCACCATTAATCAACTCCCAACCCCAATGATTGAGATAAAGACCCTTGAACCTACAAAGGAGAATCTTAAAGCTTTCACCCAGTATCAGATCGATCTCTATAAAGAGAATCCTTACTTCGTCCCTCCCTTGATTTCAGACGACGTGGCAACTCTTTCTCCGGAAAAGAATCCGGCTTTTGATTTTTGTGAGTCTGTCTATTTCATGGCTTACAAGGATGGAAAGCCTGTGGGCCGCATAGCAGGGATTCTCAACAAACAGGTTAACGAGCATCATAAAACATCGAACGCCCGCTTCGGCTTTATTGATTTCATTGATGATCCGGAAGTGTCAGCGGCTCTTCTCGAAGCCGTTGAGGAATGGGCGCGCAAAAAGGGGATGAAAAAGCTTATAGGACCCCTCGGCTTCACAGATCTCGACCATGAGGGAATGCTGATAGAGGGTTTCCAGGAGGCAGGCACAATGGCAACTATATATAATCATGCCTACTATGCCGAGCACTTGGAGCGCCTCGGATATAAGAAGGAGTCTGACTGGGTGGAATTTCTTATCGATGTGCCTGATGAAGTGCCGGAGAAGATGACCCGCATAGCGGAGATCGTCAAGAAGAAATATGGCCTCAAGGTGTTGAAATATAAAAGCCGCAGCCGGATAAAGAATGAGTACGGAAGGGCTCTGTTTCATCTGATAAACGATGCCTACGACGGACTGTATGAATATTCACATCTCACTGAAAAGCAGATAGAATATTATATTGACATTTATCTGGGTCTGCTTAACCTTGACTTGGTAACATTAATTGTTGACAAGGAGGGACACCTTGTGGGCGTGGGAATCTCGATGCCCTCCATGAGCAACGCTTTGCGCAAGAGCCGCGGAAAGCTTTTCCCTATCGGATGGTATCATTTGCTTAAGGGGCTGAAAGGGAAAAATGATATCGTCGACCTTCTTTTGGTGGCAGTAAAGCCGGAATATCAGAACAAGGGGGTGAACGCTCTCCTTTTTACAGATCTTATTCCGCAATTTCAGCGCTACGGCTTCCGTAAGGCAGAATCCAATCCTGAAATGGAGACCAATTCCAAGGTGCAGAATCAATGGGAATATTTCAAATACCGTCAGCACCGCCGTCGCCGTTCATTTTATAAGAATCTCTAACCCGTCATTTCCTAAATAAGGGATGGATAATGAATTAAACAGCAAATCAGGCAGTCCTTCTTCCGGAAAGAGTGGAGCCGAAGGGATAAATCCCTACGACAATAGGCGTGAGAAGGGGGAACAGGTGGAGGAGATGTTCGATTCTATTGCTCCGGCATACGATTTCATGAACACCGCCATGACTTTCGGCTTGCACAGGATGTGGCGCAACAAGGCTTTGAAAGCGGCGTGCTCCCGACTGAAGGCCGTCTCTCCGGACGTGCTTGACGTGGCTACGGGGACGGGGGACGTAGCCTTCCGGCTTCATTCCATGCTCCCCTCCGCACGCATAATAGGGATTGACCTTTCAAAGGGGATGCTTGATGTGGCGCGTAAGAAACTCTCCGCCCTTCCTCAGAAAGAGCGCGCGCTGATCACTTTCGGGAAAGCCGATTGTCTTGATCTTCCTTATCTCGACAACTCCTTCGACCTTATTACGGTGGCGTATGGCGTCAGGAATTTTGAAAATCTCTTGCAGGGACTGAAGGAGATGAGGAGGGTCTTGCGCCCCGGAGGGACTCTGTGTGTCATTGAGCTTTCCGTGCCTCAGGGGAGTGTAACCGGATTCGGCTATCGCCTTTATTCACGCCATCTTATCCCTACGGTGGGGAAGATGGTCAGCGGAGATTCACGTGCCTACACCTATCTGCCGGAAAGCATAGCGGCTGCCCCCCAGCGCGACGAAATGGGGAGAGTGATGAAATCCGCCGGCTTTAATGACGTGTATTGGAAGGAGCTTACTTTCGGCGCCGTAACCTATTATCTTGCCCGGTAAATCCTTTTAACACCTTAAATTTTCTTCTCTTGAACAGAAAAGATTTTGAAATAATGGCTCCTGTCGGGAGTCGTGAATCGTTGGCGGCAGCCATATCTGCCGGCACGGATGCTGTCTATTTCGGCATAGAGGGTCTGAACATGCGTTCGCGCTCCAGCTCAAACTTCACTACCGAAGATATGCGCGATATTGTGAGGATATGCAATGAGGCGGGGGTAAAGACCTATCTCACTGTCAACACGATCGTGTATGACTCCGATATGCCGCGTATGCGTGAGATTATTGACACTGCCAAGGATGCGGGAGTGTCTGCTATAATTGCCTCCGATATGGCGGCTATCCTTTATGCCCGCGAAATCGGTCAGGAGGTGCATATCTCCACTCAGGTCAATGTTACGAATGTCGAGGCAGTCAGATTTTACAGTCAGTTTGCCGATGTTATGGTGCTCGCCCGCGAACTTAACCTGGATCAGGTGAAGGCTATCCATGAAGCAATCCTTGCGGAGGGAATTACGGGTCCGGGAGGGAAACCTATACGTCTTGAAATGTTTTGTCATGGCGCTCTTTGCATGGCGGTAAGCGGCAAATGCTATATGAGTCTTCATGAGATGAATTCCAGTGCCAACCGTGGTGCCTGCAATCAGATATGCCGCAGGGCGTATACGGTGCGCGACCGCGAGACGGATGAGGAACTCGTTGTAGACAATAAGTTCATAATGTCGCCTAAGGACCTGAAGACAATTCATTTCCTTAACCGTATGGCTGATGCCGGAGTTAGAGTCTTTAAGATAGAGGGGAGGGCACGCGGACCGGAATATGTTCACGAAGCCGTGGAATGCTATTCAGAAGCCTTGGAAGCGATTTGCGACGGCACTTTCTCAGAGGAAAAAGTGGCTGAATGGGATGCTCGGCTGGAGAAGATTTTCAATCGCGGTTTCTGGGATGGCTACTATCTTGGCCAGCGCTTGGGAGAGTGGAGTGCAAAATACGGGTCGTCAGCCACTCGCACCAAGGTGTATTGCGCCAAGGCTATGCGCTATTTTTCGAAGATCGGCGTAGGGGAGTTCCTGTTGGAGGCAGGTTCGCTGAAAGTCGGTGATGAAATAATCATTACGGGCCCTACGACCGGCGCTCTTATTTTTAAGGTAGAGGAATTGCGTGTTGCTCTCAAGCCGGTGGAAGAGGTAAAGAGGGGAGATTTGTTCTCGATGCCCGTTCCCTCAAAGGTGAGGCCTTCCGACAGGCTTTATCGGTGGGTAGAGAATTAATTAAGTTATCGTAATGCTTGGGAGGGGATTGCTCCGCAATCCCGCTGCGTCGACAAATTAATTGGGTAAAAAGTAATTACCTTATTACTTCGCAGCGGGATTGCGGAGCAATCCCCTCCCAAGCATTATGACAAAATCCCCTTCCGGGCATTATGAAATTTTTTTGAAGTATTTAAACAAAAGAAAAGCGGTTCGTTCTCACGAATGAACCGCTGACTTGAAATATTCTTAAAAGTTCGGGGAGTGGGTGATTACGGATTCGAACCGCAGACCCTCTGCTTGTAAG
>CAMWSM010000078.1 GCA_947176915.1 uncultured Porphyromonadaceae bacterium | reverse complement strand
AATGATAACTGATCATGATTAAACAGGAATGTTTCACTAAGAATAAGGTCTGCTCAGTGGAGATAATCAAGCAACTGTATGATGTGGCACGATTGTTTGATAGAATTGATAATCTTGACATAACATCCAAGTCATTTTTAAGTATAGTCAAAGTTGAAATGGCTTATAGAGATATATCTGATTTGGATACTGTGTATGATGATATTTTGCAAACGTCTATGCTCTTAGCCACGAGAGGAAAGGAAGGAGTGGGAGAGTTTGATATTTTGCAGGATGGAATAAAGAAGATAAAGTCGTTTATCCATACCTCGAATTACCATATTGAAAACGCCATAGTTGACTCGGCAAAAGCAGCCTATATATCCACCTGCATAAGAAAAGGTGTGACGAAAATAGAAAAATACGATGGTGACATGGATGCAGTCTTGGCAATGTCAATCGCCCCGACATTGACAACAAAACTGAATAAACTTAAGAGAGTGCTTCCTGAAGCCTTCTATTACTGGTTGAAGACAAGTGAACTCCTGAAATAGCTTAATTTCGGCAATAAATTTAATTTATTGCCGAAATTAAGTAAGCAGAACCCCGGATAGAGCAAGTATGTGATTGCAGGTCATATCTAACTCGGTTCCATTATTACTGACTTTGACCATACATAATAGACAGATTAGGCTTCAATGCTTGGTCTGTCTATTTTTCTTTTTATTATATATAGATGAGCCTCTTAGCAACATATCTTTGAGCCTGAGAGCAACATGACGAGCTTATTTCCTTTGTAATTTTGCATTGTAAAGTAAAAACAACCAGAAATATGAATAAACTAATAGTAATAATTGGTGCAGGTCCCGGTCTTGGCTTCTCTGTTGCCAAAAGATTTGCAAGGGAAGGATTTGACTCCGTTCTTGTGGCGAGAAATGAAGCGGCACTCAAAGATATGTGTAGTCAACTATCGCAGAACGGGGTGAAATCCAATTATAGAACAGTGGATGCTGCCGATGAAAAACAGTTGGCTACAGTGCTCTCTGAAATTGAAAATGAGTATGGCACACCGGATTGTGTGGTATATAATACAGGTATCACAACTCCGGATCCTGAGCATCTGTCAGCGTCCGAACTTGTAGATCACTTTAAGGCGGATGTTGCCGGAGCATACACAACAGCCAACAGTATTGCAAACGAAAGATTCGCTGCTAAAAGAGGTGCTTTGATGTTTACCGGGGGTGGTTTGGCTATGTATCCTGTTGACGGTTTCCTACCGTTGTCAATTGACAAAGCCGCACTACGCGCACTTGCCTACATCCTCCACAACCGATATGAGAAAGAGGGCATATTTGTAGGCACAGTTACTGTCTGCGGAACAATCAATGGAGATGATTACTTCTCATCTGACAACATTGCAGAAAGTTACTGGCAAATGTTTGTAAACCGTGATAAATGCGAGTACGCTTATCAATACCCCTCACTTTCGCCTGAAAAACTTTATAAAGGACAAACTCCTGCCTACGGACTTTTTGAAGAAAATACCGGAAAATACTGGGGCGACGTATATCAAATTATGTCAGGAAAGTAATGAAGAAGATACTGTTTATCAACGGAAGTCCCAATAAACACGGAAATACCGCTGCTTTGGCGGAACAGCTGCTTGAAGGAAAAGACTATCGGACGTTAAATCTCATAGATTATAAGGTCTATCCGTTAGGTCAATCGTATGCCGATGATCAATTCGAGGATGTAATTGACGCTATGGTCGATGCCGACGTAGTTGTTATGGGATCTCCGGTTTACTGGCATTCCATGACCGGGCAGTTCAGAACATTGCTTGACCGTATATACGAATCGCGTAAGAAAAGAATGCTTGCCGGAAAAACATTGTTCTTTATATTTCAGGGAGCAGGACCATCAGCAACAATGCTTGAGGCGGGTAACTACACTATGGGAATCTTCTGCCGACTTTTTGGTTTGACCTACGGCGGCATGATAACCAACTTTGCCGAGGCAGGAAGGCTGCGTAACAAGCTATAGTCCTGAACAGATGGAATATTTGCTGATTATCTTCTTTTTAGGGGTATTGACACCTATTCAGACAGCTGCAAACTCGCGTTTGCGGTTGTCGGTCGGTACGCCGTTAGTAGCGTCATTGGTTTCGTTCTCCATAGGAACAATCTTTCTGTGTGCGATAACTTTTGCCGAACGAGGAACTGTATTTCTGCCAGGCTCACTATTCTCAGAATTGCCTTGGTGGGCATGGATGGGAGGTATGTGCGGATTGTATGGTTTGACGGTCAACATCATAATCTTCCCTAAACTCGGCAGCGTCCAGACCACGCTGATGCCGATGCTGGGTCAGATTTGCATGGGTTTGATAATTGATCATTTCGGATTACTTCATAGTTCGCGCCATACATTTGGCTGGCTTCGCGCCGGAGCCTTGATACTAATTCTCGCCGGTGTGGTTATGGTGGTATTCAAACGTGGAGAAAAATCAACGGCAAAACGCGGTGCATTGTTATGGCAGCTCATTGGCTTCAGTGGTGGCGCAGTGTTTGCGATGCAGCCTCCTATGAATAATCTACTCTCTGCGAGTCTTTCATCCGCCGTGCATGCGGCATTCGTCTCGTTCCTTACCGCCACTGCTGTATTGCTTGTTATCGTTTTGGCAATACGCTCAAACAGGGAGCATATTCCACAGATATTCTCCTTGAACCGCCCGTGGTGGTCGTGGCTCGGAGGTATAATCGGGGGAGTTTTCGTTACGGGATTCGCATATTTTGCCGGCAAGGTCGGTGTCGGTGTTTTACTTGTGACAAGCATCTGCGGCATGCTGACTATGAGTTTATTTATAGACAAATACGGTTTGCTCGGAGCAATGAAGCAGAAAATCGGTATCACTCAGTATCTGGGCATACTATTAATCGCTATGGGAGTTGCATTATTAAGATTGAATTGATATGGAAAATAGAATAAAACTGAATAACGGGGTTGAGATGCCCCGGATAGGATATGGAGTATATCAGATTTCTCCATCACAGACAGAACGATGTGTCCGTGACGCTCTCGCAGTGGGTTATCGCTCAATTGATACGGCTCAATGTTATTACAACGAGGCTGAGGTTGGTCAGGCTGTGCGTTCTGCAGACATTCCGCGAGATGAAGTGTTCATCACCACCAAACTATGGGGTGGACGTGGTTATGCCGATACATTAAGATCAATAGATCAATCTCTGGACCGCCTTGGTATGGACTACATTGATCTACTGTTGATACATGAACCGTCGGGTAATTACAATGAGATTTACCGTGCGATGGAGGATGCACTTAAAATCGGTAAACTTCGGGCTATAGGTGTGGCTAATTTTCTTGATGATACGTTCAAGGATCTGATTGATAACTGCACAATTGTTCCCGCAATAAATCAAATCGAAACTCACCCGTTCCGACAACAGACCGAAATGCAAAGGATGTGTCGGGAGTGTGGCACTGTCTTGGAGGCGTGGTCTCCTCTTGCTTGTGGTAAAAACGGGATATTCCACAATCCGGTGTTGGTCTCAATTGCGGAGGTCCATGGTAAGAGTGTTGCTCAGGTAGTCCTGCGTTGGCTCTATCAGCGCGACATCGTGATAATCCCCAAAAGCACACACAAGGAGCGTATGATTGAGAACCTTGATATTCTCGATTTCAGTCTTACCGATGAAGAAATGAGCCTTATAACAAGGCTTGACCGGGGTAAAAGCTTGTTTAACTGGTGGTAAATTATTAACTTTGCTACTATGAAATTAAGTGGTGAAAGTGTTCGTGACCATGAGTCGGTTATATTCAGTTGCTTTCTCCCGGGGGAGAACTTGCAGGAACATCGTATGGTCAACCATTCACTTGTGCTCGTCTGTGAAGGAGAAATCGACATCATCGACGGTGCCCGGAATCTGACTGTAAAGAGGGGGGAATGCGTGTTCCTGAAAAGAGACTGTCAGATAAGAATACATAAGCATTCCTCGGGCGATGCCCCTTATAGCGCTATGAGTATCAGATTCAAGCGTCCGGCGTTGCGAAATTATTTCAGGCAGTTAAGCCCTGATAATCTACCCTCTGATGTCGCTCGTCTTAAATCTGCGGCTGTAAAGATAGAACCCAACTTATATATTGATAGCCTGTTTGCCTCCCTACGACCATTTCTTACCAACAATGTGGAGCCGTCACAGGAGTTCCTTGATATGAAATTTACCGAGGCTTTAGGTTGTGTCCTGAAGATTGATCCTGCTTTCTATCCGACACTGTTCGACTTCAATGAGGCTTGGAAAATTGATCTTATGGAATTCATGGAAGATCACTTCACTGAGGATATGAGCATAGAGGACTTTGCCACTTATACAGGGCGGTCACTTGCCACGTTCAAACGGGATTTCGCCAGAGTTTCACCACTTACGCCTCAAAAATGGCTCATCGAACGACGTCTTGGGAGAGCCGCCGAACTACTCTCAAAAGGTTTGAGCGTTACCGACACCTACATTCAAGTCGGTTTCCGTAATCGTTCACACTTCACAAAGCTCTTTACTGCCAAATACAATTGCCCACCCTCTTCTTGGAAGCAAACATTTAATGACAATTCCCACATTGCCAATAATATATTCCGTTGAGATTTTCAATAGAGAAAATCGACATTGTTTAAATAATTGATAAAACGCACAAGGGTAATAGTATATGCAAGAATATAAGTAAGACTAAGATGAATCCCACTGGGGTCACAGAAAGGAATTGCGAAAGCAGTTCCTTTTTTGTCTGCGAAAGTAGGTGACTCAGATTGTGTTTGAACACGCAGCTCTTACATTCTCAAATAGAATCTCTCAGTTACTATTATTGCTTTTTATTAGTATCCGATAAACAAAGTTAATGCGCTAATATGCAAGTTTTTAATAATCGACAACCTCCAATTAAGAACAGAGTAATAATATGCACTTAATCAGCGCATTATAGCTGTGTTGAAAAGTTTTATCGGACAGCAATAATTGCTTTTAGTAAGTAGTAAGCTCTAACTCCCTTACACCGTGACCCCGATAATATATTGTAGCTCTGAACGTGACACATTTATTGAGCTCTATCATTTACATATGACCTATGATGGAATAATGATAGTGTGAGTAGACTAAGGGTATATCCGACTTGTTCAATTATAATTCTTGAGAAAAATATGCATAAAGTTACTACATATTTAAAAAATTGTAGTAACTTTATGCATATTTTCTCAAGATGAAAAGAACAATTTTTGAGCTAATCACTGATAAAGGAGGGTTCATAACTAAAAGTGAAATACCTTCCTATTATGACTATCGCCAACTCCTTTTGCTTGTGAGAAAGGGAGAGTTAGTGAGGGTCAGGCAAGGAGTATATGCTCTTCCTGAAAGTTTGGCTAACACTATGTACGACATAGAGAAGATTGTACCCGGTGGAATACTGTGTAGTTACTCGGCGTGGGCACATTACAATCTAACGACGCAAATTCCATATGGTATCTTTGTTGCCATAAAGAGAGGTAGAAAAGTAAATCTTCCCGATTATCCTCAAATTACATTGTGTACTTTAAGTGAACATTTATTGGAACTTGGGGTCACAAAAGCTCTTGTCGGAGGATATGAATGTAAGATTTATAACATCGAGCGAAGCGTATGTGATGCTATCAAAGCCCGTAATAAAATTGGAATAGATGTTTGCTCTGAGATAGTCAACGAATACCTGAAAAGGCCGAATCGCAATCTGGTTCTGCTCACTGAATATGCCAAATCACTTAGGGTGGAGTCCACATTAAGAAAATATTTGGAGATAAGCCTATGAAAGAAAAAGTTAAGAATTACGGCCATTCCATCAGAACACGCTTGCTGAATGTAGCTAATGTAACTAAGCAGCCGTTTATGAAAATATTGCCACGCTATTTTCAGGAGCGTCTTCTCTATCGCTTGTCATTGAGTAGGTATAAATCTAACTTCTTATTGAAAGGAGGTGCATTACTCTACGCATATTATAATTTTGAGGCGAGACCTACTGTTGATATTGATTTTATGGGCAATTATATAAATCACGATCTTGAAATTATTAAGGATGTTTTTATTGAAATTCTTTCAATAAATTGTCCAGAAGATGGTGTGAAATTTGACATTAATACCATCCAAGCCAATGAAATCACTCTCGATAAAGAGTACAGTGGTGTACGCCTCGGATTCATCGCACGTCTTGACACCATAGTTTTGCCCATGTCGATGGATATTGGATTCGGGGATATTGTAACACCATTTCCTCAGAAACTTGAATATCCTAAGCTATTGTCGCTGTTGCCTGCAGTCGAAGTTCTTGCCTATTCTCTTGAAACAGTTGGCGCAGAGAAATTTGAAGCTATGATTTCTTTAGGAGAACAGCAGGATGAAAGATTTCTTTGATGTTTATAGAATCCTTGTGGATTGTAAGCTAAACGAGGAGGATTTGGTGTTAGCAATCAAAAACACGTTTAATAACAGAAAGACTGTAGTTGTGGATAATCATCCTGTCTTCAATATAAAATTTTATATGGATAAGAGTAGAAATGTATTTTGGAATTCTTTTCTTAAGAAGATAAGGTGGAAAGAATCAATAGATTTCATATCCGTGGGAAATGAAATAAAGTGTAGACTCTTACCTGTCTACACTGAAATTCTTTTAGACAAAGAAAAATGATTTTAGAAGTAATTTTACAAAAAACATAGTATTTATGAAATTAAAGATAACCCTTCTTTTAACCTCCGTATTAGTCATGGTCTTTAGCATATGGTATTTCAGTTATTCCCCTTCTTGTGATGGAATAGATGTCTCTCACTATAATACTATTAATGAGTCTACTGAAGGAATTGATCAGATTAATTTTATAATAGCAAAGGCTACTGAAGGTAGTGATCATATCGATACAAAATACTTGAAGCACAAGAAATACGCATACGAAAATGGAATCAAATTTGGAGCATATCATTTCCTTTCAAAAATCAGTCCGATTGCAGATCAATTTGAGAACTACAAACGTGTGGTTGGCAAAGATATTGATATTATTCCTTGCCTTGACATAGAGCAAATAAATGGTAAGCATTGGGGAAGGGGAGAGGCAAGAAAAGCAGTAAAAGAGTGGTCTACCCTATGTCTTGACTACTATGGGAAATATCCTATAATCTATTGTAACGACTTCTATAGGATATTCTATTTTTCAGATATGCTAAATCAATTCTGGATAAGCAATTGGCATACCAGACCTTTTACCAAATGCGCTATTCATCAATACTCTAATAATGATGAAACAATCGATCATAACCATCTTCTTACCGACCTCGAAAATATTTGTCTTACTAAATAATTTAGGTTTCCAAGATTCTTAGCACATAATTAGATTAAATTTTATCGAAGATTCTATAACTATAAGAAATCACAGTTTCTTGTACTCAATGTAAATAAGTCAGATTGAAATTGAGATATGGTGATAGAATGTAGGGTTAGGAATGAATTTTTACGTAAAAGATAGCTTAATTTCGGCAATAAATCAAATTTATTGCCGAAATTAAGTAAATAAAGTCGTACATTTGTACGACTTCAATAGATAGGTCTATTATGAACAGAAGTTCGTATAGCCCCTGAGTTATGCCGACTTTTCGGCTTGTGCCCATAGTTCCATTATTCATAGCCTATTGTTCAGCAATAGTAAGAATTTATTTGTAAGTTCGAAAGAAATCCAGTAATTTTGTCTTACTTTCCAAAATGAAATTTTTTTAAATTTTGTAAAACGAAACGAATGAAACTAATAAATAGAACTCATTATATCAATCAGTTGCAAGGAGTTATGAATACTCCTGACATAAAAATCATAACTGGTATACGGCGTTCAGGAAAATCGAAGTTGCTAAGTGCTTTTACAGAGTATATCCGCCAATCTGATAATCAAGCGAATATTATAGATATTGATCTGACGAAACTGCGTTTTGAATCACTCAAGGAATATCGCGCTTTAAATGAATATGTGGAAGCTAATTATAAAGAAGGCGTTAACAACTATCTTATGATTGATGAAATTCAGTTGTGTGAAAGTTTTGAGTTGGTTATAAACAGTCTTTATTCAGAGGAAAAATATGATATATACCTTACCGGTTCAAATGCTTTTCTGTTAAGTAGTGATCTGGCAACCTTATTTACAGGTCGTCACATAGAAATTCATGTTTATCCCTTTAGTTTCAAAGAGTATTGTGTTTACTATGAAGTGGGTGAAAATGATATACAGCATGCATTCAATGATTTTATCCAAATTGGAGGATTATCGGGAGCCTACGTCTATCCTTCAGTTAGTAATAAGGAAAAATATGTTCGTGATGTGTATGAAACAATACTCATCCGCGACCTTGTGGATAAATACAAGATTACAAACACCACTATGCTGAAACAAGTGAGCAGCTATCTCATGGATAATATCAGTAACATTTCATCTTCAAGGAACATAAGCAATGCATTGACCGCAGATGGTACTTCTACCAACCATGTGACAGTTGGTAACTATATTGAGTACCTTTGCAATGCTTTTTTATTTTATGAGGCAAAACGCTATGATGTCAGAGGAAAGACTTATCTCCAATCTTTGAGCAAATATTATCTTGCAGATACAGGAATACGGTTTGCGGTGCTCGGAAAACGCAATATGGACTGGGGACGAATGCTTGAGAATATTGTATTTATAGAATTGCTTCGTAGGGGATATGAGGTGTATGTCGGCAAACTTTATCAGAAGGAGATCGATTTCGTGGCTATGAAGGGGAACGAGAAGATGTATATTCAGGTCAGCGATGATATTTCCGGTGAAGCTACTTTCAAGAGAGAAATTGAACCGCTGCTGAAAATCCGAGATGCCTATCCAAAAATACTACTGGCGAGAACACGGAACGACGAAACCGATTATGAAGGAATCCGCATAGTTGACATACCTAAATGGCTTTATGAGTAATAAATTTATCCATGCTATAATTATCCTGTAAACTGACCCATACATTACATTTTTAAGATTGAATTGATATGGAAAATAGAATAAAACTGAACAACGGGGTTGAGATGCCCCGGATAGGATATTGGGTATATCAGATTTTCCCCATCACAGACAGAGCGATGTGTCCGTGACGCTCTCGCAGTGGGTTATCGCTCGATTGATACGGCTCAATGTTATTACAACGAGGCTGAGGTAGGTCAGGCTGTGCGTTCCGCAGACATTCCGCGAGATGAAGTTTTCATCACCACCAAACTATGGGGCGGACGTGGCTATGCAAGTAAGACTAAGATGAATCCCACTGGGGTCCCAGAAAGGAATTGCGAAAGCAGTTCCTTTTTTGTCTGCGAAAGCAGGTGACTCAGATTGTGTTTTAACATGCAGCTCTTACATTCTCAGCCTGACGTATGAACTGGTTATTAGTGGAAGGTTAGGTTTAGAAAATTACCAACAGGCGCGGTTCTTCACTTCTCCCGTTTCCCATAAGAACAGGACACTTATGGTAAATTTTTCCTTTTTTATGATTTTTCCACGATTCTGTAGACCTTATACATAATTTCCGGTGTGGCTCCCCTTGTTTTGTAGTGTAATCTTAGTACTTTAAATAGTCTGAATCTCAATATAATTTTGTAACTTTGCATCCTTAATACCACTGAATATATGGAGATTGATTTAGCCTACATACAGTATTTGGCTGAAAACCATGAAGGCGTTGACGTTGAGTTTAAGGAATCCACAGGTCAACTTGACCGAGGAATGGAAACATTGTGCGGCATGCTCAATGGCAATATGGTATTCGACAGCTCAACTTACATACGGCTCCCATATTCTCAACTCCCATACATCCGAACCTCCAAACGAGACAATAGCCCGTGTGATGTATTACAGTGGGGTGATAGAACATTGGGGCAGAGGTCTCTCAATGATATTTGAAGAGTGCGAACGTGCCGGGCTTTCACAGCCGATAGTTACCGATGAAAGAGGGGTTGTAAGGTTAACTTTCATACGTCCAAATTTATCGGGTCACAAGTATGGCACGATAAATGATACGATAAATGATACGATAAATGATAATGAAAAATTGATATATAATCGTATTGTTTCTTCTCCTGGCATCAGTGCGGTCGCTTTGTCTAATGAATTCGGCAAGAGTATCATAACCATAAAAAGGGCATTGAAACATTTGGTTGAACTAAATATCATAGAATATCGAGGCTCTAAAAAGACAGGAGGCTATTTCAGCCTATAATATTAGCTTGACTTGCCGATTGGAAATTTTAACACTGGAAATAGACGGAAATCAGAATATTAATGCTGTCACTCCTTATAAGGGTACGAACAACATTGAAAAGTCCGGTTGTGCGAGAAAGGGAAATCAATGATTTTCAAGAATTCTACCTCTGTCCCGTCATTCCTGACTTCAAATGATTATTTGGATGTATCTGCTACAACGAGAGCCTCAGTGAGTTCGAAAGACTCATCGGAATGTAAAACACAAGACTCCTTCCCACAGAAAAATCCGACGCATAGCGTTCCGACATTTTTCTATGGCAAGGAGTCTCAGTCAATACGGTTATCGATATCAGGAATTGCCTTCTCGCTGTGAACTGATCTGAGCGTTTCTGGCATCTCGTTGACCGGACGTATAGTGAAGAGAGCCGTCATCGGCATAAAAATGGCTTTGACTCGGAGCGCCGCTTGTCATCGCCTTGCTGAATGAACTTCCAAAAAGGAACCATATTCCGAATATGGCGGCTACCAATGGAGCCATTTCCGCAAATGCCATGAACACTGCTACGATAAAGATAAGAAGAGTGATGAGGGTGCCCACACACAATACGAATGTAGTAACTGTATATAGGATTCCGCCCCCTGTTCCAATTGATTTTGAATTACTCCAGAATGAATATATGGCGGAGGCTACGATACCGGTACCTGCAACTATATAGAACCAAAGGTTGCGGGTCTGTTCCTCCATAAAGAGTTGCCCTATCAGCATAAACACTATAAGCGCCACAGGCACTACGACAACCAGCGATATGAACTGGCTTTTGATGGTCAGCCTACATCCGAAGTATTCCTCCATATATCTCTTGTATACAAACGGCGCGAGCCCTTGAATGATCAGGAATACCAACAATACCAACGTATGAAGTAGGATGGAGAAATAACTGGCGCCTTCCGGAGCAAGCCACCATAGCGCTCCATTGACGAAAGCATAGATCAGAATCAAGCATATAGCCACAAACAGCATGACGCCTGACACGCTGTACATTGCCTTTGCTGAAAGTCTCTTGTCTGACGGCAGCTTGTCCTGATCCAAAATGGTCCAGAAGCAGAATCCTACCGACCCTAAGCTTAGGATGAAGAGAATCCAATAAGGGATAGTCGAAGTAAGGAATAATTCTTTCATGATTGTTTAAGTTGAATTTTATTCTTGCAAAATTACATTAATACCCAACATAAAACAATCACGGAATCCAGTGATTTTCACTAATCTTCATTTCATTTCGAGCGGTTTATAAGGTATCGGAGTGTCTTCAATGTCTGCCGCATCGCGGGGTTTGCCGTCTTTACCGACAACCATCAAACGACCCTTACCACCTCCCATAGCCGCCAATAGAAATGCATTTGGAGCTTTGTAAATGCGGGCAATCGTTTTATCCGCTTCCTCTTGAGTACATTGTTTTTCTTCCGTATAATCATACACTAATATAGGCGTATCTGCACGTTCAAAACCTGTAGCGGTCCATACAAACTGCCCTTCGCTATCCTGCATTTCAAGAATAAGTCCCGGTAATCCTCCGAATTTATAGGGTCCGTATGGCAAAGGTAGTTCTGGTGTAAACCATGCTGAGTAATGCCGTCCGGCAAAATCACATTCTGCCAACTGACATTCATAACCTATGACATTGCGTGTGGTATCGGGGATAAAACTCCAGTCAATCACCGGAAGACTGTCTGAGTAGGTCAATACTCCATTACCCATAGGGAGGCGGTATTTAATACTTGCAGATTTCTCTTTGGGCGAGAGAAGAACCTCATAAGGCCACGGAGAACCGTTGGGATTACGGTACGAGTCTGCCCCTCGACGAATGTCTGCTGTCATTAGTGAATCAAAATGACAAATAATATCGCTAAAGTCTTTGACAAAATTATGTCCTATCAATACCGTGCGCACGTCATCAAACCTGCTCTGTACCTCAGGATGACAGGTATAATTAAGTGCGTAAGTGACCTTATAACGGGAAGTGTCAATAGCTGTAGCCCGCTCCTGACTCATTGAGAATATGCCTATCTGTGCTTTAGACATGAAGGCAACCGATAACATTAGGATGAATAAAATAAACTGTTTCATTATCTTGTGTTTTAGAATATTCTAAATCGAATTTTGAGCAATACACTAAGTGGACGTATGTTGTATATTGCCTTTGACTCTGTGAGAGCCGACAGGCTGGAATAGATATACGATTTGCGGTTGAGTAGGTTGTCGCATGACAGCCTGAAGCTAAAACGCTTTATGGTATATCGCGCCTCGGCATTGAGCAGAAAGAAAGACTTGTCGCCGTCATTGAAGTTATTATAGTAATGGTATAGTGATGTGGTCAGTGTGACGCCTTCGGGAATTGTAAAATCAAGCGAAGCCTTGTTTGTTAATGTACGAAGCCACGGAAATCTGTCATATCCTTTCTGTCGTGTAGCCGACTGCGAGTAGTTTCCCTGATAAGCCACTCCCAACCACTTGAAGGGAGTAAGGCTTATGTCGGCATTTACTCCGATACTGTTACCGGAGTAGCGTAGCACCTCGTTCTGGACAAGCAGTGGACTGTCGTAATATGAGTATATAATCGAGGCTCCGATTTTCAAGCGTCGCCAGTCAAATCCCTGACCTATGTGGATTTTAGCCGAAATCATATCTCCGTTTTCCGATGTCCGGCGGCTGATGGCTCGTTGCACGATTCCGTCGTAATAGGAGCCATAAAGCACCTCTGGCGACTGTCTATTCCAAGAAATCTCAGCTCCGGCAAAGCTCATTGAAAGAACGTTCTTGAAGTCGTAGCCTAACGAGTAATGCTGATTCATACCCTCAAACAACCCTGTCACATCGTAAGCCGACAACTGTCGGTATGACGTCAGTATATGTCCTGAATACAGAGTTTCAATCGAAGGTATCATATAATTCAGCATTGCTGCCACTTTGAGATTATGGTTGCTGTTGAATTTATATGTGAAGTTGAACGACGGCTCGACGCTAAAACGGTTTTTGTCGGTAATGTTGCCGTCAAGTCTATTGTTTAGTCTGAACATCTGAAATTTCATTGGCAGATAGAGTGAAGCATTGACTTTTCGGGTACTGAACATCATTTCGGCACCGACGCCGGCATCGAGATAGTCAAGTGTCAAGTCGTTGTCCGATGCCTCAAGTCGGCTTTCGAGAGAATTGTGGTGATAGTTGGCTATTGCCGATGGGTGCAATGTGAAATTACCGACCTTGAAAGCAGACAGCAGCCCCGCACTGTTCTCGGTGGATATATTGCGGAAATCTACGTGTTGATAAAGTATATCATCCGGTATAATATCAGAGAATAGATTGGGATAAACGCACAGGCTATGAGGCCGTTTTTCTAAGTTGACAAGCGATGTGATCTCAAATCCACGGTCGGACGAATTGCGGTGGGTCATATGGAATTTATTTAGCAGACGGTAGGTGTTGGTCTTGCCGATCTGGCTTATATTATCACCATCTGCTAATATACGGCTGTCTGCATCCGTTATGCTCCAATCAAATTTCAACTGCTCTTTGAGATAGTTTTCATCTC
>CAMWSM010000077.1 GCA_947176915.1 uncultured Porphyromonadaceae bacterium | reverse complement strand
TGAATCGGGTAAGGGTTGTTTTGCTCTTAATTAGAACTTAAATGAAAGAGCCGTGAAAGTAAATTGGTTACATACTTTCTTTATAAGAATCTTTAACACGGACTAAATAACCTAAGGTATACGCTGTGTGAGGACTCTTATGTCTCACTCTACCCGCTTAACAATCTTATATCTACATATCAGCGCTAGTAGGTACAACATGCGCGTCTATGTCTTCCAACCTCTCCCCGATCAATAGGAAGAAAATTAAACTTTTTATCATATATGTTTTTTGTCCATCATATATAATAATTATATTTTATAGAGATAAAGCTTCTTTGATTACAGACTTAAAATCTCCACTGTTTTTCGAGACTATTTGTTTATCTTTACCATTTAGATTTTGTAGATGTAGTACAGGTCGGGTAATTTGATAACAGCTATCCTGAACAAAGGTAATATTTGTAAGTGTCCATCCATTGTAAAAATTGATTTTCTCAACAAAATTTAAACATTCATCAAGAAACCCTAATAAGTTAAAATTCCAATTTCTGTAATAACCATTAGTGGTAATGGTGTTTCCTATCAATATTACGTACTGTAAATCTTTAAAATCAAGCACGGATATAACAGACTTTGATTCAATATGATTTTGTTTTATGAGAACAAACATATATTCATCCAGATTATTTGCCTCTTTTAGTAGAGAAGTAATCTCAGCTAGTTTTGATAACTTCTTTTTAATTTCAATAATATCCATCATATTTTATTAGAGTAAAAACGATTATTCTTTCTTGGCATCAGACGACCAATTCCTAATCTATCATTGATATTAGAATAATATTTTAGCCTTCCATATTGTAATACCTTTTTGGGAAAAAAGGTAAATAAAATAAAAAAAATTTTTTCTCTAAGAGTATTTGTGAGGTTATCTTGATATGCTTTATAAAGATTATTTCATTAACCGGGTGTATGTCCGTCGCTCTATATCTCGCAATGGGTTGTCAAGAGGACCGATGCCGGAATTGTTGATCCGGAATTATAGGATAGACAGGGAGTAGAATAGGCGTTGCTTTAGGTCGTCTCAATAATCTTTATTCAAAATAAGTCTTTGGATTTTATAGGAATTAACTCTAATTACTTGTATTTGTTCAGAATATAGATTAATTTTGCTGATAAAAATATCAGCATTTATGTATTATCCTCGTCTTATAGATAAAGCCTTGGCAGAATGGAAACTCACTCCTGTTAGAAAACCGATATATGCCGTGTCGCAACTCCCGATACTCTTAAATAAGAGATATGTCAAATAAGGGAAGTAAATAAGAGATATGTCAAATAGGGGAAGGTCAGTTCGAGAAGCGATGGATTACTCTCCCTCTCTTTTGGGAATAATCCCGTCCTCTACCCATGTTGTCTTATTTTCGATGGCTGCTTGAAGCAGAGCCTTATTTTCAGGAGCCTCTAAGAAAAGGCGGGGATGACAGCGATGGAGCATAAGGGCGTAGCGCGAGGATTTCGCACAGGTCATTCCTGCATTCCTTACTCTCACTTCCAAATCAGTGTCTTCTCCCGTGCCGGGATTCACATAACGCTCGTCAAAGCCATTCAAGGATTCAAGGTCAGCCTTATACATTCCCATGTTGCATCCCCAAAAACCTACAGGTTTAAGTCCGATGGGGTTGCCGTTGATGAAAGGGAAATGATACGTGCGTCTGAATTGTCCTAAAGTGGAGAAGAAGGAGGTATGAAAAATATGGCGTAATATCTCTTTGCGCACTCGCTGAAAATAATTTTTCGGGAGCGTTTCCCAGCTCTCCACCATATCGCTGACCGGCTTTGACATTTCCACACGTCTTCCTCCGAAGACTTGGCCGCGTTTGCGGAGGCGGAGGTGGTCGGCGATAAATTTCGGGTGAGGGATACAATCTCCATCAATAAAAATGAGGTATTCTCCCTTGGACTGTCTGACAGCCTTATTAAGCGATTTATTTTTTCTCCAACCCTCGTCAGGCTGCCATGAATGCACTACGGGCAACTCCGGATGTTTCGCGCAATAGTCGCGAATATGTTCTACAGTATTCTCATTCGAGCCATCATCGGCAATTATTACCTCAAAATCCTTGTTGGTTTGCATTCTGAGGGCATCCAGGATAAGCCTTAGCCATTCAAAATGATTGTAGACCGCTATTATTACTGAGATTGTTGGAGTCGATGACATAATATTTTTTTATTTTCTTTCAGGCTGCAAAATTACTAACTACTTTTAATATTTCAAACTAATGATTATCTTTGTGCATCTTTAACCCTTCTGAATTATGAGGATTTTACATTTGATTCGTTGCAAGACGTGGGGCGGGGGAGAACGCTATGCTCTCGATCTTTGTGAGAGGTCAGCGGAGGAGGGACATGATGTTACGGTCGTGTCGCGTGGCATTCCACACATGGATGCACATTTCTCCCATCTTCCTGTCGAAATGGTGAAAATGCCTTTAGGGGGCTTTTTCGATACCTCCTCTCCCCGTGCTCTCGCCCGTCTTATTAAAAGTTATCCGGAAGATAGGGTTGTGGTGCATGTCCATAACTTTAAGGATGCGGAGATTGCTGCCCGTGCCAAACGACTCCTCCCGAAGGGTAAGAGAATGTGGCTTGTATGCACACGCCATCTCATCAAGCCTGCCAAAAGATCGCTGCGTTGGAAATGGATTTACAAAGCTATCGACAGGATAATATTTATTTCCCAATTGGCGTTGAATGAATTTCTGGCCTCAGATCCTCCTATTGACAGGAATAAAATCTCGATAGTGCATAATAGCGTCATAATTCCTTCCTCCCCTCTTTCCGCCCATGATGAACATGATGGGATAAATATTTTGTTCACGGGAAGAATCGCTCCGGAAAAAGGGGTGGATATTCTCATAAAAAGTCTTGCATATCTCTCCGACCTCCCTCTGCGCTTACGAATAACGGGTACCGGAAATGAGGAGTACGTGGCATATCTGAAGAGGTTGGCTGATGAGTCAGGAATGGCAGAAAGTATTGAGTGGCACGGTTTTGTGCCCGATGTCTTTAAAGAGATCGCAGAGGCGGATATTTGTGTGGCGCCGTCCACATGGCGTGAACCATTCGGACTGACCATCATTGAATTCATGTCGCAAAGCCGACCTGTCATTTCCACCAATAACGGTGCCCAAAGCGAGATAATTACTGACGGCAAAGATGGACTGCTGGTTCCTCCGAGTGATGCGGAAGCCTTGGCAAAAGCAATCCGCAGGTTTGCAGAGGATGCTGCTCTTCGTAAAAGAATTGGGGAAGAGGCCTTAAACACTTTCCGGACCCGGTTTGCCTACGATATTTTCTTCCGGAAAATATTATCTCTCTACACCTCCTGACTTTCTAACTCTATAATCCTTTATGATAATCGGCTACGACGGCAAACGCGCCATAAACAATATGACAGGACTCGGCAATTATTCACGACTCGTTATCGAATCGGTTGCCCGGACCTTCCCTGCTTCCAAATTATTGGTATATACTCCTAAGCTTTCCGAGAATCCGCGACTTGCTGAGATGCGTTCTCTACATAATGTGGAGTTTCGTCTTCCTCCGCCTCAAGGTTTTCAGGGAAGCCTGTGGAGAACTTTCGGCATGACCAATAATCTGCGTGCCGATAAGGTAGAAATTTTTCATGGACTCAGCAATGAGCTTCCCCTGAATATAAAGGCATCTGGAATACCTTCAGTGGTAACTATCCATGATGTTATCTATCGTCGGCGCCCTCAATGCTACAATGCAGCAGACCGCATCCTCTATGACTTCAAGTACGGGCGCTCCTGCCATAACGCCACGCGCATCATTGCCGTCAGTCAGCGCACTAAAGATGATATTGTGGAGATATACGGAGTGTCGCCGGAGAAGATTGATGTAGTGTATCAAGGATGTGATGATAGTTTCAAGACTACCATTCCGACTGAAAAATTGGACGCCATACGCCGTAGGCTTCTTCTTCCTCAGCGCTATGTGCTGCAGGTAGGCACTATCGAAGAACGTAAAAATCTTGAGCTTACAGTGCGTGCCATGTCTGCCGTGCCGAAGGATGTCAAACTCCTTGTGGTGGGTCGCGACCGTAAAGGCTATCTTGCCAAAGTGAAGGGGTTAGCCAAGGAATTGGGAATCCTTTCCCGTATTGACATTCGCCACGACATTACATTTGCCGATCTTCCGGCAGTATGCCAGATGGCGGAGGTGGTGGCTTATCCGTCATTTTATGAGGGATTTGGCATTCCTGTACTGGAGGGGTTGGAGAGTCGCCGTCCTGTCATAGCTGCCACAGGCTCATGTCTGGAAGAGGCGGGCGGAGAGGCGGCATTCTATGTCCGCCCCGATGACCCACGAGCAATGGGGGATATAATCTGCGGAATTCTTGATGGCTCCGTATCAATCGCTGACCGCATAGAGAAAGGTTTGCGCCACGCTGCCCGCTTCAACACCTCCGAAATGGCAGACCGTCTTATGTCAATATATGAAAAAACTCTCAATTCCGGATTATGATTTACGACAAGATACAGCAAGGTTTGAGCCAATTTACTAATTCAGTGGCTTCGTTGGTGAAGGTTATGCTCCTGTCAAAAGGTATAACACCCAAGGCTGCCTCTCGCAAGGGGGAGGCGATTGTCATTATGGGAAACGGGCCCTCCCTTCGCAAGACCCTCGACAAAGAACGCGACTGGCTGCTCGGCAATGAGGTTATGGCTGTAAATTTCTTTGCCAACACGCCGGATTTCCCACGCCTCCGACCTCGATATTATGTGCTTGCTGATGGAGTCTTTTTCTCTGAGATGAGTCATCCCAACGTAAAGAAACTTTGGGAGGAGATAGGGAAAGTGAGCTGGAGGATGACTATCTTCGTGCCGGCACGTCTTGCTCATCTGGCAAAACCTCTCGTGATGAATAATGACAATATCTCTTTATCCACTTTTAACCTCACGCCTGTAGAAGGATACGATGGCTTGACGCGGGCTCTCTATAATGCCGGACTTGGAATGCCTCGCCCGCGCAACGTAATGATCCCGGCTATCATGTCGGCTATCAGGGAGGGATTTACAAAGATATATCTTTGTGGGGCAGACCATACCTGGACACAGACTCTGAGTGTAGATGATGAGAATTTCGTGGTGAGCGTGCAGCCCCATTTCTACGAAGACAATGACAAGGAGAGGGATAGGATCAGGGAGGCATACAAAGGGCTGAAGCTTCATGACGTGTTAGGGAGCATGACAGTGGCATTCCGCAGTTATTGGCAGATCCGCCGCTACGCTGATTCCATTGGCGTAGAAATAATCAACGCCACTCCCGGCTCCATGATCGATGCCTTCCCCCGTCGGGATCCGTCAGTTTTTCCCAACCTGACGAGCGCCCATGATTAAGTTGGTACCTATTTGTTTCTCTATAATTGGGTAGAGTTCTCTATTTATCTTGCTCATGCCTTTTATGTGTAAATTGTCGGTGTAAATATAGTTATAGTTCATGTATTCACAAAAATTTTTAAATGGATAATTCTGAAATCCTCAAATTTTAAAGAATTTGAGGAATGGAATCCACAAATTTTAAAGAAAATGAGGAATGAAATCCTCAAAATTTAAGGAATTTGTGGAATGCATTGATACGTAGGGAGTAAGGAGGGGAATTTTTTAATGAGGCGATTCTAATGTTTAATTCAAACAGATTTATGGAATTTCCAACGAGATTTCTCGTTGAAAATTTTGTATTTTCGGATTATTGTCTTAAATTTGCAATCTCAACGAGATGTTTCGTTGAGATTTGTTTTAAATAATCCGGTAGTTATGAAAGAGGAAAGCGAAAAACTGACTGAGAAAGAGGAGGAGACAATGTTTCTATTGTGGGAACACGGTCCATGCAGTGTTAAAGATCTTGTGGAATATTATCCGAAGCCGCGACCTCATATCAATACGGTTTCCACTTTCGTGAGAGCGCTTGAATCGAAAGGTTATGTCGGACATGAACAGGGAAAATATGGTTCTTTCCGTTATTATCCACTCAAGCCCAAAAGCGAATATCAGAAAAATGCGCTCGGCAAACTGATAAGCAGATGTTTCGGCAACTGTTTTTCGATGGTATCCCAACTCGTGAAAGACGAGCAACTTGATGCAGATCAGCTCAAGCAACTTTTAGACATGGTGGAAAACAAAAAACATGATTGAGATTATGGTGCAGATGTTTCATTTTTCGTTAGGTGTGTCAGTGGTGCTTGCAGTGTTGTGGATAATATTCCACTTTTGTTTGTCTGACGTTAAGGATATACGTGCCAACCGCATCACTCTGGTGTGTATATACCTGCTGAGCCCCATGACGGTTCCCCTTGCTTGCCTGATTGCAGACATGGCATTTCCCGGAAAAGAGGCATTAAATGTGATTCCATCTTCTACCGGTTCCTCATCCCTTTCTCATATTTGGCAAGTCAGTTCCGTGATATGGTGTATTGGAATGGGTGTATGTCTGCTTTTCACCGTGATTGATGTTATGCGTATACTGAGATTGCGTGCGAATACTGTCGAGGAGATTTATGAAGGCCGGAGAATACGAATCTCTGACAAGGACATATCCCCATTCAGTTTCGGAGGATTGATAATGATGAACCGCAAAGACTTCTCTGAAAATCCGGAAATGATAGTGCGGCATGAAGAAGGGCATGTGGTCTCGCATCATCTGTTTGACCTGATTCTCGCCCGGATTTTCGTAATCTTTTGTTGGTATAATCCGGCAGCGTGGCTATTGCAACGGGATATGAAAACGATTCATGAGTATCAAGCCGACGAATATGTCCTTAGCCACGGCTGTGATGCTCAGACTTATCAGCATCTTATAATCAACCGTTCTATCGGAAGAACTTTTTCTACGATAGCGAATACATTTGCCTACCGACATCTTAGGAAAAGAATTTCAATGATGAATATGCCTGTTGCATCCCACCGCCTCCGATATATTCTTCCTGTAATGGGAGGACTCTTTGCTGTCGGTTTGCTCGGCGCTACTAATCTCAATACTTTCCTTCTCCCCTCAATCCCTAACCATCAGAGTGTCTCAAATAGTTCGGATGAAACCGGAGAAGGTAATCTCCGTGGCATGGGTATATATTATATTGACGGGAAAGAGATAAAAAAGTCAGATCTTAACACTGTCCCGGTCTCGGAAATAAAATCAATCACCATCAATAAGCAACGAGACCGTATTGACATTGAGATGAAACAGCATGCGGAAAAATGATATGAAGAGGATTTCGGCAGTCATATTATTATGGTTTCCCGGAATGATGGCTGCCGTGTGCCAAAATATTGTGTCAGGAGTCGTAACAGACGTAGCTGGCGGTAAAAATCTCTCCGGCGCTTCGGTCGTGATTAAAGGGAAAGATGGAAAAATAAAGAAATTCACCTCTTCAAAATCTGACGGTTCTTTTTCATTAACCCTTCCCTCTCTTGAAGGGCAGCTTGAAGTGTCGATGTTGGGGTTTGAAAAGCAATGCCTGCCCCTTGACAGCCTTAAATTTCCCGTTACAGTATATATGGAGCCGGGGGAAACACGACTGAAGGAGGTTACTGTGAATGCCGAGCGTATACGCGAACAGGGGGACACAATAACATACATGGTCGGGAGTTTCGCTCAGTCGCAAGACCGTTCCATAGGGGATGTGCTTAAGCGTATGCCGGGAATAGATGTTGCCGACAATGGAAAAATCCAATATCAGGGAGAGGATATAAACAAGTTCTACATAGAAGGTTCCGACCTACTCGGCGGAAAATACGGCATTGCCACAAACGGCATCAGCCATGAGGATGTGGGAGCAGTGGAGGTGATGGAGAACCATCAGCCTATGCAAGTGCTGTCGGGCATATCTTTCTCCGACAAGGCTGCAATTAACCTGAAACTGAAAAACAAAGCCAAAGCCACCTGGAGTTTTCATGGCAAAGCCACCGGCGGATATTCAACTCAGCCCGAAGGATTACTGTGGGAAGGGGAGGCGTTCGCTATGGCTATGCTCCCAAAGTTTCAGAACCTCACAACTGTCAAGACAAACAACGACGGCGATCATTTGGGGGCATATACTGTTGATTTTTTTGCATCCTCACGTGCTACCGAGTTAAGCCGATATATCGATGTGTCGCTTCCCGGTGTGCCTAATCTGAGCCGGAAACGCACTTTATTCAACCGCTCTGTCCTGGCATCCGCCAATTCCCTGTGGAAACTTGGACGTGGAGAAGTCAAGGCTCAGATTGACTATTCATTCAACCGCATTGCTGCGGAGGCAGACAACATCACCACTTATTTTCTCAGTGATAGGGAACGGATAGTGAGGGAGAAGAGAAGTGGCACCGACTATTCCCACTCCCTTTCGGCGCAGTTCATTTTCGAACTAAACCAGAGGACAGCCTTCATCAACAACACCCTCAAAGCAAATATTGACCGGGATAAGGTCGGGCTGGATGTAAGAGGGTCGTTGAGGAATAGCCAATCAGCCTCGTTACCCGCCTATTATGGGGTCAATGATTTCAAGATGATAAAACGTTTCAACGGCAGGCACCTCGTAACTTTCAAAAGCGTCAACGAATGGGAATCACTACCTCAGCATCTCTGTGTGTCGATGGGTGGAGCCACGCTGACACAGGGAGTGAGCGATCATGCATTCCACACCCGGGAGAGCGTGGCTTACGCCTTTGCGCTGAAAGGAGTAACCCTTAGTCTGGAGGGGGGACTGAAGGGATATTTCCGCTCAATGCAGTCTGACCTTACTGGCGAGTCGGACAGGGCTGACAAGACTGCCAATTCAGTCAGAAGCAATTACTTTACTCTTTATGCAAATCCGAAATTTGAATTTTGGGTGCGCCGTGTAGATATTACTCTTGAAGCTCCCATCAGCTTTGCCCGCTATTCTTTTCATAAAGCTCTTGCCGACCGGAGCGAATTTTATTTCTCTCCTGCTTTGAGCATGACTTGGAAGCCGAATAATAAATTCTCCCTCGGATTCAGAGCCTCTTCCAGTCGCTCGCCCATGGATCTAAGTCTTATCCAGCCTGAGATTGTAATGACGAACTACCGTTCCTTCCGGCGCGGTGTTGACGATTTCTATTGCTCCACGTCGCAAAATCTGTCGGCGTCATTAGCCTATAAACATACACGTCGCGGATTGTTTGGAAATGCTTTCGTGATGCATGGATGGTCGCATCTGCCATACACTTTGGAGCAACAACTTTTTGGGGACTATATACTATATTCCTACACGACAGCCAAGAGCGAGGGGAGTAGATTTATTGCCTCAGCTGATATAGGAAAGACACTTGACTTCATGAGGGGTACGGTAAAGATAAAGGGGTCGGTAAACCGCAATGAGTCGCATCTGATATCGGAGAGACGTTCGGTAAATTCAATAGCGAATGCGTGGTCTGCCGGGATGAATATCAACGGCTCTCCGACAAGATGGCTCAGTGTGGAGTATAGGCTGGATTTCCGGTCAAGCCGCCTTACGATAGATGATTCGAAAGAATCTTGGCTCGGAAATATGGAAAATGAGCTAATGCTCAATTTCACCCCTCACGGGAAATGGGAATGGCACATCAGCGGCGAGCACTACCGCAATGAGGCGGCTGCCGGTGTTAACAAGAATATGCTGCTCGTAGACACTAAGGTGGTGTTCAAACCCGTGAAGCGTTTGGAGCTTTCCCTTGTCTTAAGCAATATCCTTAACCGCCGCACCTATAGCTATACCATATACACTCAGCTGAGTTCATTTGAGAGTGTGCGACGGTTGAGAGGACGAGAATTATTATTCACAATATCAATAAAGAAATGAAAAAGATTACTTTAATTCTCATGCTCGGTTTATTGTCTACAGGGGCGTTTTGCCAGCAGAAAGCCGACATTGTAGTTTCCTATGAGAAAAAATCAAGGAATTGGGCCACCGACAGTTTGCAAAAGTCAAATATGACTCTTCTCGTCAACTCCGGAGAGGCAAAATATTTCAACGATGTGAGCCTCTGGACTGATTCTCTTAAATCTACTCCCGAGGGGAAAAAGCAATGGCAGGAGATCATCATGGCTGCGTGCATGACAAAGGATGCCGGAGGGGGTATGTCGATTGATCTTAGAAAAGGTCCTGTAAAGAAAATTCATGACTATATCTTCACTCGGCTTTCGGACGGCAGCCTGCGCCATTACACCAAATTGGGGGATGAAAATATCTATTATGATGAGCCTCTTTCAGAAATGCAGTGGGAGATTGGTGATTCCACCGTCAATATTCTCGGATATGACTGTGTGAGTGCGGTAACCGACTATCATGGCAGGAGATGGACGGCATGGTTTGCCACAGATATTCCGGTGTCTTTCGGTCCGTGGAAGCTTCATGGTCTCCCGGGACTTATACTGAAAGCGGAGAGCAACAACGGATGCACTTTTAGAGCGACAGGGATTGAGAAGACTGACCGTATCATCTCCCCGATGTATTCCCCCGATGCTTACGACCGAAAGGATCGCAAGAAAGCTTTGGCTGACGAGGAACATTACCTCGACAACAAGGAGGCAATCATTAAGTCGAAATATGCCAACGTGGAATTTCAAGGGAGGCGAGAACCAAAAAAATATGATGCCTCGCGCTATTCGCTCGAACCGGATTATAAGGAATAATTCTTGAGGGATGGGATGGGTGATCGGTTGGCAAGGCTCGTTTCGGGAGTGCGGAGAAGTGGTGCTGCAATCTTGCAACTGTAAAATCAGCTATTTCATAACATTTGCTGCAAGTTTGTAATATCCATGATAATGAGTAGGATTAGGTGTAAATTTGCATTGTAAAAATTAATGTTCAAGAATTCCATTGTTTTTACATTATTTCTCAAAATTATCTCCGGTTTTTATCTTTCATACATTATTCTTTCTATCTCATACAATAGTGAAGGAATGTTTACCTAAAGTGATTATTGGTATATAATTTTGTAATTGAATCCTCAACAGATCAACAATAACTAAAACCTAAAAAGATATTATGACAAATTCAGCACTTATCCAGTTGGCATCAAAAGCGCTTCCTGCACTATCAGGAGTAGCACTTACCTACAACGCCAAACATAATCTCTATCTTACTACAGGCTATACAAGCGCCTCCAACAATACATATTTCAAGGGAGTTCGGTTCTCTCCCCGTCTTGCCGTACACTATGATATTGGGCAAGGCTATGCCTACACTTTTCTTAATGGCATTACTCTCTATGCCTGGGATGGAACAAAAGCCTCAATGATAGGTCGGCGTTTTTATGGCGGATTTGATAACTGGAGAACCTTCTCAGAGACTTTTGCCAGAAATGAGGCAATAGAAATTCTGAAGGAATATTTATTGGGGCAGGCAAAAATCTCTGGCCAGACTATACCGGAACATCAAGTGCTCTCCTTTTCTCGCCAAATGGTAGAGGAGATGGAAAACTATCAAAAACAGATAGCATAAACAATATTTAATCTTTAAAATTGACTCAATATGGCATCCTTTGAAAAAGCGCTTAGCAAAGATTTCTTTAATACTCTTCTCCCCTCGTTCGGAACACCCAAAAAAACAACTCCCATCTGGGATAGTGGACAGAAAATGTTTCTTATAAATAACTATGAGACGGTGGGCGGTAACTATACTTATGAAGGAATTCGTTTTTGCGAGAATGTATTGATAAAGGAGAAGATAGGGCAGTATCATACATGGACCTATTTGAATACCATAGAGCTCTATGCTTTCAATGGTAATAAATTGGAATTGGTACAGAAAAAGGATTTTGATAAGGCACATCGCCAGTCTGTAGATATTCCACAGGAATGTGAGGAGCTAATTTTCAACTACCTCGCTTCCGGCATTAAACTCATGGGAGTTAAAACTTCTGACGAGATTATGAGGAAAGAGGCGAAAAGACTTGTGGAGGGATGCTTTAAGGATTTCCTTGATGATGATTATAATCCCCGACTTATGAGAATGCTTCCCCTTTTGGAATCTCATTAATGTAAACTTTATAAATATAATCTCATGGATCAGAATAATATTGAGCAGCAGTATGCCTACGAGCTGATAGCCAACACTAATTCCAGCTTCTTCCTTACGGGAAGGGCCGGGACGGGTAAGACAACTTTTTTGCGGGATGTGCAAAGAGAAGTGGGATATAAAAATTTTATAACCTTAGCTCCAACCGGAGTGGCAGCTATCCTTGCCGGAGGGGAAACCATACATTCTTTTTTCGGATTGCCTATGGAGGTATGTGTGCCCGGGACTGTAGGGCACATGAGCCAGGCTCACATTCTTTCTATGATTCATGCTGATACAATAATTATTGATGAAGTATCGATGGTTCGGGCAGATATCATGGATGCCATAGACAGTACGATGCGTAAGTATCTCCGGACGTATAAGCCTTTCGGAGGCAAACAGATGGTGTTTGTAGGGGATATGTTTCAATTGCCACCTGTCGTTAAGCCAGGACCTGAGCAACAGTTTTTGGAGGATATTTATAATAGTAAAAATTTCTTCTTTTATAATTCTTACGCGATAAAGCGTATAAGAATGGTAAAAATTGAATTCCAAAAAGTATATCGTCAGGAGGATGAAAGATATATCCGTATTCTTGAGAATGTCAGAATGAATAGGATGACCCGAGAGGATGTTGCGTTATTGAATAGCCGGATTATTGTTCCTGACAGAGAGGAACTTGCCGTAACCTTGACGAGTGTAAATAGAGAAGCTGATAAAATCAACAATCAAAGATTGTCGGAATTGCCGGGAGAGGAACATGTGTATGAAGGAACAGTGACGGGTCATTTTGAGGAGAAACGTTTCCCAGTTGAACAGAAGCTAATTCTAAAAGTTGGAGCACAGGTAATGTTTACACGGAATGAAGCTAATAAGCAATGGGTGAACGGTACGATAGGGGTAGTGCATAAACTGGATAAAGAAGAGATACAGGTGATGACAAAAGATGGTGTGTTATGTACCGTATCAAAATGTGATTGGGATTCAGTGAAATATGAATATGATGCTAAAGAAAAGAAAATAGCTAAGGAGGTCTTGGGCACCTTTACTCAATATCCTTTACGATTGGCGTGGGCAATCACCATACATAAAAGCCAGGGAATGACTTTTGACAAGCTTCATTTCAATCTTAATGGCGGATTGTTTGCTTCGGGGCAGTTATATGTTGCTCTAAGTCGGGTAAAGAGTCTCAATGGCTTGTATCTGTCCAGAAGAGTCTCACCCGGATATGCCAATACAAGTGGGGAAATTCTTAAGTACGCAGGTGATTTCAATAACAAACAAGATATAAGCCGTGAAATAGAGAGTGGCAAGATTGCCTATAATGCCATTAAAAATCATAATATTGATGAAGCAGCAAGGGCGTATCTTGATTTGGTTCTCAAAAGAGCTGAGGCAGGAGATCTAAAAGAGAGTATACATATGGCTAAAAGATTCCTTGATACTGTAATTGATGATGAAAGTTTGTTTGGTAGTATTGAAGAAGTGCCGGAGATAATTAATGCCAACTCTCATTGGACAGCGCAATTTCTATTGGGGTTGCTATGTCTTTATGGAAAAAGATTTGAAGAAGCGTTACAGGCTATCGACCGGGTATTGGCTCTTCATGATTGTTATGAGGGAAAATATATAAAGGTCCGTATACTCACTAAATTAAACCGATATGAGGAAGCGGACAACTTAATAACCCATATTGCTGATAACTTCGATATGTCTACACCGGATGTAAAGCTTCTTTATCTTGCAGGAGTCTTCAATGAATTATATACTGCAGATCCAGGTTTGCATCTTCTTCAGAAAGTGGTGGAACTTTGCCCTGAGTATGATAAGGGGGTACTGGCTTTGCGAACATTGATGCAGAAGAAAGGTCTTAGATTGGGACTATCTGATGATTACTCTGAAGAATTGATTAAAGCCTTTGATTCAGATATGGAAGTTGAGCAGTTCATGGAGCTCATGAATGTGAAAAAGAAGGAAAAGACGGAGGAGGTGAAAGCTCTAAGGAAAAAGATAAAGAATTACTCCTTTACTACCAATGTCTGAATTATCTCATTGTATTGGTGAAAGGTAGAAATTATCTCATCATGTTCAGACTCTATGTCTAAGGTAAGATGCGAAATGAGTTTATGTCTTTGTACATTTGCATGTGTGATTACGGGCCTAACTCTTTCTCAAGGCACTATCCAGCTTTCGACTGATCAACACCCTGACTCCTCCCCAATCATAACCCGCAGGCTGTAAATTGACTTTGCTCAGAATCAACGCAACAGAGCATATTGTTAAAAT
>CAMWSM010000076.1 GCA_947176915.1 uncultured Porphyromonadaceae bacterium | reverse complement strand
TAACTTAATACATGCTTTTTGACAACACTTCCATCAGAACATGTTCGCTACCACGACCGAAGTGTGCCCTGACTCCATTGGGGAAGGCCAGTGTGACCCCCGGCAGTCCTACTTCGTTCATAGAAGGCAGTACGGGTGACGAATGAGATTCCGGCCGTATGTCTATCGGTGCCATCGGAAGCGGCGTGGCTTCCAACTTCATCTTTTTATCCCAATAGTTGTAGGTAGAATAGGCCACTCCCTCGGTGCGAAGGAACTCCTTGAGCGTTGTACCGCTTGAAGCGGCTCTGTGTTGTAAATTTTGAAACTCTGATTTAGTCATAATTTTGAAGGTTGCAGTTAGTGCAACTTTGCATCGCAAAATTACAACCCAACTGAAACCTCCAAAAGGTGTACTTCAGTTAATGCTTACTATTTCAACATATTGAGACAACAAGAAGGATGACCATGCGGACATCCTTCTCTATTATGATTGACCTAATTAAACAATCTTTTTACCTATATGTATTTTGGCTTACATCACTTAAATCGGATATCCTATTTAAGTGATGTAAACTTTTCACTCAACGGTTACCTTAAACTTCTGTCTTGAAAGATCCAATGTAACTTTATGAGAACCTGAATAAGAGGTTTTGAGATTATTTCCACTCACTTTCAGATCTTTCTCACTTCCGCCCCAACTTAAATCCCAGCCATGATTAGCACGTAATTTCCATTCTCCACCAGTTCCAAAATTAACTGTTCCAGTCCAAATTGTATGATTGGAGTTAGGAGTAAGATCTGCATCACCATTCCAACTATTAAATGAAGCTCCAGTTATACTTATTTTATCGATTTTAGTCATTGAGTACTCTCTTTTCTCCCAATCAACTGAAATCCAATAATAGCCGTTTGGTTTATTGAGATTATCACCACTTCCTATTTTATTATCAGCATCACCTTTGCCATACCATGCATCATCCTTTAAGAACTTGAAATCACCATTAATGTATGCCACTCCCATATAGGTTTTTCCATTATCAGATGTAGTAAGTTTCATACTTTGGTCTTTCTTCCATTCATTTGCAGCTCCCGGAGTATAAATAACATCGGTATCTGTAACGGGATCAGGCGTTGGAGTTGAGCCACCTTCTTCCTCTAAAGTGGAGATTCTCAATTCCATTCTACCATCATTTTCTGAGAAATCAGAGGCAGTGTATACCTTATTTCCTTTCGGCACTCTAACAGCTCCTCCCTCTCCTTGCCGGAATTTTATTTTGAAATTAGCCGGTAGATCTGTATAATCATAGGCAAACATTTTTTCGTTGTCAAGCTTGAAATTAGTCTTGTAACCATTCAACTCATCTCCGGATTCATTAAATAGACCTATCTGCCAAAAATCTCCCTCTTGTGGCCATAAAATTCTGTAAGTTGAAGGACTACTACCTCCTTCTTTAGTAAGAGTCAGAATCATAGTTACGGGATCGAAGGAGAATGAATAAGTGCCATCCTGTTCAAGCTTCAGATTATCAGCATTATCACCAATAAGTTCCTTAGCATAACACTGGGTATCACCATTCACATTGACAGTCAATGCTCCTTTTTTACCAACAATCCATTGTTTCTGTACTCCGTTTTCGTTTGCGCGGATACCAAACTGTCCTTTCTTGAGTGAAACTTTATTCTGACCATTAGATTTCAATACCCATTTACCATCTTCTTCTGTAAGCAGCGCTTCTGCCCAGCCATCACCGCCATTTATTATCTGTCCCCACACGGAATAAGTATATGTTGAAGGAAGATCCGGGTTAACAATTGAAGCACCTGAATCTGTGCCGTCAAGAACATCCTTTGTTCCACGCCAAACGAGGCGGATAGGCACAAAGTTTCTAAGATTGGAATTCACATTTCCATCAGAACCTGCAGATGTTCGCAAATTACCATAATTCACATATCCTCCGTAAAAATCAAGGAATCGATACTGTGTTCCATATTCCTTATCAGTTTCCGTGAGTCCCTGTGACCCCCCTAAAAGAGTTCGAGTCCATACATTACCATGTAAAGCATTTTTAATGGTAGAACCGAAGTAATAACCGGCAGCCGGGATATAGACACATCCTTCCGCAACTTTTGAAGTTGCGTCCACCATTAATTTCATTGCGCCTGCTCCATGATTACCTGTAGTCAAACCAACAGTCTTAAATTCAGCCTCACTTGGAATATGAAATTTACCTGCAGTATATTTCAACCCCAAAGATTCTGTAACTGTCTGGAGATCTTGGTAACGTTTAGTGGCATCAGTTGTATTAATTGCGCTACCTTCGGCTCTTTTTGGATTAACAACAAAATACCCACCTATAGCATCAGCATCTTCTTCTGAATAATTTATATTCACCGGATCATAAGAACAGTTGGATGATGCACCTAAGTTCCGATCGAGAAGATAATATCCTCCAATCTTTACAACTTCATAATAATGCCATCCAGCCTTTACATTATCACCTTTTGCATAGTCTGCAATATGCGAGGTTGTAAGTTCATGGAAGAACCCAACCTGCAGTAATTCATAATCAATTTCAGCTCCATTAGAGGAATGAAGTACTAATTTTGCAGATGCAACTTTAGGCTTTGAATTATCTTTAGCTTTTATAACCCAGTTACCGCCTTCCGACTCTATACTGAAATCAGTAGTATTATCGAGAGTTGGTTGCGAATCCATTCCCTCTTCATCAGCGAATTTCTTAGGAATTTTGTAATATATACCATCTGAGCCATAAGCAGGAACAGCAGCAAAAATAAGCGCATTATTACGTTCAAGGCCACGGTTATTTTCTGGAAGCAGACCTAAACATTTCTCATCAACCCATTTGAAATAATTTGTTCCGTCTGACACTCCGGTTAATCCATATATAAAAGCACCTCTATCACGACGTAACGACCGACCATTCTGAATTATTTTTACCTCTCTTGAGAGGTCACCTACACGTATAATAACAGAACCTTCTCTTGATGAGGTCTTTTTATCGTTTTTATCCAAAGGTATTGTATAAACGATTTTTTTAACCGTCTTACCCGAAACATCATCCGTAGATGACGTTTCAGATTTAATTGAAATGGCATCTTTTCCAACTTTTATCCAATTTGTAGTGGCATCTGCCAAAGAGATACTTATAGGATCGCTCTCCATAGATGGATATGAAGATACTACTGTCATCTCTGCTGCCTTATCCCAATCCACTTCTACACAATCCTGAACGCCAAGCATATAATCTCGTGAAGACACCATACTATTGATCTCCTCATTTATATCACTCACCCAAACGGTTAAACGGTTATCAGGTTGAGCATTTTTTGCTGCCTCCAAAGAAGACCACCCTTCCCCTCTAACAGAAGTGATTTCAAAAGCATAATGGTGATTACGTAGCAAATCTAAAGGAGTATAATCATACTTTCCGTTTCCGGGATTATCAGAAGGACCGGAACCAGTACGATTTCTGAATCCCGCTACATAATAATATGTATTACCACCTATTTCACCTTCAATAATTACTTTAGGCGTATTTGTAGTGGTTTCTTTCGGAGTTTCATATAGATAAGCCACATCCGTAGGACCAAGATTTTCTAAGACTGCTGAATATGACACTCCCGGTGCCTCAGTTGGTTTGGAGGCTGAATGATTGGCTATTATTGGTGCTACTGTTCCTTTATCTGCTGTGTAATATACGCTATACCCTTTAAATATAAAATTTTCAGCTGAGTTCGCAACAGTAACTTTCGCTACAGTACGATAGAGAACTATTTCAGGCTCATACCGATTGGCAGACGTAAGAACGTCGGATAATTTGATATTACCCCACAAAACGGGATGCCATGCTGCGAGTTCCGCATCATTTGTCGGCAATGCAGTAGAGATAACTTCCGTAGAAAGATCTTCACAACCTGACGAAACAGTGTGGTTTGCTGCAATATGAAGCGAAGAAGCGGACTTATCAAGTTTTACATTGATTTTATACTTACCTCCTTCTTTGATTACAGCAGGGGTAAGCATTTCTATGAAATGACCGTCTTTGTCATACTGCATGACAGTAATATTACTTATGGTGCCATCATCCGCACGTGTTTCTCCAACACGCACTAATTCGGGATCAGCAACATTCACCGTAAAAATAAGTTCATCCGGCACCTCACCATCCCAAGGTCGGAAAGAATCGGAGAAATCATTATCGGCACACCCAGACAAAAGACCTATCAATCCAAGCGTCCAACCTATATATTTATTAAATTTCATTTCTTAAGCTATTAATTTATGAAGTCCATTATCTCTGATTAGAAAGGTGAACCTTCCTGCCAACTTCCACTGACGTAAGTGCCAGTATCGTTCTTGAAGATTTCTCCTCCAAATAGCATTGATTCTTGATTGTCATTGAATTTTATGACAATTGCTTTATCATGTTCTCCTCGTGGAGCTTTGAACTGGAGTTTATTACAATAATACTTCTTGTTATTGAAATAAACCTCTTTATTCATATCCACCTTTCCATTCCAGTGTTCTGCATGGATTGTAATAAACCAATTAGGATCACCTCTCCATTTACCGAAATTCCTATACCAACCTTTCATTTCCTTGTCAGAATAAATGGTGTATTCAACATCCTCTATTACCGGTTTATCATCGTAACAGTTGAATACAGGGTCTCGAGTTGGATCATAAAGATACCACCCAATATTATCAGAATATGAGAAAAGGGGCACACCCGGCTCATTTGAAGTTGCTACACGATGAGCTATATAATCACCATATTGGTTACCTCCGGATTCAAGATTATTATGGAAAATAAGAAGAGTTTCGCCTCTACGTGGGATTCGATAATAAGGATCATTATTTATTGAACCATCCTCGCTCATATTAGTGCCTTGAGCGTTTGCACCTAAGTCCTTGTAATACCAGCCGAGATTATTATAATCCGAAGTCATTTTATTATCATAAGGCTTATCAGAATTATTATTATCGTTTATAAAGAATTTTGTAAAATATATAACATTACTTCCGGGGTTAGCCCAATCGTCATTATTTCCCTTTTGATTATATATATATATTCTATGACGAGATACATCGGGTCCCGGATTTTTATTTTTTAAATGATCATTATTACCATGATGCCCATTTTCATTCCAAAAATCTTTCCACGGCTCTTCATTTTCTTTAGGTAATACATAACCTAAATCAGCAAGGAATTCATACTGATAACCTTTGTTAACATTACCATTCTCATCCCACTCATTATTGGTTACGAAATAGTCGTTGATGGCGCGGAAATAGATACGATAATCATCCATCTTAGGCTGAACAGTAACTTTCACATACTTACGATAATTTTCCTCAGATTCGTCTTTTGGGAATTTTTCCGGTTCTATAATGAAGTTATAAACTGTGGAGGTACTGGGACCATCAGTTGTCACCTCAGTCATAATTATCTTACCCTCAGAATTAGTACTACCACTGGCTTTGTCAATATTAAGTTTTGACAAATATGATCCTGTACCCTGTGTATAGCTACATGGCACATTCTTATTTGCATTTTTTTGCTCTGAATCAAGACGGATTTTGAACCCACCAAGATTTGTTATATATTCAAATTCTGTGAGATTTGAACCATTTTTAATAAAACCGATCGTCCGCTCCGTAGGAGTAATAATGAACACCGGCGACATATCATATTTCACTTCAATTGTCTTTTTGATATTGCCAGCAGTCAGTTCAACCTTTGCAACACCCTTACGATTTGTTGGATCAACATCTGCTACGTTTATTGAAGGGTTGATCTGTAGAACCAGCGTATTGGGCTGACTTGCATCTGTTTTGTAGGATATAATACTGGTTCCATTATCCATTGTGTTTTTACACTCAAATTTCACTCCACCAACACCATCAGTTTGGTAACCGAGGTAGAAGGGTTCGAGAGATTTCACCTCAATATCCTCTGTTTGTGAAAGATTAAGAAATGTATGAGTAAAGTCTACCAGAAGATTCTCGGTTGTCCATTCAGATACGGTGATATTACTTAGATCATATATATCACGTGATTTAGCTCTTAAGACAATGTCGTAGAAGCGGCCACGCTCAAGGAGTGTAGAACCTGTCTGATTTGTGTTGCGAGAATTAAGTACCAACTGATAAGATGAGGCTTGACCGGCAACGGATGTGTTGAGGGTCAAGGTTGTTTTCTTAGAGTCTTCTGTGGAGAGGTTTTCGGGGAGATATAGGACTTCCTGCCATGCCATTTTGTCGGCATTAGCATTAGCATCACCTTCAAGTTTTCCTAATGTTTCACCGTCTTGTTCCAGTGTGCTTACATTAGCAGGATATTGTTTTGCCTCCGGAGAACCTGAGAGAGAGAATGGTGAGGTATAGTCAGCAGCAGCGGGAGAATACCATTTGGTAACGTTGGCTACGTTAGAGATAGCGGTTCCGGTAAGATCAAATGAAGATGTGCCGAAAGCTTGTGAAAAATCGGAACGGTCGAAGAGCAGTGTGTAGCGCACTTTGGAGCAGAGGAAAGTAAGGTCGGCAAAGATCGTCTTGTTAGTGCCGGCTTCAATCTCAACTTTACCATTTTCAACTGCCGTGCCTCCAGGAGTGAGTTTAATTTCAGTGTTTTTACACGCCATCGGCAGACCATTCTCTAATGAGAGAGGCTTATCGCTTGAAAAATTAAGAATAGCATTCTCCAGATCAGTCCGGGAAAGATCTTTAGAGAGTGTGATATTGCTTAGATAGTTAGAGAGGTTTGCCACGACATACATCTGATATGTGTCGGGGGCAAGAGTGACGGTTACCTTTTTATATGCATTCTGCTCGAGCTGTGCATCTGCCACATTCAGCTTCTCGATGTAATTATTTGCAGGATTAGTGGCGTAGGCGAAGAGCCAGAGGTCGCCGTCGATGATAGCACCCTCTTCGCCGGCACGTGTTGCACCACGGGTTTCAGCATCAGCGGAACGGGTTTTGGCAAATTGAGTAGCACCCTCGGTGTTAGGGATCATCAGAGTGATTCCGGTAACGCCATCGCGATTAACGTCGGGAGATTGGAAATCGTCGGAGCAGGAAGAGATGGTAGCCAACATTCCGGCAGCGGCTAAGTATAGAAATATATTTTGAAATCTTTTCATTGACTAAGATAAGCTATTAGATTTTATTGGCATGATGCTTTGGATCCTTTTTTATTCAATCTGATCAAAGATCGACAGAATAACGGTCAGGCTCCCATTCCTTAACCTTCACTTCCACCTGAATATCGCTATTTTCCGGTTTCTTTACTGTGAAGGTATAGCTATGATTACGAAGGATGCCTTGCCATTCGGGTTTATTTAAATCTGCGTCATTAGTGGGTCTAAAATCAAATTTTTTAGTTCCTAACGTAGATGTTAATTCAAGCAAACCTGCATTATTTCCATCTTTCAGATCACGCTCAAAAGTATAGAATACAAATGAATGATCCTCCTCTCCATTATATTTCTGGAACACATCAAAACCTTTCATAAACGCATCATCAGTAGGTATAGACGCCTGTGTAACCTTTCCGTCAGAGCCAACATTTTCAGAGAGGAGAGTTCCATGATTGGCAGTTTTGAAGGATGCCTCGGTTACGAAGTCCCCCTCGCTTTTGATTGTAACCTTTGCCATTGTGCGGATGAGCATGAGGGGATCATTGTTAAGGAACATCGGATTGTTTTCATTCCATAGAACCGGGTCGTAGTTCTTTACTGCGGAGGTGAGTTCCAGGGCACCAGCCATCGGGATTAACATTTCATCCGCCTGAGTCCAGTAGCCGTCCTCGACAGGGAAATTGAGGATATAGTTCTCTTTGATTGCAGAATTAAGATCTTTCAGATCATAAGGAGCCTCAAAATCTTCTCCACTATTGAAAATTGAGGTGCTTTCTGTCGGGAGGTAAAAAGCTACGAGCTGGATGCCATGATGCTCCTCTCCATTTTCATCTACATGCTTTCCGGCGGCATAATCACCATAAAGATCATTAGGGAGCATTACAGACATCACTGTGCCATAATCTGACACCTTATGTATTCTGTTGAAATCCGATTCCTTTCCAGACCAATCGTCAACAAACTTTCCGTTTTTGAGGATAGTCTCAATCTTATGCCCTCCGGCATCGTAAGCAACGATTGTCAGTCTGCTGTTGAGTGGTGATGTATCGTCGCCTGTGCGGGAAGAAGAGAGGGGGATTGTGAGGGCTATTCCTCCGTTGTTGGGAGCCTCCTTCACGGGGGTTGGCTCGGAGGAGTCGTCGGAATTGCAGGCGGTTAGCCCTAAGAGGGCTAACGCCGGCAATAAGAGGTGGTGTGTTTTTATAGTAGATCGTTTCAGTAGCATGGTATAGGTATTATTAGAATTTATTTAGCTTTTCAGGATTAGTTTTTTACTATATATCGACATTCTGGATAACCACTCTCCAGCCGTTGATATGAACTACGATAACGGCCAAATTTTCGAGAGTGAAGACAGCCTCATAGACATCCTCGCGGTCGAGATATTCCTGGTCGCTCTTAGTGCCCCACATCTCGCCGTCAGGAGCCATATTTCTGGGCTTGGAAGCGAGGAGTATATTCTGTACAAGGGGTTCATTAACAATATCCGAACCCTTATTAGTATCCCTAATAATGATGCGGGCAAGGTTACTCTCATCGTTCACCTCGTTGGGGTCGAAAAGGCGGCTTGTGTGGAAAGTAAGCTTAGTTCCTTTTACAGTCTCCCCGGTGTAGTCAGCTCCACCGTCAGTGCCGGTAGGACAATCTACGTCAGTCTCAACCTTGACGGGATAATACTTCACGTGAGCATCCTCATTCAGTATATGGTTGTTGAAGTCGAGCTCATCATTCTTATCCTCGATATAGACTTCGAGGCCCTCCATCGACAACACCTTGCGGAGATAAACGATAATGGTGTTTGTATCCTTTGTAAGGTCGATGGTGTATTCCTCCATACCGGTAAGCTGTGAGAAGGCATGCTCACCGTTTCCGTAGTGAACAGGATCGAGAGCGGTTTTTATGATACCGTTTTCAGAAGCCACGGTAGCGCCGAGACCCTCCATAAGATCAGAACCGTTGCTGTCGAGATCACCTTCGGAACGCCCCATAGTCTCAGCAGGATCGGCATTAATGGCTACCGCATCCTGGTCAGTGCCACACCAGGTAATGAATTTATAGTTTGTATCCTTCTCGAGAGCGAGAGGGATTGTGTATTCATTATTAACGAGCTGCTGTCCTTCAGAGACGTTAAAGTCGACAAGAGCGCCCTCATTATCGAAAGCAAAGACCTTAGCATGCTTGACCTCTTCTTCGCGTTTTTCATCAAAGTCCATATTACGAGTAAAAGAGAGACGGACACGACGGTCGGGCATACACTCGGCGAGGTCCTCATAAACGAATCCATTGTTGCAACCGGCGAGCGTCAGGAGAGTAACAGAAGCGAGGAGCCACCGGCGGGAATTAGTAAAGAAATTAGACAGTTTCATTTGTATGTGTTGTTAGTATTTTTTTCAAGATTGAATTAATTAATTTTTAGTAGCCACACGCCGTTTCACGGGCGTGTGGCTGAGGAATTCATCTGTTCCCTAATTAGAAAAACTCCTCTGTTTTATTTCGCTTGGATATTACCACTTAACATCCTGACCAGCAACGGTTTCAAATGCATTAATCTTAATATCAAGCATCAAATAGCTCTTATCAGCGTCCTTATCTTGATCCTCCGGAATAATTGGTTCATCAATGTTTGGTATAGCAATACCCCAACCGTTGATCTGAGAAACGTTGATTTTATATTGATGATTTCTTACAACACCTTTACCATAATTTTTTTCACCAATTTTGGTTACGATAGGTTCAGCATAATATACATAACCTTGATCATATTTCAGACAGGTCTTTCCACCGAAAGTCATGTGAGTATTCATACCCGCTCCTTCAGATTTAGCCAGTGTCAGTCTATCTCCATTTTCATAATTTCCATTCATATCAGCAAGAACATCGGCCTCAGAAAGATAAACATGCCCGTTGCCATTTTCGTCTGCACCATACACATAGAATGTGCCGTCCCAATTATCATCAGCAACCAGTTTTTTCCCTTCCTTATCTGTCAGAATGTATTTTCCTGCTACAATAATGTGAGTGTAATCTTTCTTAAGGGAAGCATCAGACTTACCTACGCGTTCGAAAATCTTTTCATTCTCCTGTTTTTTCCCTTTCGTAATTTCAGAAAGTTTATAATGAGTCACTTCATCTGTTTTGGTCCAATCCCAAGAAGTAGAAGTCCAATGAGAACCTTTACTTTCGCCGTCCTCAGAGTCCTCAGGGCCATAGCCACAATTCCAATCTGGAACAACAGTCTTAATGATTGGAGTCTTTTGAGCAACGCCATTTACGAACACATATTCAGGATCGAACTCTACTGAATAATCAATCAATTTGGAAGTAATAGTTGAAGTAGCAGTCGCGGCTGTAACAGTAACATCTGCATAAACATGATCGAGATAAACAACAACTGCTGGAGCATCGCCAGGAGTACCTTTAACATTATAGATATTGGCAGCCGAAACAGGAGAGCCATAGGTACCGTCTCCGAAGACTGCTGGAGTTAATATATCTGTGTCAGTAGTCTCCGCTTTATAAGGGGATGTAAAATCTGCACCTCTGAAAACTACCACCTTATCAGGAATAGCCGAAACAGCATATTCACCTTCATTTTCAGTAGCTACACATGTAACGGTAGTTCCCCCTTTAGTGAAATGAACGTACGTATTAGCATCTGCACGAGTACCTGCGGGGAGGTTCATTTTTACGTAGCCGACAACGGGACCGTCAATTACGTTGGGGTTCTTTACTTCCGGTGCATCGTCGGAAGAGCAGCTTGCAAGCGCCATGAGGGCAGTTGCGAAAGCTAAACCATAGATCTTTTTCATGATTTTTGAAAGTTATTAGATGTTATTTATAAAATTTATTTAGGATCGGAATTTATATCCGGGGTCGGGGTTTTAGCCTACCCCGACCCACGGGGATTAGGGGAGTTGGTTTGTAACTACCTTAATAGGATTGTCGGTCTTCTCGATGAGGACGTTCAGTTCGCCCTCTGCCTCTCTTGCCTGCGGGAGGAAAGGAAGACTGTGGAAAATTTCCTGAGCCTCAGCTTTCTTGCCGAGACGGACAAGAAGGATGCCACGTGCATACTTGGCCTCATCGCTGTCGCCAGCCTTCTGAAGATAATACTCAGCCTTCGAGAGATCATTGTTCTGGAGAGCGCAGAAAGCAGCGTTAAGGTTTGCAGTAGGATCATCGGGGAACATACGAGCCGCGATTTCAAACGCCTCATTATATACCTCGCTACCCTTCTCCACACTGTTTGCAGCCACGAAGAGTTCCTGCAGAGAGAGATTCTGAGGAGCGGTGTGCATCATCTCAATGATCTCCTTTGGATCGGTATAGTCGCGAACGTTAAACTTCACGTCGTAGTCAGAGTGGCGCAATCCCGGATAGATATTCTCAAGGAGGAATTTATAATCTGCGGGGTAGGTGAAACGGATAGCCTCATTACGTCCGTCGGGATTGTTTGCATACTTCGGAGAATTGATAATGTCGAGGATAGCGTCGCGGTTTGTGAGAGTATATGCCGCAGTGTCGCTTTCAACATATTCTTTCAGACCTGCCCAGTCCTCGGGGGTATATTCCGTAGTGAAAGTTCCCTTCGGGAAATGGAAAAGCCCGTTCACGTAAGAGGCGAGAGCTTCAGTACGCCCCTTAGCCAGACGCTCATTGTTGGAGTAGGAACCTTCCGGAGAAGCATAACCGTGGATATTGATATTGGTTATGGTGAGGTTAGGATCGTTCTTTACAGAATCGATGGTAGCCTGAATTTTCCTAAGCTCCTGAGGGTTGCGGCGATAATCCGGGAAGATCTCCGTACGGTTGACCGGGAAGTCGATATAAGCCCGGGCGGAAATTGAGCGCATCTTCACAGCCTCAGCCTTCGGGGTAATGTAGGCGTAAGCGGGAGCGAACGTAGGGGGATTATAATCGATTTCAGCCACAGGCACGTCGAGCTCACCCTTATTGGTGTTGCAACAGCCGTATTCCTCCGTAGCGATCACGAGGCTCGACTGATTCATCCATTCCTGCAAAGGAGCCGAATAGGAATATTCAATCGGCTGAGTGATTTTTCCGGCGCGATATAGCGACTTGGTATTTTTATCATTACGGAGGTGGTTATACCAACGGTTTCGACCTGCGATAATGAAAGGGGTCATACGGAGAGTGTCAGTGCCCGCCACAAGCATCGGAGTATAAGTCATCTCAAGGTTTTTATTGAGGTCGAGCTGCGAGGCATCAAGGCTCATGCGCACGTTGAGACGAGAGTCTTTCTTTGTGATGTCGACATCCTGCACCGTGATGTTTCCATCAGCGGCAGCGGAGAGTGCGGACAATCCCAATGCTAATATTGCTATATATTTCTTCATGACTTTCGAATTGAGAAAAATTTGGGTTTAGTGCGTATGAACGTATTAGAAGAGATATTCGAGATTGAGAGCAATCTTTGTCGGGCCTACGTAATGCTTGTTGCCCTTATCTATCACCGAGCCACATTCCGCACAAGGATATTTCTTATAAGTGGCATAGATGTAGCCCACGCCAAGCTCAAACTCCATGTTCCAGTGTTTGGAGAGGATCCAGGAATATCCCCAGCCTATTCCTCCGCCGTACATCCAACCCTGATAGCGATAGTCCTTAAGGTCTTTAAACCCGAGGAGGGGGATATTGGCGGGGAGGTTTCCGAAATTGTATTGACCGGCGAGGCCGTGAACAGCGAGGAAATGACCGTTGAAGCGTTCGCAGAACCAATATCGGGCTTCGGGCTGAGCGAGCCAATGACGGGTGCGCCAGTCGCTGATATTCCAGGCATTTACATTACCGGAGATGTCGAGCGTCCACTTAGGAGCGAGAGCGAACTCGAAGCCGAGATTTGCAGTAGCTGTTGCGTCGTAGAGAAGGTTAGTCTTCACTGCGACATGCTGCGCGCTGAGGCGGCAACAGCAAAGGAGGGCTACAAACACTATGATTGCTCTAATTTTCACAATGTAAAAAATTTAGTTATTAAGCATTCTGCCAGAGATGGCATTGAAAATTCTCGTATCAGTCAGTTATGGAGTCTCGTATTCCATATCCTCACAACGTGCGCGCGAGGCATTTGGTTTTATGAAAAGGTTAAAAAATTTCACTATTTTTTTAATTTTTTCGCACTTCCTTTTCACGGCGTCTTTCATAGGGGAATCCCATACGAGTCAATCTTCTGGCTTAGAGTGGTTTAGGGAACAACTCACGAGCTTTGGAAACACGAGACGATCAAGGCAGTGCAGGGAAGGATAAAACCAGATGCACTTCACGACGCAAAGTTAGTTTTTAATTTTGTAATAGCAAAACTTTTTAGCATTTTTTAATTTTAGGCGTTAGGCGTTAGGTGGGAGGCGTTAGGCGTTATTAAGGGAATGCGTCGCGATCGGGGCAGGGACTGCCCCTCCTCCCAGGCTCGAGCCTAATGCCTAACGCCTAATGCCTAACGCCTTATTCAGGATTATTAGTTTTGGGGTGAGAGGGAGTGAGGCGGAGGAGGGGGTATAGAGTTTTTTCATTTTGCGGAAATCGTTGTGGGCTTTCAGGATGGCGGAGGCATTTTTCCAGTCGCCTTTCATGATGTACATTCCCCAGGCGAGGGTGTCGACAAGGCGGCGGATGAAGAGAAGGCGTTTCCCTTTCTTCGCGGGGAGGTTTTTGTGGAGGAGAAGGAGATTGTTGCGGAAGTTGAGGTAGGTCTTTTTGGGGTTGCCTTGATTAAGGGAGGCACCGCCGACATGATATACTACGGAATCGCTGAGCGCCATCACTTTATACCCCTGCCCTATCATGCGGCAGCAGAGGTCGATCTCCTCCTGATGGGCAAAGAATCTCTCATCGAGACCTCCTGCCTCGCGATATGCCTTCACGTACACCATAAGGGCTGCCCCCGATGCCCATGTGATCTCCACAGGCGCGCCGTCATATTGTCCTTCGTCTTTCTCCACCTTATCCAAAATTCTTCCACGGCAATAGGGATAGCCGAGCCGGTCGAGATAACCTCCGGCGGCTCCTGCATATTCAAACATACTCTTATTCCGGAAGGAGCGTATCTTGGGCTGGCAGGCTCCCACTTCGGGATGCTCTTTCATGTATTCAAGAAGGGGCTGCCACCACCCTTCCGTTACCTCGACGTCGGAGTTCAGGAGGAGGACATAGTCGTAGTCAGTCTCGGCAATGGCACGGTTGTAGCCACCGGCAAATCCGAGATTCTCTTCAAAAGAGAGGATCTTGACTTCGGGACAGTTCCGGCGGATCCATTCGACAGAGTTGTCGGTGGAGCCGTTATCGGCTACGACGAGCTGAACGTCGCTGCCGTGGGTATGTTTAAGGGCTGTGGGGAGGAATTGCTTGAGCAGTTCTATGCCGTTCCAGTTTAAGATGATTACGCCGAGCATGGGGGAGAGTTAAGGGTTAAGGGTTAAGAATTAAGATGTTAAGAATTAAGGGTTAAGGGGGTGAGGAGGTGGGGGGTGATGGTGTTGATGGCGGAGGGGTCGAGGGGGGCTTCTACGCGGAGGTAGTTGTCGGTGAGGCCGTGCATGTATTCTGTACCGATGGCTTGT
>CAMWSM010000075.1 GCA_947176915.1 uncultured Porphyromonadaceae bacterium | reverse complement strand
TTTGCGGGGACATTTCGGGGCAGGGACTGCCCCTCCTCCCAGCGGGGGGTTACTCCTTGAGGCAGGCAAGGTAGGAGGCGAGGGTTTTTTCGAGGCCGAGGTAGAGGCAGTCGGAGATTAGGGCGTGGCCGATGCTTACCTCTTTGAGCCAGGGGATGTGCTGATGGAAGTAGGCGAGGTTGTCAAGGTTGAGGTCGTGGCCGGCGTTGACTCCGAGTTTTAGTGCGCGTGCCGTCTCGGCTGCCTCGATGAATGGGGCAATGGCGCCCTCGGGGTCGATCTGGAAACGGTCGGCGTATGGTTTTGTGTAAAGCTCCACACGTTCCGCGCCCGCTACGGCAGCAAGCTTCACCTGCTCCGGGTCAGGGTCGACGAATATCGAGGGGCGGACGCCGAGCATTCGCAGGCGGCGGCAGATGAGGGAAAGGAAAGTGGAGTTGTCGGCAACGTTCCAGCCTGCGGAGGATGTTATGGCGTCCGGGGCATCTGGCACGAGTGTGGCTTGAGCCGGACGGACACGCTCCACGATTTCCATGAAGCGTGCGTCGGGATAGCCTTCGATGTTAAATTCGGTTGTAACGACGTTTTTCAATGCCAGCACATCCTTGTAGGTGATGTGCCGTTCGTCGGGACGAGGGTGAACGGTGATGCCCTGAGCTCCGAGACGCTCACATTCCACGGCAAACTTGACTACGTTGGGGCGGTCTTCGCCACGTGCGTTGCGCAGGGTTGCCACTTTGTTTATGTTGACGCTAAGACGGCTCATAATTTATTTCTTGTTATTTTTAATTTTTTTGGCATAAAATTTGTTGTAGTATTGGAGGGGAGGTTAGGCTCGAGGCACAAGGCTCGAGAGGGGAGCAGTCCCTCACCGGGAGAGGGGGCAGTCCCTTGCCCCCGGGGGCGACTCCGGGGAGAGGCAAGAGAATTTTTCCCCGGGGATTTTTGCGGGGACAGTTCGGGGCAGAGACTGCCCCTCCTCCCAGCGGTTCGGGGCAGAGGACTGCCCCTCCTCCCGGAGTGCAAATTTACGAAAAAAAAAGATTATATTATAATGAAGGAAAGGTTAACACAATATAAATTACATATTCCTATCCCTGCGAAGGAGGAGACAAGCCATGTTACGGTGGTTTGCGATCCTTCCGATTACAGTGCTTCGGTGCTCGCCAGGGCTGTTGAGGATGTGGATGCGCATCTGCTTGAACTCACTACGGAGTTTGACAGTGAGGAGCGTCTTGTGGTGGATCTGCGTGTGAGCCATTCCGATCCATCGTCGGTGGTGCGCAGTCTTGAGAGGTATGGTTATGAGGTTACGGCGGTTTCGGGGCAGAGCTATGATGCGTCGGTGATACCGCTGGATCGCCTGTTGGGGCTGAATGCGCTGCTTAACGTTTGATTTTTTTGACGGGGTGCTGGGAGAGGGGGCAGTCCCTTGCCCCCGGGGGCGACTCTGGGGAGAGGTAAGAGGATTTTTGATGGGATTTTTGATGGGATTTTAACGGGGATTTTTGCGGGGAGATTTCGGGGCAGGGGACTGCCCCTCCTCCCAGGGATTCCCAGGGATTCCCAGGGACTCCCAATAGTTTTTAATTTAAATTTTACGGTTATGGCTTTTTTCCCGACGGATGCTTTTCTTGATAAATTCGCTCCTATTACTGATTATGGGTCGAAAATTCCACATTGGTATCAGCCGGGGAAACTGCAGTTTGTGACAATACGGCTTGCTGATTCTCTTCCTCCGCCGGCCCTTGAGAAAATTAAGAATGAATTGTCACTTTATGAACAGGCGCTTAAAGTTGATGAAGATAATTCCCGAAAATTGGAAATCCATTACAGAAGACTTTTGCAGGAATATCTCGATAGGGGGTATGGCGATTGTATATTGCGTGACGGAAAGTGTCGCAAGGTTATTGTGGAGGCTATAAATTTTTACAAAGATATGGAGTGTTACGACCTTGTGATAATGCCTAACCATTTGCATTTTTTGGCTGCTTTTTCTTCCAATCATAAGAGGGTCATAGAGAATATAAAGCATTACACGGCACGTGTTCTCAACCGCTATCTTCAAAAAAGTGGAGCGGTCTGGCAGGAAAGATATTGGGACCGAATGATACGTAATGAGCGGCATTTGCTTAATACTCGGGCTTATATTTATGCTAATCCGAAGGATTTACCTCGGGAGGATTATACGCTTGTGATGGGCGGGAAGGAAGTTTAAGGGGAGGTGCTGGGAGAGGGGGCAGTCTCTTGCCCCCGGGGGCGACAAAGTTGCGACAAAAGGGGGGTTGATGGGGATTTAATATGGATTTAATGGGATTTTTGATGGGATTTTTGCGGGGACAGTTCGGGGCAGGGACTGCCCCTCCTCCCAGCGAGATTTGTTTGCATATTTAAAATTTTGTTATTAATTTTGCGGCATTGTTAATAGAGGTATTAGGTATTAGGCACGAGGCTTTAGGCTTTAGGCTCAAGAGGGCTTGCCAGCTCAAAGCCTATCGCCTCGAGCCTAACCCCTAACGCCTTGGGCCTAAAGCCTAAGGCCTAAAAAATTTGATTTGCCATGAGAAAGATTAATGCCGTGGCGGAGTTTGACGGTGAGAGACGTCGGTTTTTGCTCCGCAGTTTTCGCGAGACATTGTCTCGCCAGTCAGTGATAGATATGAATAGTGCTTTCCGCACTGTGGCAGCTGTGCCGCCTCCGCGTTTCTGGGTGAGCGAGACGCGGGCTGCCGCTATAGTCGGGAGGATGCTCGCGGGGAAGAATCCCCTGGAGGGGATGCACCCGGAGAGGAGGGAGATGTATCGGGAGATTTTCGCCCGGTTCATGCGTCTGCGAGCCGAAAGAAAGGATGCGTCGATTGCGGAATTGACAGCGGAGATAGTTAATGGTCCGGCTCCGCGTTCCTATCTGGCGTGTGAGACGGTGCGCTCGGTGATATATAAGGAGAAGCAGCGGCTGCGCCGGGAAAGGGGGGAGCATGAGTGAGCCTGATGCCTCAAGCCTAACGCCTTTTGAGGAATGGGCGGCGAAGTATGCCTACATAAAGCCGAAGGGGGGTGGTGAGGATGTGCTTTTCAAGCTCAACCGTCCGCAGCGCAAGCTTGTGGCAGCCCTGGAGGAGATGCGCCTCGCCCGGAAGCCGATCCGCCTCATCCTGCTTAAGGCGCGGCAATGGGGCGGGAGCACGTGCATCCAGCTCTATATGGCGTGGCTCCAGCTGGTGCATAAGAAGGGACTCAACTCGCTGATCATCGCCCATCAGAAGTGTGCCACCGATGAGATCAAGGATATGTTTGACAGGATGTTGGCGCATTATCCCCCCGAAATGCTTTATGAGGATTATGCCGGCACCCCTCCCACGCGACCTACGGAGCGCGTGGGGAGCGCCGGAGCCGCCTTCAGGGTTGTGGGACGGAACTGCAAGGTGAAGATAGGGACAGCCGAACGTCCCGACTCCTGCCGAGGGGGAGACTATAACCTCATACACTGCTCGGAAGTGGGGCTCTGGCGGTCCACACCCCGCAAGAGCGCGGAGGACATTCACAGGGCAGCCACCTCCGGCGTGCTTTACGAACCCCTGACCATGATAGTCATGGAATCGACAGCCAATGGCACCGGAAATTTCTTCCACAAGGAATATGAAGCCGCGAAGAGGGGGGAAAGTCAATTCAAGGCACTCTTCGTGGCGTGGTATGAGATTGATCAGTATTCACTTCCCTTCCCCTCCGACGCCGAGAGGGATGAATTTGAGCGCCGCCTCGTAGAAGGGCGCTATTGCGATCAGCCCGCCAACGACCGCAGCCAGCCCGGAAGCTATCTATGGATGCTCCGGGAGCGCGGGGCATCGCTGGAGGCTATCCACTGGTATGTCAAGGAGCGGGCGAAATATTCCGACCATGCGCTCATGGCAGCCGAATATCCGAGCGACGATGTAGAGGCATTCGTGCATTCCGGCGCCCGCGTATTCGACAAATATCGCGTCGAGGCGTTGCGGGAGGGGTGCCGGCTTCCTGCCCGCCGCGGGGAGATTCACGGAGATGCCCCGACCGGGGAGGAAAGCCTCAGAAACCCGGAATTCATAGAGAACGAAGGGGGTGGGCTGAAAGTGTGGCGCGACAGGGAGATTGATGAAGAGATGAGGGTTGAGGAGAGGTATCTTGCGGTGGTGGACATCGGAGGGAGGCACAAGGATGCCGACTGGTCGGTAATCACCGTGTTCGACCGCTTACGGATGCGCGAAGGGGGACAGCCCGAGGTTGTGGCTCAATGGAGAGGGCACACCGATCACGACCTTCTTGCGTGGAACGCCGCCCGGATAGCGAAATATTACGACGACGCCCTCCTCGTGATAGAGAGCAACAGCCTTGAGAGCCGCGAAGGTGGGAGCGGGGAGAGCGAACAGTCGGGCTATATACTGAATCAGATCCGGCGGCATTACCCTAATCTCTATGCCCGGCGCAGGAGCGAGGAGGATATCCGGGAGAAGCGCCCGGCGAAATATGGCTTCCACACCAACAGGCTGACAAAGCCGATGATCATCTCCACTCTCGTGAAGGTGATCAGAGACGGCGACTACGTAGAGCGCGAGGAGGAATGCCTTTCGGAATATCTCACCTACGAACAGCGTCAGGACGGGAGCTACGGCGCCTTGGAGGGATGTCATGACGATCTTCTCATGACCCGCGCCATAGGGCTGCACGTATGCTTCCGCGAGATGGGGATTCCCAAGATAGTGAGACGCGCCAAAGGTTCGGCGACAGGCTTTTACGGAGGGCGAAGAGGATTTATCTGAAAGGATTTCGGGTGGGGTCGAAAGGCTCCTCCTCCTCATCATCGTTGAGATCCTCGTTACGCTTAGACCGCGCCCGTTTTTCAGCCTCCGACTTATTCTTCTTGATAGCCTCCGGCTTCATGAGGTCGACGGCAGTTGAGAAGACATTCCAGTCTTCCGTCTTGTCCCAGTTTTTCTTCACGGAAATAATCTTGGGATAATAGTAAGCCACGTCAGGCTGACGGAGCTGAGAGAAATCGCCCGTATCGAAAATGCCGTTTCCGTTATGGTCTTCGAAGATGCGGGCGTAATATTTTCCGGCAGGGAGATAGCGGAACGTAACGGAACCATTCACCACCGGGAGGCGGCGTATCGGGGCGTCGGATGTGGAAAGGAGTTCCACAAAAGCCGGTATTGAATCAGTGAAATTGGAGATATTGAGCGTTATGGCGCAATAATCCTCCTCCCCCTTGGTCTTGAAGGTGTGCTCTATGGGGTCGGAGAAAAGTCCGTAGATTCCCTCGGCAGCCAGGGAGTCTATCCGCAGGCGGTATTGGGTGGAGTAATCCCAGGGATACTCAATCTTAAGCTTTCGCGGCGACACGGAATCGAACGGCTCCGGGCGCCACGGCTTTTTTACGGGATGCCACACGGAATCAATCATTGTCTCCAGATGGAAAGCCGCCGAGTCGAGGCGCTGAAGGGGTGTGTCAAACTCCATTATCAGAGGGAGATAGACCTCCTGGGAGGAAGAGGATATCATACGGAATCCGAGGGGAGGGATAACCGGGGGGAGAGTGTCGGCACTCTCCTCCTTCTTTTTCTTCTTATCCTCCTTCCCCTTTTTCGGCTGGAGGCGGAAGAAGCGGAGGGTGTCGGTGGCAGAGGAGAGTTTCTGGGCAGAGTCTGTGCGGAGATAAGTGGCGGAGATGCGTAGGGAGTCTACGGCTATAAGGCTCCGGGGGCGGAGCCAGTAGGTGAGCGTGTCGTTTCCGGCGGAACGTTCGAGAGTGTACCAATCCTTATATCCGTCGATTCCGACAATCGAAAGCTCCGGAAGGGTCTTCGAGGGGGCGTTGAAGATGAAAGAGAGGCGAGTGGAATCCACACGCTCATACTTCTGGAGGAACTGCGCCTTATAGTCGCTCTCGAAAGAGCGGAGGAGAATGTCGTTAGGGAGGAAGCGCGTGCGTTCGCGATTCACAATTGTGTCGACCTCACCCGTGAGAAGGTTGAAGACAGTGTCCGTAGCGTTCACACGTTCGGAAGAGGGGGAAAGGATGAAATCGTAGAAAGCCATCGCCTCCTCCGGATTGGAACGTTTGTAGTCGTTGTCGACATCATTGACAGCGAAAATGCGGTAGGATCCGGGGCTCAGTCCGAGGATAGAGAAGCGACCCCGGTCGTCGGTTTTTGCCACGCGCTCGAAGGGGAGAGTGGAGAGGGCGGAATCGGCAAGGTTTGAGTAAACTCCCACGAGCATACCCTGCTGAGGCTCAGAGCCGTCGGCAGAGAGAACCATGCCTGAGATGCGCAGGGAGTCGAGAGTCTCACCGGTGGAGAATGTGTAGGTGAATCCCTGGAGCTTGTTAGCCTCGTTATTGTCCTCTATGGCGTCGGCGAAGTCGATGGAATAGGTAGTGTTCGGGAGGAGCGTATCGTTGAACTGCACTGTAACCTTCCTTCCCAGGGAAGAGACTCGCGGCACCTGCGAGGAGGGGGGAGACACCACCACTTTTGTGAAGGCATCCTTGACGTTGACGAGTTCATTGAACTCTATTTCGATTTTGCGCCGGCTGACGTTGGTTGAGCCGGGGGCAGGGTTCGCCTTTACGAAGCGCGGAGGGTCTTCGTCGCGGGGACCTCCGGTGGGGTTTCCGATGGAAGCACATGCCGCCAGGAGGAGGGAAAGGAGAAAGATAATATATGGGATTGACTTCTTCATCGGGGGATGGGGGTGTTAAGATGTTAAGATGTTAAGATGTTAAGAGGGGAAGGGGAGGGACAAAAGTAGCAATAATTTTGCAGTTCGTTTAAAAAAATGGGGATAAAAAAAGTAAAAATTACATTTTTAATTAAAGAAATAGGGGTTAGGTGAAAAAATTGCACTATATTTGCAGGCTGAAAAATCTCGGCTTATGAGCCTGCTCCCCGTTTCATGGGAGAGGGGGCAGTCTCTTGCCCCCGGGGGCGACGAAGCTTGCGACGGGGTTTTTGCGACGGGATTTTTGCGGGGACATTCCGGGGCAGGGGACTGCCCCTACTCCCGGTGAATGTGAATAATAAATTCAAACTAACAATAAAACCAATCAAAAGAAAATGCAGAACAAAGGGTTTATCAGCACCATTGCCATCCTTTTGGTCCTTATCTGCGGCTTTTACATCTCCTTCAGTTTCGTAACTTCGCATTACGAGAAGAAGGCTCAGGAGTATGCCGCGCTGATGTCGGGCACGAATGATGTGACCAATGATGCTTACAAACAGAATCTTAAGCAGTTCAACGATTCTATCGACAAAGAGAAGGTATATCTCGGCTACACCTACAATCAGGTGCGCAAGCTCGAAATAGGGCTTGGCCTTGACCTTAAGGGTGGCATGAACGTGGTGCTTGAAATCTCAGTGCCGGACATTCTCCGCCAGTATGCCGCCGGCGAGAGTCAGCTCCGCCAGATCAACGAGGCAATCTCCAAAGCAGAGGCAGCCGGCGTGAAAGGGTCGGACAAAGATTTCATCTCCAAATTCGCAAGCTATATCCAGCCGGGCGTAATGTCAGGTCTGTTTGAGCGCGAGGGAGAGTTTCTTTCCAAGATCAAGGGAAATTCAAGCAATGCAGAGGTAACCGAGGCACTCCGCAAGCAGGTGGACAGCCAGGTTGACGCCGCCTTCAATATTTTCCGCACCCGTATCGACCAGTTTGGCGTCGTTGCCCCCAACATCCAGAAGCTTCAGGACAAGTCGGGCCAGATCCTTCTTGAACTTCCGGGCGTTAAAGAACCGGAGCGTGTAACTGACCTTCTCAAATCGTCGGCAAACCTTGAGTTCTTCGAAGTTTATAACTATGAGGAGATTGCTAATGATCTTTCCTCATTCGCGCAGATGTGGGCCCAGCAGGACACTATCAATCACACCAACCTTCTCGAACTTCTCGGAGGGGGTCAGCGCAAGGGGAGCCCGGTGTTGGGCATGGTTACTCCCCAGAACCGCGTTGTGGTGGACAGCATCCTCTCCTCTCCCCTTGCCAAGCAGAAACTTCCGAGCGATTTCTCGGCAGTGTGGAGCGTGAAGCCGATCGATATGCCGGTGGTAGACGTGCAGGGCAACATCCTGAAAAAGGCAAACGGCGAGGATCGCACCACTCCCTACTGGCAGCTTGTAGCCCTTAAGGGTGATCCGGCGCTGCAGGGGGATGCCGTAACATCGGCAAGCTCTGAGTTCGACAAGCTTCAGGGCAATATGGTGAACATGACGATGAGCGACAACGGCGCACAGGCGTGGGCAACCATCACCCGCAACAATATCGGCAGACCGATCGCTATCGTGCTTGACAACAACGTATATTCATTCCCGAATGTAAACGCGGAGATCACCGGCGGACGTTCGCAGATCACCGGCAATTTCACCCCTGAAGAGGCTAACGACCTTGCCAACGTGTTGAAATCAGGCAAGATGAGCGCGAAAGTAGACGTGGTGAGCAACAACGTGATCGGTCCGAGCCTTGGCGCAGAGGCAGTTCAGCAGGGCTTCCTCTCCTTCATCGTGGCAATCGCGCTTCTGATGGTCTTCATGATCCTCATCTACGGCGTGATCCCGGGTCTTGTAGCCAACGTAGGTCTTATCCTCAACCTTTACTTCACACTCGGCATTCTCGCCTCCTTCCAGGCAGTGCTGACGCTTTCAGGTATCGCCGGTATCGTTCTTGCCTTAGGTATGGCAGTGGATGCCAACGTGCTTATCTTCGAGCGCACGAAAGAGGAATTACGCCTCGGCAAGAAACTCCGCCAGGCCATCTCCGAAGGCTACAGCAATGCATTCTCAGCCATCTTCGACTCTAACCTCACTTCGGTCATCACCGGCGTGATCCTTCTTATCTTCGGCTCCGGTCCGATCAAGGGCTTCGCGACGACCCTCATCATCGGTCTTGTCTGCTCCTTCTTCACAGCCGTGTTCCTCACCCGCATCGCCTTCGACCTCATCACAAAGAACGGACGCTGCGCCAACATGACTTTCGACACCAAGATAAGCCGCAACTTCCTTGCCAACACGAAGGTCAATTTCCTCGGTCAGGCAAAACCCGTGGCAGCTTTCTGGCTGTTCCTTATCGTGATTTCAATCGCATCGTTGGTGTTCCGCGGCATGAACCAGGGCATCGACTTCTCCGGCGGCCGCAACTATGTAGTGCAGTTTGAGAAGGATGTTGATCCGTCAGTGATCCAGGGCCGTCTTCTCGACGCTCTTCAGACAGAGGCAAACGACAAGACTGTCAGCGTAGGGGTCATCACTATCGACGATGCTTCCAAGGTGCGTATCTCCACCAACTATAAGATTGACTCAGAGGATGCCAACATCGACAATGAGATCACAGGCCTCCTCTACAAAAACCTGAAGCCGGAGCTCACAGGGGCAGACGGCAAGGTTATGGATGAAAGCGCCTTCACTGTAGCGGATGAAAGCCACGGCATCATCTCTATCCAGAAAGTAGGTCCTTCGGTAGCCGACGACATGAAGCGTGATGCCTATTGGGCAGTCGGAATCGCCGTTGTCTGCATGTTCCTCTATATCCTCGTGCGTTTCCGCAACATCGCCTTCTCGGTTGGCGCTGTTTGCGCGGTAGCCCTCACAGCATTCCTCATCATCGGCTTCTACTCCATCTGCTGGGGCTTCCTCCCCTTCTCTATGGAGATTGACCAGTCGTTTATCGCTGCGGTGCTGACAATCATCGGTTATCAGATCAATGATACGGTGGTTGTGTTTGACCGTGTCCGCGAGATGATGAAGCTCTATCCGAAAGAGGATCGCTTCGAGACTTTCAACAAGTCGCTCAATACGACTCTTACCCGTACGGTAATGACTTCGTTCTCGACTCTGTTGGTGCTCTGCTGCATCTTCTTCCTCGGCGGCGACACTATCCGTTCATTCACTTTCGCAATGATCTTCGGTGTGATTGTAGGTACGTTCTGCTCGCTCTATTGCGCGGCTCCTATTGCCTACAATATCATCAAGAATTCTGCCAATAAGAATAAGGCAGAGGATGGAAAGCCTGTTTTGAATGGTAATAGGAGGTTTAGATGAGAGGCTTTAGGCTATAGGCATTAGGCTATAGGCTTTAGGTTTTAGGCATTAGGCTCAAGGCTCAAGGCTTTAGATAATGGGAAGGGTGCATCGGAATTTTTCGATGCACCCTTTTTACGTAATGCTTGGGAGGAGGATCCGTAATGCTCGGGTGGGGATTGCTCCGCAATCCCGCTACCTCGTAAAAAGGTAATTTCTCTTTGCTCAAATGGAGTTTTGTCGCGCAGCGGGATTGCGGAGCAATCCCCTCCCAAGCATTACGGGTCCCCTCCCAAGTATTACGGGAAAGGGGGGAGGCGGCGGCGGATAGGGTGGCGGGAGATGGCGCGGGCTACGAGGGTGGAGATGAGGGTGGAGAGGGAGAGGCTCTTGCGCTCCCATTCCGGTCGGGAGGCGGGGAGGGTTACGGCAAGTCGCTCTTCGAGAGTGCGCGCCACGATATATTCATGGACAGCTCTGTGAAGCGGTTCTTCGAGCTGATGTCTCACGGAAGCGGGGAGACGCAGATGGAGGCGCAGAAATTCTGAGCCGTATTGAGGTTTGGAACCTCCGGAGAGAGGCAGCAGTTTTAATGCCGCCTCGGAGAAGGCAAGGTCGATGAGGCGGTTGGTGGCATGGAGGTTTCCCTCTTCACATACGTCGAAAGTCTGGTGAAGCCTGTGGGCGTTGACGCTATCCTCCTCCACATCAGCCACGACGAATGCGGCATCGGCAACGTCTGCAAGCAGTTCGGAACGCCTCAGGGTGAGAAGTGTGGTCATGCCTGCTCCCCCTTTCTACGCAACGGACGTGAGCGCTTGTTGACCGCCTCCACCATAATTTTCAGCGAGGTTTCAGCCAAGGCTGAATATTCCGGGGCATCGGTCTTATGTGTGATTGTGAACCAGTCGACAATTGCGGAACTTACGATAAACTGATGGGCAGCCTCCGCTATCGTGTCAAGAGTGGAGAGATTGTAGTTGGAGGGCATGGATAGCGCGAGAAATAGCCGGGAGCTTGGGGAGAGGAGGGTGTTTGATGATTCTGTTCCGTTAAGGCGTAGATATTCGCCGAGCTTGGTTTTCAGTATTGAGAAAGCCATCGACACGGAACGGAGCACCTGATTTGCGTTCTCATCGTCGTCGTTAGCCTGCATGTTGGCAACGAGTTCGTGATTGCTGTCTGACCTACGGCATTTTCCTGTCAGGTAGGTCTTGTTCTGAATATCGTAGATGATTTCAGATATGTCAAGATTGATTTCGATTGTCTGCATGGTTAAATCTTCTTTGGGGTGGGAGGCGGTGGCATAGGCGGCGTTCGGCTTCGGTCAGAAGACGCTCTGCTTCGGCTGAGTAGAGAAGGCTTTCCGAGGGAAGGGTGACGCGAAACCAGCGGGAAATTATGGCATTCTCCATAAAGGAGAAGAGGGAGGCACGTAAGGAGGGTGTCTGAGTGTCGTCGTAGGAGTTGCTCAGGTTGAGGATTATTTCTAATGATTCATCTCCGAAATCCGATTTCAGGAGATGGTCTTTAAGCCGGATGGCAAGGATAGAGGCGGCTTCCTCCCAGTAGCGGGCGAGAAGCAGGGAATCGTTGGCGGCGGTGCGCACGCGCTCCACCCTGATCTCTGCCGGATCATTCTCAGAGGCAGGCAGCCGATGCCCTGTGAATAGGGCTGCTTCCGCGACGGCTGCCATTACAGCCTCCCTGCTGATTGATATTTCTATGGTTTTCATTTTTATTTGCGGATTTGATATAATATTTATAACTTTGCTCTATTAATATAGAATATGTTAAAGCAACTTTAAAAGATAAATATTATGGATGAGGAAATAATGATAAATAAAGAGGAGGAAACCGGCGGAGACACCACCGTAAAGAGCCGGATTCTGAAATTCTTGAAACATGAGGGTATTTCCAAGAGTGAATTTGCCCGCAGGATGGGACTCTCAGTGGCATACGTCGGGGCGATGCGCAAGTCAATGCCGGAGGAGAAGGTAAGGAAAATGACGAAGCTCTTTCCGCACTTAAATAGAGACTGGCTCCTATACGGGGAAGGGGATATGCTGACGACTCCCCCGGAGAGGACAGAACTTGACGACTACATTGTGCCGCTGCTTCCTGTAGAGGCAATGGCAGGCACGCTCCAGATGCTCTCTCAGGGTGTGGCTCTTGCCGACTGCGAGAAGATAATCGCACCTTGCAAGGGTGTGGATTTCGCCATCAGGGTTTCCGGCGACAGCATGGAGCCGGAAATATATGGAGGCACAGTGCTATATATCAAGAAAATCAACGAGAGAGCATTTATTCCCTGGGGGAATCCGATGGTGATCGACACTGAAAACGGAGTTTTGGTAAAGGTGTTGCGCCCTTCTGAAGAGGGGGAACAGTATATCGAAGCATCAAGCTACAATCGCAACTATCCCCCCATCCAGATACCGAAGTCTTCGCTTTACGGAATTTACAGGGTGGTCTGCCAGACACGTTCCACCTCCACACTCTGATTATCCTGAGGATAAGCCGTCAATGCGCGACTTCAGGAGACGCAGAGTCTCGGGATATGCTGCCCGGGGAATCGAGATCTCACCGGCATCATTGATTTTGGGAGCCGCGAGATAGGAGGCGTTCAGAAGAGAGGCGCCCGGTGAGGAGCCGAATATCCTTAGAATGCGTCCGCAGTCGGGGTCGGAGTCAAGGAATGCCAGCGGACGGTCGGGAACCCCTTCCACACATTTCATATTGCTTTCCTGAAGAGGCAGTAGCCAGTGGGTGGAGGGATAAGGAGACCGAACGGGCATTTCCCAGTCCGACATGCGCAGGGAATGGAGCCGCAGGAAATCGGAGGGAAGAGGGAGGCGGTGTTCACCGGAAGGGAGCACTGAAAGACTGTCGGACGGAATATGCTTTAAATCCTCCCAAAGTTCCCGGGGAAGGGAGGAGAGTGCGCGGGCGGCACACTCCTCCACTTCGAGGGCTACAAGCAGGGCGAATCCGGATGTGAAAGGGGTTTCATCGGAAAATACAGAGGGTGGCGCTGAACCCATGAGAAGGGCTACGTCTTCCGCTATTCGAGAGATGAGCATGATTTTCTCTTTTCAAAGGTTATGTCCTTGTGGATCAATATTCTTCCGCGACGGAATTGAGGAGACTCCTCGATTATTTTCTGGAGAGCGGCTTGATCGGTGGAGAAGCTTGCGGGTTTCATTCCGTTAGGGCCCAAATGGCCTCCTGAGAAATGGACGTTGACAGTGGCTTTTCCTACGCATACGCGGAAATGCCAGTCGAGGAGTCCGGGGGAGATATATGTCTTCATCATAATTTAAATTCGGAGGTAAATTCTGTCCAGTTTACGTTATCTTCGCTGACAATGGCGCGATACATGGTGCCGCTTTTGATGCGTGCGGAGGGGATGGAGCGTGTGAAATAATAGATGCCCTCGGGGAGTGTGTCGGCAAGGAGTGGGAGAGTCTCCTTATCCCATAGGATAATTTGGGTGGAGTCGGCGTTTGCCTCCTGTGAATCGCCGTCAATCCAGATGTGGCATGTGCCTTTAAGGGCTACGGCATCCCAGATCAGAATCCCTGTGCGTGATGCCTCCTCACCCTCTACACGGTCGCTGAAGGAATGTTCGGAGGAATAGACATAATGGACAAGCCGGTTGTCGCCTATAAGTGCCCCCGAATTGCTCCATCCGAGACGGTCGAGGGTAGGCTCGCGTTTAATCTCGATGTCGCCGAAGACGGTATGGAAATTGGTAACTACCCAGCCAACGCTGTTGGTTTTTGTGGTGATCTGAATTTCGGGATGATCGGAGAAATCTATCTTCTGAATCTTCTCGAGAAGATTTTTGCCGGCAAGGAGGATGGCGCTTTTGGGAACATCCTCGCCGGTGAAAAACATTTTGGCAAGGGCTATGATCTTCTCGAAAGTCCAGGTGCCCGGTTCCTGAAGCTCACGGCGGAATTGCCAACGCAGACCTTCTGTGGTATAGACATATTGAAGTCCCATCTTGTCAACCTCCACCTTAAAGCGCCCTGCCCGGCTTGCCCAGAGAGTTCGGTTGCCCCTCACTTTGAAATTGGCAATGGCTTGCTCGGCTATGACAGCACGCGAGAAGGGCATCCTTTTCTTCTGGCTTTCAAAGTAGTCGCTGACCACCTGGTTCATGCCCCTTTTCTGGAGATATATGCGCGTGGGCTGAGGGAGGATGAGGTCGGGATCCACCTCCTTTTGGGTTTCGTAGAGGGAGTTGGCGAGGATGAGGAGCTTGGTGCCGGAAGGGATCAGGGGAAGGAAGCTGTATTCATCCTCGGGATTGCTTTTTTTCCCGTTTACGGCACGGACGACGGGATTTCCGCCACTATCCATGCCCGTTACGAACAGCATTAGATCTTTTCCGGGAGTTACGTATGAGCCGGTTGGATCGTAGCCGTTCACTCCTTTCACCAAAAGAGTGGTATAGGGGCGCACGATGGTGGAGTCCTCATCTGCCAAGGGGAGAAGTTGCTTCCCTTTGGGGCTGCCGCCGCATTCGTCGATGGTTACCACAAAGTTGCGTGGCTCGTCAATCATGTAGTGGTCAACTTCCGGAGAGTTTACTTTCACTTTCTTCGCCTTGAGCATAAGATTCATGAGAGGTGTGTCCTCACTGTTGAAGCGGAACAGCTCATCGTCGATGGAGGGGGTGATGAAATTCTCGCTTCCTATTCCTCCGGAGGCTTCGGCAGCCCCGCTGACAGTTGCTGCCTGTCCGGGAAGCTGGGTGTTGAGTCCTGCGCTGCCGGAGTGCATGTCCGGAGCACCGTTTACGATGTTTATTGACTCGGGGTCGGTGGTTTTGTTTTGGGAAATCATGGGGGTTAAGGGGTTAAGGGGTTAAGG
>CAMWSM010000074.1 GCA_947176915.1 uncultured Porphyromonadaceae bacterium | reverse complement strand
ATGTGTGGACACACGTTAACGCCAAGCTTGCCAACACTCTTATGAAGCAGATGGAGTCTGACCAGCAGGGATTCAACTCAGTCTACATGATGCTTGATTCGGGCGCGCGTGGTTCTAAAGACCAGATTCGTCAGCTCTCCGGCATGCGTGGTCTTATGGCAAAGCCGCAGAAAGCGGGTGCCGAGGGTGGTCAGATCATCGAGAACCCGATTCTTGCAAACTTCAAGGAAGGTCTGTCGGTGCTGGAATACTTCATCTCTACGCACGGTGCTCGTAAGGGTCTTGCGGATACTGCGTTGAAGACTGCCGATGCGGGATATCTTACCCGTCGTCTTGTTGATGTTGCACATGACGTGATCATCACTGAAGAGGATTGCGGCACACTCCGCGGACTTGAATGCCGTGAGGTCAAGAATAATGAGGAGGTTGTGGCTACACTCAGCGAGCGCATTCTCGGACGTGTGTCAGTGCATGACATCGTAGACCCGTTCAATCCAGATGATATCATCGTCCATGCCGGAGAAGAGATTACGGAGGCAATTGCCGACCGTATCGAGAAATCGCCTATTGAGAGTGTGGAGATACGCTCGGTGCTCACTTGCGAGTCTAAGAAGGGCGTTTGCGCGAAATGCTACGGCCGTAACCTTTCCAACCATCGTATGGTGCAGAAGGGTGAGGCAGTCGGCGTCATCGCCGCACAGTCTATCGGTGAGCCTGGTACGCAGCTTACTCTCCGAACATTCCACGTCGGTGGTGTGGCAAGCAACGTGGCTGCGGTCAAGGATGTAACATCCCGTTATGACGGGCGTCTTGAAATCGATGAGCTCCGCACTGTCAAGAATAAAGATAATGTTGACATCGTTGTCGGACGAATGGGCGAGATGAGAATTATCGAGCCTAAGACCGGAATGGTGCTCACTACACGTGACATACCCTACGGCTCACGTCTTTACTTCAAGGATGGAGACGAGGTTAAGGTAGGCGATATGATTTGCGAATGGGACCCCTTCAACGCCGTTATCGTTTCGGAAGAGGGTGGTACGGTGAAGTTCGAAAATATGGAGGAGGGCGTTACTTTCCGCACGGAAAGCGATGAGGTAACAAAACTTACCGACCGTATCATTATAGAGTCGAAAGACCGTACAAAAGTTCCTTCCGCGCAGATCTATGATAAGAATGGCGAGCTTGTGCGCTCCTATTCTCTCCCTGTGGGGGCTCACCTCCTAATCAATGAGAATGAGGAATTGAATCCGGGCGATGTTATCGTTAAGATTCCGCGTGCTGCCGGCAATGCCGGTGATATCACCGGTGGTCTTCCCCGTGTTACAGAGCTCTTCGAGGCACGTAACCCGAGCAATCCGGCTGTTGTCAGCGAGATTGACGGTGAGGTGAAATTCGGAAAAATCAAGCGTGGTAATCGCGAGATTTCCGTTACTCCGAAATTCGGTGAGGAGAAGAAATATCTCGTGCCTCTGTCGAAGCAGCTCCTTGTTCAGGAGAATGACTTCGTGCGTGCGGGCACTCCTCTTTCTGACGGACATATCACTCCGACCGATATCCTCAATATCAAGGGTCCGACAGCTGTACAGGATTATATCGTTAATGAGGTGCAGGACGTTTACCGCATGCAGGGTGTGAAGATTAACGACAAGCATTTTGAGGTAATCGTGCGTCAGATGATGCGCAAGGTCAACATCCTTGATCCGGGCGACACACGTTTCCTTGAACAGCAGGTGGTTGATAAACTTGACTTCATGGAGGAAAATGATAATATCTGGGGCAAGAAGGTGATTACCGATGCCGGTGATTCTCAGACCTATCTTGCAGGTCAGATCATCACCTCTCGCAAGCTCCGCGACGAAAATTCGGCTCTCAAGCGCAAGGATCTCAAGATTATGCAGGTGCGTGACGCAATGCCTGCCACTTCCGAGCAGATTCTCCAGGGTATTACCCGTGCGGCGCTCCAGACTTCAAGCTTTATGTCGGCGGCTTCATTCCAGGAGACTACAAAGGTGCTTAATGAGGCGGCAATCAACGGCAAGACCGACTATCTTGAAGGAATGAAGGAGAACGTGATCTGCGGTCATCTTATTCCTGCCGGCACCGGTCTGCGTGAATACAATCGTCTTGTTGTAGCCAACAAAGATGAATATGCAGCCCTCCAGCTTACTGACAATCCTGAGGAACTTGTAGTAAACATGGACTAAATAATTCAATCTCAATAAAAAGAATATCCGACTCTATTTGAGTTGGATATTTTTTTGTTATTAGATTATTATTTGTATTTTTGCATTGTTAACCCATAATATTGGACAGATGGCGAATATAGAAAAATATGCGATAGGGGAACAAGATTTCAGAATAATCAGAAGCGGTTGTTACGTTTATGTCGACAAGACCAATTATATCGCCAAGATATTGCAAGATGGAGGCAGGTATTACTTTCTTGCCCGTCCTCGCCGCTTCGGAAAATCATTGTTCCTCTCTACCCTCAAATATTTTTTTGAGGGTAGGAGGGAACTGTTCAAGGGGTTGTATGTTGATTCTGTAGACTGGGATTGGACTGAGTTTCCTGTACTTCATCTTGACTTGAATCGTGAAAAATATGCTGAGCCAGACAAATTGGATGCCGTTCTTGACAAAGTGTTTCGTGAATGGGAGGAAAAATATAAGATAGAGGTGAAGGACACCAACCTTCCGCAAAGATTTCAAACGATAATAGAAGAGGCTCATCGGAAGACCGGCCGAAGGGTGGTGGTGTTGGTGGATGAGTATGATAAACCTCTTGTCGGCAATATTAATAATGAAGATAATTTTGAACATTACAGAACAAAGTTAGGTGGCATTTATTCCAATTTCAAGAGCAGTGCGCCCCATTTGCAACTTGTTTTCCTTACCGGTGTCAGCCGTTTCTCCAAGTTGTCTGTTTTCTCTGATCTCAATAATCTTAACGACATCACATTCAATGAGAAATTTGCCGATATTTGTGGTATCACGCAAAAGGAATTGACCGGATATTTTCAGGAGGGGATTCGTAAATTGGCTGAAACGGAAGAAATTGGGATAGAGGAAGCGATGAAAGAGTTGAAAAGGAATTATGATGGCTATCGTTTCACCGCAAAGGGGAGCGATACATATAATCCATGGTCGCTGTTGAATTCTATGGACGCCTCAAAGATAAGCGATTATTGGAACGACACAGGAATGCCCACGTTAGTTGCGGAGTCCCTCAAGCGTGTTGATGCTGATTTGGAGGATACTTTTGACACTTACTGCACGGTGTCTGACTTGAAAGGACTTGACTTGTTGAATCCAAACCCGATAGCCTTACTGTACCAGACCGGCTATCTCACAATAAAGGATTATGACCGAGAAAGCGATTCATTTCGTTTAGGCATACCAAATCGGGAAGTGAAGCGGGGATTCTTTAAGATTCTTGTGCCCTATTATGTCAAAAACCGTCCCTTGTCCGGCAATCAATTGATACAAGCTGTGGTAAGGCATTTTATGTTTGGGAATCCTGAGAGAGCAATGAAGAGCCTTCAAGCATATTTTGCCGGCATTGACTATACAATGCGGATAGAGAATGAGAATAATTTTCATAATGCTTTCTATCTCTTGATTGATATAATAGGGCTTGATACGGAAACTGAGCATCATACATCTGAAGGAAGGATTGATATTGTTATAAAAACCAAGAGATTCATCTATGTGATAGAATTGAAATATGACCGGAGTGCGGAGGAGGCTTTGCAACAGATAGAAGAGAAACACTATCCTCGGAAATTTTACGGAGACAATAGAGAAATAATCCTTATCGGAGCCTCATTCTCTTCACGGAGCCGCTGCATCGAGAGCTGGAAGATTAAAGCTGTGAAGCAATAAAAGACTGCCTGACCATCAAAAGTCAGGCAGTCTTTTATTGCTTGGGTTCATAGGGATGAACTTACATAATCAGTCTTTGAGATAGAATTGGATTGAGGAAACTACGCGGATTTGCTTGATATAAGGTGTGTACTGGTCGCGGTCTTCAATTGAAAACTGGCCTTGTGAAGCTGTCTTTATTTTGCCTAATTCGCTTTGTGAATCCTCGGCAAATTTATTTGCTGCCTCGCGTGCGTTTTTTGTAGCATCCGCTATCATCTCAGGTTTGATGGCGTTGAGACCTGTAAATTCATAGACGGTCTGATATTGATAGTCACCCGCTACGATGGCAATTCCCTGCTTAAGCAATTCCGTCTGCCTCTCGATCAGTTCCCTCACTTTGTCAACCTGAGAGGAGGTTACCACAACAACATTCGTAACATTATATCTGAAAGGGACGTTATTGGAGGAGTAGCGGTCTGCCTGAAGGTCGAGCACCTGCGGAGCATTTACCGCAATCTCCGACTCCTGGATGCCGTTATTCTTCAGGAAAGACACGATTGCTGTGTTGGTCTTCTCAATATTGGAATATATGGAGGGGAGATCGTTTCCTACTTCCTTGCTTACGATAGGCCATGTTACTTTGTTCGCTTTTACCTCCCTTTCCGAGAGTCCACGCACGGTAACAATTCTCTGATTATCGGAAATGCTATTCAATCCTGACTTAACCTCTATTCCTAAAAGGAACAATCCCAGCGCAAGGAGGGCGGAGGCAATGATGATGGATGATGACTTATTCATGAGAAATTATAAGGGATTAGCGTGCAGATTCAAATTCGGCAAGAAAGCGCACGTCGTTTTCACTGAACATACGCAGATCCTTAACGCGATATTTCAGGTTGGTGATGCGCTCGATACCCATACCGAATGCATATCCGGTGTATACTTCAGGATCTATTCCGCATGCCTTGAGGACATTCGGATCGACCATTCCGCAGCCAAGAATCTCCACCCAGCCGGTTCCTTTGCAGAAAGCACATCCCTTTCCGCCACAGATGTTGCAGCTTATGTCCATCTCAGCGGAAGGTTCGGTGAAGGGGAAATAGGAGGGACGAAGGCGAATCTTTGTGTCGGCTCCGAACATCTCTTTGGCAAAATTCAGAAGCACCTGTTTCAGATCTGCGAAAGATACATTTTTATCAATATATAGCCCCTCCACCTGATGGAAGAAGCAGTGTGCGCGTGCGGAGATGGCTTCGTTTCTGTAAACGCGGCCGGGACAGACGATTCGGATCGGGGGCTGGTTTTTCTCCATTACACGGGTTTGCACGGAGGAGGTATGGGTGCGCAGAAGCACGTCCACGGGTGTACGGGTTACAAAGAACGTGTCCTGCATGTCGCGTGCGGGATGGTCCTTAGGGAAATTGAGAGAGGAGAACACATGCCAGTCATCCTCAATCTCCGGACCCTCCGCTATTGTGAAGCCCATGCCGGCGAAAATATCGATTATATCATTTTTGACAATAGAGAGGGGATGGCGTGCTCCGGTGGGGAAAGGGGTTGCTGTGCGGGTGAGGTCGATTGAGGCAGCTTGCGTGTCAGCTCCGCTTGCAATCTGTTGCTTCAGCCCGTTGATGCGTTCGGTTACGTAAGCCTTCAATTCATTGAGACGCTGTCCCATTTCACGTTTTTGGTCGGCAGGCACGTTTCTGAAATCCGCCATGAGGGCAGCCACTTCACCCTTTTTGCTGAGATATTTGATGCGCAGTTCCTCTACAGCTTCCGCCGTAGCTGCTTGCACCGCTTCCAGATTCTGTCTGATTTGATTGATTTTCTCTATCATTGTTATGTTGTTGTTACCTTATTTGGGTTCATCCCTTAAGGATGATGATCTATCTTTAAGATGCAAAATTACTAAAAAAATCCAAATACTTTCATATACTTTTAAGGATTGTAGAAGTTATAATATAAGCAAGGGTTGAAAATCAGTTAAAACAATAGAATATATGACTATAAAGGAAAGATATGCGGGGGTGATTGAATGGTTTTCGAAAAATATGCCGAGTCCGGAGACGGAATTGCGTTACGATTCGCCTTTTCATCTTTTATTGGCTGTCATTCTGTCGGCACAATGCACTGACAAGCGAGTAAATATGGTTACACCTCCGCTTTTTGAGGCATATCCCGATCCTGATTCATTGGCAAATGCGGAGGAGGAGGATGTGTTTCAATTCATCAAGAGTGTTACTTTTCCCAATAACAAGACGCGCCATCTTATAAGAGCGGCAAAAGTGCTGGTGGAGGAGTTCGGAGGGGAGATGCCTTCCGATATTGACAATCTTATGAAACTTCCGGGAGTAGGACGCAAGACTGCCAACGTGATGCTTGCTGTGGTGTGGGAGAAGGCGGCTATGGCAGTCGATACACATGTCTTCAGGGTAAGCAACCGTATAGGCCTAACCAATAATTCCAAGACTCCCTTCCAGACAGAAAAGACCCTTATGAAATATATCCCCGGGGAGATAATTCCGAAGGCTCATCATTGGCTTATCCTTCACGGACGCTATGTGTGCAAGGCACGCAGACCCGACTGCGAGGTGTGTGGCATAACCCGATGGTGTAAAACTTACGCAGCGAATGAAAGGAAAAAGAGAGATTGTTGAAGGTTTGCACTTTCTGTAAAGACAATTGACGAGCCTACCGAAGAGGATGCTCCTGTTTTGCGCTTATGGCGCGAGGGAAAACCTTCGGGAGTATCGTTTTGCGGGATACCTAACGGGCATGAGTTCACATCGCTTATTTTGGCTGTGCTGAATGCCGCAGGATTGGGGAAGAATCTGCCCGATGAAGGATTGCGCCGCAGAATCGAGAATCTTGAGGGACCGGCGGAGATACTCACGTTCGTTTCGCTGACGTGCACCAATTGTCCGGACGTTGTCCAGGCGTTGAATATAATTGCGCTTATAAATCCGCGATTCACGAATATGATGGTCGACGGAGGTGTGGCTCCCCAAATGGTGAAAGATTACAACATACAGTCTGTGCCGACCGTATATGCCAACGGAGAGCTTATTTCGGTAGGCAGGACAGATCTTGGAGAACTTGTAGGGAAACTGGAAAAGGCATTCGGATCATCTCCGGCTCCGGTGGAGGATGACAAGAGTCCTGTCGGTTTTGACGCCATAGTAGCCGGTGGCGGACCGGCCGGAGCTGCAGCCGCCATATATTTGGCACGTAAAGGTCTGCACACTGCCGTTATCGCGGGGAGAATCGGAGGACAAGTGTCGGATACTTCAGACATTGAGAACCTTATATCCGTTCCTCTTACCCAGGGCACTAAACTCGCCTCCGATATCAGGAGACATCTGCAGGAATATGACATCACTATTCTTGACAACCGTAAGATTTCATCTGTAGAGCTTAACGGTTTTCCGAAGCGCATTTCAGTGGAGGGGGGCGAGAGTTTTGAGGCGCCGGCAGTGGTGATTGCCACGGGAGCATCATGGCGTCGTCTTAATGTGCCGGGCGAGGAGGAATACATCGGTCATGGAGTGGCTTTCTGCACTCATTGCGATGCTCCCTTCTTTGCCGGAAAAGATGTAGCTGTAGTTGGAGGTGGCAACTCCGGCATTGAGGCGGCAATAGACCTTGCTTCAATATGCAATCATGTGGATGTCTTTGAATTTCTTGACGAACTGAAGGCCGATGAGGTTCTGCGTGATAAATTGGCTACCTTTAAGAATGTGGATGTCCACCTTATGTCGTCATTGACGGAAGTGATTGGCGACGGCAAAGGGGTAACGGCTGTGAAGGTAAAAGACCGTAAGACCGATGAGGTGAAGGATTATCCGGTGCAGGGAGTTTTTGTGCAGATCGGTCTTATTCCCAACAGTATGCCGTTTAAGGATGAAGTCCCGGTGAACGGACGGGGTGAGATTATCACTGACAGTATCGGGCGGACATCCGTAAAGGGTGTTTACGCTGCCGGAGACGTTACAGACGTTCCCTACAAACAGATAGTAATAGCGATGGGAGAGGGAGCTAAGGCAGCTTTGTCGCTTGTTGACGACAGGATGCGTGGAGAGATTCCATCCTAATCGAATATAAATATAAAGTAAAGGCGAGGTTATACCCATAACCTCGCCTTTACTTTATATTCTTTAATTGTTTTTTATTAAATTTGTAAATTAAACAATGGAAGCATGAAAGAGGAAAAGGTTACGGCAGCCGATGTCAAGAGGTTGCTGAGAGAGCAGGAAAATGAGGAGCAGAGAAAGGTTTTGATGCGTTTTTTCAAGACCGGCAAAGGAGAGTATGGTGAGGGAGATGAATTTTTAGGATTGAAAGTGCCCCAGACACGTGCCGTAGTCAAGGAGGCTAAAGGACTCATCTCGCTTGAAGAGATTGAGAAACTACTGTATTCACGCTGGCATGAGGTACGTCTTGCCGGCTTCCTGCTTTTAGTGGAGGAGATGAAGGCCAATCTACCCAAACGTAAGGATAAGGATAATTCCAAACAGAAAAGAAGGAGAGAGCTCGCGGAGTTCTATCTCCGGCATGCTCGTCAGGCTAATAATTGGGATTTAGTGGATTTATCAGCTGAGTTTGTGGTTGGCCCTTATCTTAGGCTTGATGAGAATTTTGATACTGAAGTATTGTGCAGACTCGCCGAGAGCGACAATCTTTGGGAGCAACGTATATCAATCATCTCCACCTTTGATTTTATCCGTAATGGAAATTTTGCACCGACCCTTATGATTGCCGATAAGTTGATAGACCATCCACACGATCTTATCCATAAAGCAGTGGGGTGGATGTTGCGGGAGATAGGGAAAAGAGATCTTTCCGTAATGCTGGAATATCTTGAAAAAAGTTATAAGCAATTACCCCGCACCACTCTCCGCTATGCCATAGAGCGCCTCCCTGAGCCGGAGCGCAAAGCGTGGCTTCAACGACCCCGTTAATTTTTTTTAATATTCTACTGTAGGAATTAGGCAGTGATAGCGAATAATTTTGCTGATTGAAAAAACAAAATCCACTATCACTGTGTCTATGAATGAATTTTATTTATATCGGGCGGATGTATCCACTACTCTGCCATTGCTTCTTGCGGAGGGAGGGATAAGAGCCGGCTTTCCAAGTCCGGCGCAGGATTATGTAACGGAATCAATAGATCTCAACCGTGTTCTTGTCAAACATCCGGCTTCTACGTTTTATGCAAAGGTAGTAGGCGATTCAATGAGCGGAGAGGGCATTACGGAGGGAGATATTCTCATAATAGACCGCTCTTTGGAGGCTCAGCATGGAGATCTTGCAGTGTGTTGTCTGGATGGTGAATTTACCTTGAAGCGTTTATGTCTTAATCGCGGCGATAGAATATTTCTAATGCCCTCCAATCGTAAATATCGACCGATAGAAGTAACGCGAGATAATGATTTTATGGTATGGGGAGTAGTGATATATACAATAAAAGCCAACCGACGGCGCAGATTGGGTAGCGAGAGATGGTAGGACTTGTAGACTGCGATAATTTTTTCTGTAGTTGTGAGAGGGTTTTCCGTCCCGATCTTGCAAAGACACCCCTTGTGGTATTAAGTAATAATGATGGTTGTGTGGTGGCGCGCAGCCGTGAGGTAAAGAATATGGGGATACCGGAAGGGATGCCATACTATAAGATGAAGCAGCAATATCCCGCTTCCGGCATAGTAGCTTTTTCCTCAAATTATGCTCTGTATGCTGACATGTCGGCACGTGTGGTTTCCATCCTCCGCAGTGAGGCGCCGGATGTAATTCAATATTCAATTGATGAAGCTTTTCTCCTTTTGGAAGGAATGGATAATATTGATCTTCATAAATGGGGAGTGGATTTATGTAAGAAAGTGCAGAAATGCACCGGAATGCCCGTAAGTATCGGGATAGCGGCTACGAACACTCTTGCAAAGATGGCGAGTAAATATGCCAAGAAATATCCGGCTTATAATAAATGTTGTGTTATAGGCAATGAGGAGCAGAGATATAAAGCACTAAGTTTGTTCCCGGCAGGGGATGTATGGGGGATAGGGCGACGTATGATGCGGAAATTGGAATATATAGGGGTAAATACGGCATACGACTTTGCCTCATTGCCGAAAGATTATGTGCGTAGAAGATTTCATGTAACAGGCGAGCGGACGTGGAAAGAACTTCAGGGCATTCCATGTATAAACGTGGATGGGCTGGACACAGTAAGTAAGAAGACTATAGTAACAAGCCGCAGTTTTCCGGAAATGATAAGAGAATTGGGGGATCTGCGTAGCCATGTAGCCAATTATGCGGCAAGATGTGCAATGAAGCTACGTCGTCAGAATTCAGTATGTGGATTGGTTACGGCATTCATACAATCAAATCATTTTAGAGAGGATCTGTCTCAATATGAGGGCAGCGGCTCATATTTCTTCAGCACCCCGACAAACACTACGAATGAAATCGTGGCAGGTGCGATGGACATACTTGAGCACATTTTTCGTAAAGGCATTTATTATAAACGAGCAGGGATAATGGTGTCAGACATCTCTTCTGCTAATACGATTCAACCCGATCTGTTTGAATATAATCCTGAGAGGAGAAGAAAATTCAGTGAGCTATCCTCCACCATAGATAGAATTAATTCTCGGTTAGGAGCAGACACGGTTGTATTAGGAGCGCAGCAATATAGGGAAAGAAGTGAAGACGGAAAGAGCGTGAAATTTGTCAATGCCATTCGACGAGCTATGAAATCGCCCGATTACTCGACAAGTCTTGGAGCTTTTGTCGTACACTGAAATTTATGTACACCGGACATATTTCTTGTGGCATGCAGGTTTGCTTTAAATAGAAGTTAACTTTATGCGGCTGAAAGTGTTATTATTACAAGTGAAGTATGTGAAATTTAAATTATAAAAGATATGAAGATAAAGATATGGTTTGATTTCCAGTGCCCTTTCTGCTACATGGGAGAGCAAATGCTTGAGAAGGCTTTGAGCCAGATTGAACTCACCGAGCCTGTGATTATAGAATATAAAGCATACGAACTCAATCCGAAAGCACCCGAGATACCTGTGGAGACAATGACGCAGCATTTCATGGACGGTCATAAATTCACTAAGCAGGAAGCCGAGGAACATATTGCAAAAGTTACGCGGATGGCTGAGAGAGTAGGGCTCCACTATCATCTGACGGAGGCAAAGGTCTGCAATAGCCTTGACGCGCATCGACTTATGAAATATGCCGCCGACAAAATTTCTCCAGGACAATTGAAAAAATTGAGTTTCAGTATATTCAAGGCAGAATTTGAAGAGGAAGAATTGATTTCTGATCGACAGTTTCTTGCATCGCTTGCAGAAGCGGTGGGTCTTTCAGCCGTTGATGTTATGGAGATGTTCTCAACCGACGCATATATTGCGGAAGTCCGAAAAGACGAGGAGGAGATAGACTCGCGCTCCGACTTTGACTTCATCCCCTTCATGCTCCTTCCTGACGGATCTGTGCGTCAGGGAGTGTTAAGTGTTGGAGGACTTCGGAGCTGGCTCCAGTCAGCCTTAGACGGCGAATCCGCTGATCCCGATAATGCTCCGGATTCTGATCCCACCCCCATCGCAGGCTGCTCCCCCTCCGGATGCGGAGTGTAAGCCCCGGCATCTTCTCTAATCTTAATTGAGATTTCAAATTTTTTTAATATATTTGTAAAATCAACCGCTATTCTCGTGCCTGAGGTATGGAGTTGCGGTTTTGATTTATAGTAACATCAGCATTTTAAAGAAACAATGGAAAAAGTAAAAGATCCAATTACGGGAGAAAACTGGATTCAGCATAATAAGGAGGAGATGAAAATTGGATTTTTAGCCCAATGCATCGAAGAATTGGCAGATCGCTTTGGAATTGACTACTTGGAGATGTTCAAACGGTTGGAGACAGTGAATTTAACGGAAGGATACATTCTCAAGCATTACGAGACTCTTCATACAGAAAGTTGGGATAATATTATGGATGAATTATCAGGCATTCTTAAAGAAAGGGAAAGTACAAAACAACACACGTATGTATGAAATATTAGCCGTATACCACGGAGGAACTGATGAGATAACGAAACCTGACGTAACAATAGGCAGACCACGCCTTGACTTCGGACCGGGTTTCTATTTAACCGATCTTTATCTCCAAGCGAGGGAATGGGCTTTTAAAATAGCCGAAAGGAGAAATCTGCAACCAATTCTCAATACTTATCATTTGAATCATAAGGATATGGTAGATAATTCTAAGGGTATTATATTTAAGGCTTATGATAAGGATTGGTTAGATTTTGTTACGCAAAGTAGGTTAGGGAAGCAGCCTTGGATGGGACTGGATTTTGTTGAAGGAGGCGTCGCAGATGATAATGTGGTAGATTCAATAAGACTTTATATGAATGGTTTTATTTCAGCCGAAGAAACCTTACAACGATTAAAGTACTTTAAACCTTCTACACAAATATGCATATTGAACCAAGAGGTATTGGATAGATACTTAACCTTTATAAAATCAGAAGATTTATGAGTGAAAGAGAAAAACTTCTTCATCGAATCTTAACAGCTTCTCAAACCGGGACTATTGTGAATAGTCTTGCAGAACGATTATCTATACCTGTATATGAAGCTTTCCGGAGATTCTTCAAAAGCGATACGTATGCTCGTCTTCGTCAATACCGTTCGTTTGAATCTATGCAGGGTGATCCAGCCGTGATAGATATGTATTTAGAAGAAATCCAACGAGAAGTCCGTATTTAAGTAATAAGTGAGTAATGAAAAGCGACATCGGGTGCAATGGCTATAGTTGCACCCGATGTCGTTGTCATATTGCCGTTATCGGCTATTTTTACTCGTGAATAATGTTTTATCTACGTATATATGCTGTCCAAGAAGGGGAGTAGCTATCATGCCATTCTCCGTCATTGTCCGTGTATCTGATACACTTTAATTGGAGTGTATTGCCGGAGAGATCATATAAATAGTCTTCCTGATCAATAATTTCTTTCCCTTCATGGTTGGTCCATGTTGTAGATATGATGATATGATCACCTTCGACTTTATATGTGAAGTCATCGGGATCGTCCGGATGATTGATAACAGCATCCGGATGTTCCGGATTATAGCCCGGTTCATCCGCCAGACAAATATATCTGCCGGTGCCATTTGAATTAAAGCGGTAATAAAGATGACCGTTATCAGAGATCCATTCACCGACGATTCCCGATGTGGGGCTGTCTTTGTCATCGTCACTGCAGGCTGTCAACATTCCGCCCATTAAGGAGAAGAATAAGGTCACAGCCAGGAGGAAAAGAGTCTTTCTCTTACCAATACCTCCTTGATTAAAAATCTTTTTATACATTGAAAAAATATTTAATTGGCCTATCAACTCTCCGTGGCCGTTAATAGAAAGAGAGTTGAAGAATCAAAGATTCTGTCAATATATCCCGCCGGCAATGAAAAGATAAAACAAATACTTCCAAAAAATATCCTACAATAAAAGTAATCTATCTCTATCGATGCTCATCATTCCCTCTTCGGCAGAGATACCTCAGGCGTGTGCTCTTAGGCATAAATCGTTGCATACCTCGATATTTTTTTGTAATTTTATGTTAAGAATATAATGTTAATCTTAAAAAGGCCAATCAGTATACACACATGAAATACTATAATAGCTATTTCGATAAATTTATACGCGTATTATTATTTGTAATTATAATATCTTCGGTAGGTACAGGGTGTAAGAAGGAGATATCACTCCCCCTCTCTCCTATAAGTACCTCGGAACTTGAATCTTTAATAGAAGACTTTAATAATAATGATGTTAGTTGGGATTCATTCAGAGCAATAATTTCAGATAGTTTGAATTACAAAGTGGTATATGACTGGGCAGTATCATATGCAGCAACTAATACGACTGCCCAATTCTTATTGGGACGTTGTTATGATAATGGGGAAGGAGTTGAGAAGAATCTTTCCAAGGCAGTGGAATTGTATACCAAGGCAGTGGATTAAGATGTCCCGTATGCTCAGTTTTTGTTGGGAAACTGCTATTTTTATGGAAATGGAGTAGATCGTAATTTCAATACAGCCGTAAAGTGGTTCTTAAAAGTTGCTGATAATAGACAGAAGATTGCACAATACCGGCTTGGATATTGCTATGAAATGGGATTAGGAATAGAAAATAATGATGCTAAGGCATTTGAATGGTATAAGAAGTCGGCTGACAAAGGATATAATGATGCAATTTTAAAAGTTGCCCAATGTTATCGCGACGGCTTTGGAGTAAAAATGAATCCTGAAATGGCTAAAAAATGGTTTGACCTTGCAAGACAAACAAAATAAGCCTCATTGATGGATAAAATAGATTCTTGAATTTTAACCAAAATAATAACGGTATAGAATGTTCAAAAAATAAAATATGGTAGTAGTTTTAATTATAGCAGCAATTCTTTGGGCTTATTTCGGTTGTAAAAAACGTACCGAGTCAACAAGTAATTGCCCTACCTGTGGAACTCATAATCATGCAACCCCATGGGCGACTGGGATGCAACGTAATGGCGCTCCATTACGAAATTATAAATGTAAAAAATGTGGATATAAATGGATGGATTAGGGCATTTAATTTGAGTTGAAATCGAAGGATATTTTTACCACCTTTCAATTTTTGTTACAACAAGTCATACTTTTGGCTTTGTCACCAAGTACTTTAAAATAATTTCCCTTGGGCTTATGAGAATTTAACCCACTCATTAGAATTCTAGGGTCAATATTATATCAATAGTTCGTTAAAAATTTGATTATAGGCTAAGCGGCATCATCCGTCAAGACAAAGAGTCCTTTGACAAGTTTAGCATTTGAAGTCTTGTTCGGTCCATACCGCTCAGGTTAAAAAATCTTTTTATGAAATGAGCGTTGACCATCAGAGATTTAATTTGACCAATGGAAAAAGGCATTTATGTCTGCGTCATGACCTGCATTCCCCTGATACCGCTTTCCGGATGGCATATAAAAAAGCTGCGCTGCCAGAACCCGGGAAAGGTCTGACGGCGCAAAAATAGAAGTCCAATAAGGGTTGTCTAAAAAAGCAAAATCCCGAGGTCTGTCTTTTGACATGGACAGCCGGGATTACGTTAAAGGTTGGCAGTTATTTATTGAACAACGATTATAGGCTGTCCGAAAAAAGTAGACAGCATAGCGATAGTAGCGATCGTGAAATTATGCTCGCCACTCAGCCATCTGGTGATTTCATTGGGACGTTTGCCGAGTGCCTCCGCAAACTGCTTTTTGTTCAAGCCCTTTTCCCGCATAAGGGCATCCAGTCT
>CAMWSM010000073.1 GCA_947176915.1 uncultured Porphyromonadaceae bacterium | reverse complement strand
CATTAATTGTATATTAATAATGATACCAATCAATAATTGTATATTAATAATGATACCAATCAATCAAAAAGTAATTCTCTGATTAAATCATCTAAGCTATGTATTTCAACGGCCTTGGTTTCCATTGCCTTAACCGGATGTGAAAATTTTCACTACGAGTGCGAGGATGCCATCCTGCAGGAATGTACTTGTTTTTCCGCCATCATCTTAATTTAGGATTAATTCGGAAAGAGGTCGTTTAGGTACATGATGAATTCCATCGGCAGAACGGTAATATTTAAAATCAGTATCATCTTTTCCAGACATATCTTCAAGTTGGACATGTTCACGGGGATAACCTATAGCCAGAACATAACGAGAGACATATCGATCTCCAAAATTAAGGATCTTGGAAAGCTCTGCACCATTGAAGGCTTTTATTATGCATCCGGCAAGACCTAATGTATGCATTCCCAAAGTGATCGCTTCCAATTGTAATCCATCGTCACACAGGCATTCTTTTCCGTATTTCGTATCCAAATATTGAATGATATAAGCAGCCGGGCGTTCGCCTTCTTCTGGTCCATCCCACTCTTTGAAATATCCTGCCCATTTCAAGAGCGGAAAAATCTTTTGCTTTTCCTCTTTGGAATTGACAATGGCATAACGTAAGGGTTGGGCATTCCTGCCGGAAGGACAATAACGAGTGAGTTCGACAAGACTAAAGAGAATATCTTCGCTCACCTCTTTCTTCTCGTTAAAGCGACGCACGGTTCTATTTGATTTCATCAAATTGCGTAAGGATTCAAAATCTATTTCCATTTAAAAAAATTATTTAAGGTTTTGATTTTCCTACCGGTGGCTCAAGCAATGTAATACGATATACGGCAGTGCGTTCAAGGCTTCTGTTAATCGCTTCCTCAAAATATTCCATGCAGCCCGGGAGGAAACGGAGACAAAGCAGACGTAAAGCCTCCATTTTTTCCTCTTTTGCGGTTACCTGTTCCGCTTTTCCTATCGCTATTGCAGAATTATAATACTCCGTAAAATTTTTATTTTCAATTTCAAATTTTGGTGAGCACTTGCAAACGGCAGAAAGGGAAACAATAGGATTCTCAGTAAGGCAATCTATTTTCTCACCCTCAAATGCACAATGGAAATAAAAGGTATTCTCATTTTTGCGCACTAAAGATAATGGCAGCCCGTAGGGAGTTCCATCTTTCCGCATCATGCTCACTGTAACATAGGGAGATTTGTCAAAAACTTCCAGTGCCCAGGAGGTGTCCTTCTGCCGATTAGATTTTCTCATTGGTTTCATTGGCGTAGAAATCAAGAAATATCAGTGGAATAACCTAATTCACTACTGAAATTAAACTTTATTTTCGGGAAATCGGCTCTCGCCATTTGGAGGACGTAATTTGAATCGGCAAGGAAAACATCCCTCCCATCCTTATCGACAGCCATAAACTGATGTTTCCTCTTTTTAAATGCTTCCAAGGCTTCTTTATCATCACTCTCAATCCAACAAGCCTTATATAATGATATAGGCTCCCATCTGCATTGAGCTCCATATTCATGGAGAAGCCGATATTGAATCACCTCAAACTGTAACTGACCTACAGTGCCGATTATTTTTCTGCCGTTAAAGCTATTCGTAAATAATTGGGCGACACCTTCATCCATCAACTGTTTTATTCCCTTATCAAGTTGCTTCTGCTTCATGGGGTCGGCGTTCTCAATATATTTGAACATCTCCGGAGAAAAGGAGGGGAGTCCTTTGAAATGGAGAAGTTCTCCGGATGTCAACGTATCTCCGATCTTAAAGTTTCCGGTGTCAGGTATGCCTACAATATCTCCCGGGAAAGCCTCATCAACTACATTTTTCTTCTGAGCCATGAAAGCGGTGGGAGCCGCGAACCGTAGCATCTTATTCTGACGGATATGGCGGTAGTTGACATTTCTCTCAAATTTTCCGGAACATATTTTGACAAATGCAATACAGGAACGATGATTGGGATCCATGTTCGCATGGATCTTGAAAACAAAACCTGTGAATCCTTCCTCCTGAGGCAAAACAGTGCGTTCTACAGCTTCAATCGGGCGAGGACAAGGGGCTATCTTTACGAAACAATCAAGAAGTTCCTTCACTCCGAAAGTGTTAAGAGCCGATCCAAAAAAGACCGGAGCCACTTTACCTTCCAAATATTCCTTTTCATCAAATTCAGGATATACACCCTCTATGAGTTCAAGATCCTCACGAAGTTTTTGTGCATCCTGTTTACCGATAAGCTCGTCGACCAGAGCAGAATTTACATCCTCAATCTCAATACGCTCGCTTATGGTCTGCTTTGAGGGTGTGAACAGATCAAGACCATGTTCATAAATATTATAGACCCCCTTAAATTTTGCACCGATATTGATCGGCCAAGTTAATGGACGAACACTGATTTTCAATTCCTGTTCCAATTCATCAAGAATATCAAAAGGATCACGTCCCTCACGGTCGAGTTTATTTACAAAGATAATTACAGGAGTGTTTCTCATGCGACATACTTCCATAAGGCGGCGTGTCTGAGTTTCCACACCCTTTGCAACATCGACAACAATGATGACAGAATCCACAGCAGTCAAAGTTCGGAATGTATCTTCCGCGAAATCCTGGTGGCCCGGAGTGTCAAGAATATTAATTTTGTAATCGCCATAATTGAAACCCATGACAGATGTGGCAACTGAAATACCCCTTTGTTTTTCAATTTCCATCCAGTCTGAAGTTGCAGTTTTCTTTATCTTGTTGCTTTTTACAGCACCGGCAACATGAATAGCACCTCCGAAAAGAAGAAGTTTCTCTGTAAGGGTCGTTTTACCTGCATCAGGATGAGAGATGATTGCAAAAGTTCTTCTTTTCTCAATCTCCCGGTTTAATTCTTCACTCATTTATCAGGATAGTTAGAAAAATATATATAGCATTATTTCAACTCTCTTCATCTTTGAAAAGAGCATTATTGAAGTCCAGTTTATAATAATGAGACAGGAGAGCGAGGAATTTTGAAATCTGAGCAGCTGCCTGTTTCGTTTCTTCCGAAATTTCCTTTCCTTGGAGTCTGAGCATCAAGATACCGTAAAGGGCATTGAAACAAGTCTCTATCTCACCCACCTTATTTTCACCCGCCTTAGCCCTAAGTTCGACGATTATTGGGAGAGTATGATAAAATTGAGCGGAATAGGAAGCAAATTTAGAGTCATTAAGAAGGCGGCGATGCAAATCATCAAGGGCAATGATTACATTTTTATTAAGTTGAATATGTCCTGATTTTATAACGTCTTCTCTTCTCATCATATCGATAAGGGATTCATACCATTCCCTCATCTCTTTGCGCTGAGACTCGGTCAAACCTTCATATTTGTCAATAATATTGGTCTGAATTTTATCAATATCAAGATCATTGGCCCGAATCAAATCCTCTATCTGCCACATATAGAGAAGGTATTCGGCTATATTTTCTCTCTTTTTTGCTGAAGCTGTAATCATAAGTTCAAAATCTTTTGCAAATTTAATCAATTATTAGAGTAGTAAAAGCATTTCCTCAAGGATTATTGAAGATTTTTTGTCGGGTGGAAATGCATTTATTTCTTTATCGAATCCTTGTGAGACTTTAAGTCATCTTTTTTCAAATGTGGTTTTACAGGGGTAACCGTGTCGATGCCTAAGCCTTTCGGAGGTGTTATTTCCACAACTGTAGGGGTTATAGGATCACTGACAGGAGTGTCAATAATGTGATTGAATGACAGCTGGAAGAAAAGCAGCACTCCAGCTCCAAGCAGAAGCTGCCCTATGAGACCGAAACAGAACTTATATAGTTTCTGACGAAAACCATAGACAATTCGTACGAGGGAAATTATCGCAACGATAAAGAATAAAAGCCATGCAATCCAAAAAGAGAAGAGATTACACCCCGTGCATATATCAATGAGAATCGGGATAGTCAGAATCCATGATATTGTAAAAAGTGTGTTGGAATGGGGAAAAGTTGGTTTTTTCATAGCGGAAACATTTTTTTAGTTAAAACAATCAGGAGATAATATAGGTTTAAAAGAAGAGTAAATCATGTAATACCACAATTCAAATAACCCCAATGGTATCTGTAACATATATTTGGCATGACTGTTTTGTAATTTCTACAGATGAGATTACAATGGTGTTTGATTTCTGGAAAGATCCTGAAGCTGAGGGCAGAAAGTTTCCCCGGTTCATTGAAGAGGCTTCTCCAGAAAAACCGATATACATCTTTGTCAGTCATCATCACAAAGATCATTTTATCAAAGAGATTTTTGAATGGGAGAGAAAATTTGAAAACATAACCTATATTCTCAGTAAGGACGTTGCCCGATCCGTCCGGCACATCCTAAATCCCCAATCTTTATATAAAGGAATCAAACCGGAGCCAGAGAGGGTGATAGTGATGGGAGAAGGGGATAGTCATGCTGACAGGTTCCTTAAAATCAAGGCATACGGATCGACAGATATCGGAAATTCGTATTCTATCAGCACGTGTGGGCTAAATATTTTCCATGCCGGCGACTTAAATGCATGGCTTTGGATCGATGAATCTACGCCGACAGAGATTGAAGAGGCAATGGGACATTACCGAGAAATTATTCAAAAGATAAAGGGGGAAGTTTCATTTTTTGATATAGCAATGTTCCCTGTGGATTCACGCATTGGGACTGAATACTATGCCGGAGCCAAGATATTCGTGGAAGAATTTGACGTGAGAAGATTTTTTCCCATGCATTTCGGACTTGGAACTTTGGAAGAACAATCCAAATATGCATCCGATGCAGCCCGGTTTGAACTGTATGCCAACAGGGGTCGGGGGGAATATATCGCCCTTCAATCCCCCTACAGCAAATATGCCTTTTCAGATTAATGTCTTGCACATGCTTACTTTCTTGGTCTCCTCAAAATTCTTGCAAAAAGGAGAGGAGTATGATCTGCCGCTTTCCTGAGTAAGAAAGATGATAGTAAACCTGTATTGTCGTCAGCTCTCAGAACGTTTGTTTCCATTCCATATTTGGCTTCGTGAAGAAATGACAATTCAAGGCGTTTGATATAGCACTCATCATGTTCCTTAAGGGAAAAGCGGTTTAAAAGGATGGAAACATAGCGAACTGTGTTCACATGTCTGTAAAAATCCAAATCACAATATTTAAAACGATAAGTATAGACGGGATGATCAGCAAGGAGGACATTATTGGAGGAATCCGCTTCATGATTCTCAACAATGAGTGTATGTTTCGCCTGTTTTTCAATAGGGGGATGCTCTCCAGAAATCAGTTTGGAGGAAAGTGTCAGATGAGACAGACCGAGATTGGAATGATCCTTTATGTTCATGACCATCCAGACAGAGCGAATGTAGCCGTAGACTTTTCCATCCGGTGAGGAGATTTTGAATGCTCTCTCAGAAAAATGTCGGTTGAATGATTCAATCCATGTGGAGATAGTGTATTCGCAATTTACTTTCGGATACTCCTCCATCTCTACTGTCAAACGGACCAGAACCCAACCTGCACTTATTTCTGTCATTGAGGGATTTCCAATCCCTAAGGCATTGGCATGAGCAGTGGCAATATCTATAATTTTAGCCACCAACAGGGGGAGGGACATTTCCTGTTCGGCATTGGACTCCCCCGCACTTAAAAAGAAAGTTTCTTGGTAAATACTTTCCATAAGGTCACAATATTTTTTGTCTACTTGAAATTTCCGTTATGTGTTGAAAAAGACTATGTGCGCCTTTACTGACAAAATTACAAAAAATTTACTAACTTTGCATTGAAAAATATAAAATTATTAAAATTGAAGTTAAAACGGCTTCATTACTCAGGAATATAAGGTGTGTTGGATCTGAAGAAAATATACCTGATCATCTCTTTTGTCGGCCTGTTGGTTATTACAGGCTGCAGTTCCAGCAGACATGTTCCGGAAGGAAGCTATCTGCTGGATAAGGTGGTTATTTCTATCAATGACAGCAGTAAAAATATTGAAACGTCAGATCTTACCGCCTATCTGAGACAACAGCCCAATCATAAGATGCTTTGGAGCATGAAGGTCAGACTGGGGGTTTACAACATGAGCGGGAAAGACACTACAAAGTGGTGGAATAAAATGCTCCGGAAGTTGGGAGAGCCTCCGGTCATTTATGATTCTATTCTAAAAAATGCAAGCATTGAACAGTTAAGAAAGGCAGTGGTGAATAAAGGCTTTCTAAAAGCGACTGTCTTTGCCGACACCATCAAGAAAGAGAAAAATCGGAAAATGACTGTCAATTATAGGATAGATGCTAATCGCCCTTATACGATTTCTAAAATTGATTATAGTTTTCCGGATTCAACTTTCCAGCAATTGGTTCTTGGGGACAGCAGTGTCTTTCCGGTCAAAGTCGGAGATTTGCTCGATAGGACTCTCCTTGAGGCACAACGGGAATTAATAACAAGAAATCTTAAGAATAAGGGTTACTATGGCTTTACTAAAGAATTTATAACGTTCAATGCCGACACAACGAAGGGGAGTGATCTTGTTGAACTAACAATGACTTTAAAACCTCCTTATCAAGGAGAAAACCGACTGAGGACTCACGACAAATATTTGGTAAGAAGGATTGTCTATATAACGGATTATAATTCCTCCCGGGAGGGACAGTTGCAAAATTATCAGGCAGAGGATACTCTTCATTATAAGGGATTGGAGATTCTTTATGGAGGGAAGCGCTATCTGCGCCCGGAAGTCTTATGGGAGAATTGTTTCATTCGTCCCGGAAACATCTATCGTCAAAACGAAGTGGACCGAACCTATCAGGCTCTTTCAAGGTTAAGCATCTTGAAATTTATTAATATCAGATTCTTACCTGTCGGTCAGCTTGCGGATGCTGATCTATTAGACGCATATATCCTGCTTACTCCGGGAAGAAGTCAAAGCGCGTCGATAGAATTAGAGGGTACGAATTCAGAAGGGGATTTAGGTGTGGCAGCGTCTCTTACATATACACATAGAAATATCGGCAAGGGTTCTGAAACATTTACCGGAAAATTGAGAGGTGCCTATGAGTCGCTTAGCGGAAATCTGGAGGGTCTGATTCATGACAGATATATGGAATATTCATTTGAAACGGGATTGACTTTCCCTAAATTCAAAGCTCCTTTCCTATCTGATAAATTCAAGAGAAAAGTTAATGCCTCAACTGAACTTAATGTGAGCATGACCTATCAGGAACGGCCTGAATATACACGCATTATTTCTACAGCAGGATGGTCATATAAATGGATAAACAACCGGAATAAAAACAGATATATCTTTACTCCTATTGATATAAATTATGTCTATCTACCGGAGAGCACCAACGATTTTATTAATGAAATAGCTCCGGATAATCCTTTATTGAGATATAGTTATGAGGATCATTTCATAATGAGAATGGGTTTTACATTCTATCGTTCAAATAAAAGATCGGAGAGTCAGTATTGGCATGATTTTCAGAAAAGAATTTATACATTGCGTGCCAATGTGGAAATTGCAGGCAATCTGCTGTTTCTCATTAATACGATATTTAACGGACGAGCCAACTATCATAATGATCCTTATAAGATATTCGGGATTCACTATTCTCAGTATTTCAAAATCAATGGAGACTATACTATTTTGAAAAATTTCGATGGAAGAAATGCCTTGGCATTTCATGTCGGCTTCGGGCTTGGCTATCCTTACGCAAATTCCGAGATTCTTCCATTTGAAAAGCGTTTCTATGGCGGGGGCGCCAATGGAGTCAGGGGATGGTCGGTAAGAACGTTAGGTCCCGGAAATTTCCCGGGAACTAATTCTGTGAGTGATTTTATAAATCAATGTGGCGACATACGATTTGAGACCAGTGTGGAATACAGGGCAAAGTTATTCTGGATTCTTGAACTGGGAGCATTCATAGACGCCGGAAATATATGGACAATCCACAATTATCCCAATCAACCGGGCGGGTTATTTCAATTCAACAGATTCTATAAAGAGATAGCGGGAGCTTACGGGATAGGGATAAGACTTGATTTCTCATATTTTTTATTACGTTTTGATTTGGGTATGAAAGCATATAATCCGGCAGTTGGAAGTGAAAGATGGCCTTTGATTCATCCGGACTGGAGCAGGGATCGTGCTTTCCATTTTTCAATAGGCTATCCTTTTTAAGAAAGGCCTTCTCCTTTTCGCTCCAGACGCAAATTCGTATCCAAAATCTGATAAACTCTCCTTAATAAATAATTTTAAAATGAACAGACATGAAGAAACTTGTGATTTTTGATCTTGACGGGACACTCCTAAATACAATTTATGATCTCGGAGAAGCATGCAATTATGCTTTAAGAAAAATGGGATTTGCACAGCATCCTATTCCGGCGTATAATTATATGGTGGGAAACGGAGTAAAAAAGTTGATGGAAAGGGCTCAGCCAGATGCAGATGAGCAGACAATCTCAGCATTGTTGGAAAGTTTCAGAGAATATTATGATGAACATTGCACGGATGCAACAAAGCCATACGTAGGAATTCCGGAATTACTGAAAAGTCTTGTTGAGGAGGGGATTGACATTGCCGTGGCTTCTAATAAATATCAGGATGCGGTAACAAAAATCATCAATTACTATTTTCCGGAAATTCCGTTTGTAGCAGTTTTAGGTCAGAATCCGGAAAGACCGGTTAAGCCGGATCCCTCCATAGTGTTTGAAATTCTCGGAATGCATCCTACCCCTAAGACAGAAGTCTTATATGTCGGCGATTCCGGTGTGGATATGGAGACTGCAAGGAGAGCCTGCGTGGATTCGGTAGGTGTTACTTGGGGTTTCCGCCCAATCTCAGAATTGAAAGATGGATATGCGGATTATATCGTCAGCGTTCCTGCAGAAATTCTAAAAATAGCGAAAGGAGAGGAGAATATAGCCTGAAGCGACATCAATAGGTTGGTGCTTAGGCTATATCGTAAATCCTTTGAATCTTAAATTGAAGTTTGAGGCTTGCGCGCCTTAATTTTTCTTTCCGAATTGGGAATCAATTTTTATGTATTTGCATACAATTAGTGTAATTACGCTTGAGGCAACCACAAGCCAGAAGAAATTTATATAACCCTGCGGTCCCGGAGCATCAAATATATTAATGTTTGCAAATGCTTCATGAAGTTTGCCTGCAAACATGCCCGGAATCATCATTCCTAATGCCATGAACGCGGTGCAGAATGAATAGTGTGAGGTGCGACTTTCTCCCTGGCTGAAGTAGATAAGATAGAGCATATAGGCTGAAAATCCAAATCCATATCCGAATTGCTCCAAGAAAACGGCAACTGAGATCAAGATGAAATTCTCAGGCTGCCAAATAGCAAGAAAGCAATAAAAAACGCATGGCAGGGTCAGGGAGAGAGCCATTGGCCATAACCATTTCTTAAGTCCGCCTTTTGAAATAGCAATACCACCGACAATGCCTCCAAGAAGAAGAGCCACCACACCGACAGTTCCATTGACAAAACCAACTTGGGACGTGGTGAGGGCAAGCCCACCATCTACGCGGGGAGCAACCAAAAAAGGTTGGACAAGCTTTATGCATAGGGCTTCCGGAAGCCGATAGAGCAACATGAATAGTAGTGCAGAAGCGATGTGTCTCTTTCTAAAGAAAGTAGCGAATGTTTTTATGAAATCAGCAACCACATTTGCTGCCGTAACCCCTTTGATAGGTTTATCATCATTCGGAAATGGCATTACACGGGAATGGTAGAAGGCGGTTATTAAGAAGAAAACAGAAAGGATTATGAAAACTATGCTCCATGAAAAGGGAATATCCTTAGTGGACGTTTCTAACCAACCGGCAAGCATTACCAAGCCTCCCTGACCGAGGACACTCGCTATTCTGTAGAAAGTTGAGCGTACGCCTACGTAAGCAGCCTGATCGTGAGGTGTCAATTGCAGCATGTAATAGCCGTCAGACGCTATGTCGTTAGTTGCCGAGAAGAAAGCCATTATCCAAAAGACACCAATGGTGGAAGAGAAAAATATGCCCGTAGGAAGCAGGAAGGCAATGGCAGCAAATGCAATGCCAATCAACCATTGCATGGCAATCAGCCACCCTCTTTTGGTGTAAAATAAGTCGACAAACGGACTCCAGAATGGCTTAATTACCCAGGGCAAATATAGCCAACCTGTATAGAAGGATAACTGTGCCAGGCTGATACCCATATTGAAATACATAATCACCGTCAAAGTGTTAACTGCAAAATAGGGGAGTCCTTCAGCCACATACAATGTTGGTATCCAATACCAGGGAGAGGATTTACGTTTTCGGAAAGCGTTCATGATGTTACTGCCACTTCAGAATATATTTTCAATAGATCAGTTTGGTCAAGTATGTTGAAATCTTCTTCACGAGGGGTTATAATGATACCCGCCATATCTATGCACCCCGGACTTATCAGATATCTCTCATCTCCCTCTGCAAAATAACATGAGGGACGGTGCCCTATCCGAGGAATGGAAATAAAACGCATGACTCCATGATCATCTTTCCAAAAGAATGAATTCACCAATTCAGAGTCAATAAATTTTCCATCAGTATCCGGACCTCCTATTTTTAGTCCTGCCATCAGCAGGGGATAGCCTGCAGGAGAGGGGGGAATGACTCCTGAAAAAAATAAATAGGGAAGATTTAAGCCAAAGTCGGAGCTACTCTTGATTCCCGGTTCATTGGATGGATGAAATTTTTCAGCCAAATTAATGAGCGGAAGTTCATTTTTAAGAACCGCCTGCAAATGAAGATGGTCGGGTGCGGATGCTCCTGCACGTGCGCCATTAAAAAACACTACCATCCCTGGAAGCCTTTCTGCAATTGACACTATGTCATCTGGAACTGCAGCTTGAGGCAGGTGCTGCCGGTTAACAATGGTAAAATGCACTGGCAGGATCGGATAGGGGTTTACCAAAAGATCCCATCCGGGAAGAATCTCATATTTATTCTGCTCTGCCGGACGATTTTTCTCACATAAAAAGCATGGGCGTTGCGGAGCCTTGCCATCCGTAATATTGGCGCTGGTAGAAATTATCCGAGCGGGATTGCATTGGATAAATATCTCAAGTTCTCCTACTATAATTTTTCTGCGTTTCACAGAAGCGAGATCAGAATAATTCTTCTTAGCCAACTCCCAGATGCGGAGTTGTTCTTCAATGAATGAATTAATCCATTCGGTTGTTATCTCCATTTTGCCTGTATCTTCATTCATCCTCTTCCCGTTCATTGACATTTGCTCTTATTCTTGCAATAAGTTCTACTGAACGTATAAAGTCTTTGTATTCATTATGTGAATTAACCTTTTCCACTGACAGATCGGCATCACTGTTTCCTGACCATCTTCTGCAATAGTAGATAGGGTCGTAGATTCTGCTGACAGCATATTCCCGGCTTATTCGCAATGCCATAGCATAGTCTTCTCCATAACTGACATTTGGGAAAAGAATTGATCTTACAATAGGGGTGAAGAATGCACGAGGCGCTCCAAATCCATTTATGCGAAGAGCATTATTCGCACCGTTCATATCTGTCCATTCTCTGTGATCGATAAGGCCAGGAGGTATGGGATTGAGATCAATATCGGTCATCATATAGCTTCCGACAACCATTCCGCAGCGGTCGGAATAGAATTTTTCGACTATTTTGGTTAAAACTTTTTCATTGGGATAAATATCATCGGAATCAAGCTGGACAGCAAATCTGCCACAATGCCGGGATAAAATGGCTTTATTCCAGCATCCTCCGATTCCAAGATGTTCTGATTGATCCGGAGTGATTATAATGAGTCTCGGGTCGTCGATTGATTGGAGAATTTCGGAAGTGCCATCCGTACTTCCATTATCGACTACAATAACATTAAAAGTAAAATCAGGAGTCTGAGAAAGTGCTGATTCAACAGCATCCTTAATTGTCTTTACGCGATTCCTGACCGGTATAATGACAGAAGCCTCAACCGGGAAATCACCTGTGCGAAGATTTACTCTTGATTTTGTCATCGGAAGCAACCCATCTATATCATTCAGAAACTCTGTAAAGACCCGTTCCATCTGTTCTTGATATAAACTGTTTCTTGGATCTACATAATCATGCTGCTTTTCACCGCTTTTCCTGAAATCAACTTTTTCAACTGTATAAAGATATTCAGGAAGAGCAGCAATCGTATTTCCTATTGACATTCTTAATCTCAGCGCATACCATCCTCCGTCGACCATTTGATTATCTTCATCCGGGAAATTTTCCGAGGCAGCCAACACATCGGCAGCGTTAAGCATCACTACACTTCCGAAATCAAAATCGTTTCTTACCGATCCAAATTGATAGTCAATTACAGGATGGAGACAGACTCTGTCTCTATCCTTCTCCCTGTAATGGCAGTAGGTTATTGAAGCATCGCTATCCGAGGCGATCTCTTCCATTCTCAGTTGATAGTTGGCATCAAAAGTAATCTTTTTATCATCCAACTGCACTATTATGAATTGTTCAAGAAGATTATTGCAGATCTCTTCCCGAAGCATTTCTACTGTAGTGAATTTTATAACTTTCATATTAAAAATGTTCAAAAGAGGAAAAAAGCGTCTTATTTATTGAAAAAGTCAAGAATTCCTTTCATGAGGCTATTTCTGGATGATTTGTCCTTTATAGCTTCAAACGGGATGCTCATTACGGCTGTGTGTCCCTTTCCATTATCTGTTATTATTCCTGCGCTTTCTCCGGTGTCGCTGAATCTTAAGAAGATCTTTCCATTATGCGCACCGGAAGGAAGCAGTATATCCGGGGATTGAACGATGTATTGTTTATCATTTAAAGAAGTGGAATATGGGATAGAGTGTATATTGCTTTTCACACCGACTCCATTATTCAAATTAACCGTTCCAGACATTGTCTTTGCTCCCGCCCCGAGAGCGACGCCCAGAACATCATTTGCAAAGGATTCACTGCCATGAGGAGAACGGAAATCTGCCAAATCACTTGCCACATATTCTCCGCTTACAAGGAGATTGCCTCCATGTGATAGAAATGATTTTATATCATTCTGAAGGTGTTTTGAAAATGTAGAAAATCGGAATCCTGTGTTTCCATTTCCAGTAACAGTGGTTTTCTGACGGCCAAGAATCAAATCTACAGTCTTGAAATCATTGAGTTTAATGGAACCATTTTCCACCGCTCCCACACTCGCAGAGACAAATCCTTTCCCGGCAGCCATCATTGCTTCTCCGTGAATATACGGGAAATCAAATGTATTTCCTGCTATGACCTGGGAGGCATAATTCCCATTACTTCTTCCGAATGCTTCTCCGGCATTACGATTAAATTCAGTCTGGAAACCTATGAAGGATATATCATTAATATAAGGAACGCCAAAATCGGAATCAGATTGAAATCCAGCCATACCGTCTTTGCTAAAGTGTTCAGGTCCGCTGACCCTGGTGAAACCATTTACGATCAAAACAGGGGTCTCATTTGATTCTCCTTCTCGAAGTGCAAGAATTTCAGAAGGGAAGGATATTCCTCCTTCGTTAGCTGCAACAATTTTGAAAGAATGAATTTCATTATCCGAGACTAAGACATCAAAATGTGTAGAAGTGGTTTCTCCAAGCAAGTGAAATCCAAGTTCATCTGCAGAACGCTCAAATATCAGATATTTATTTGGATCAGCAGATGTCTCAAGGCGGTCTTTTTGAGGTTCCCAAGCAAGGCGGTATAAGCCGTCTTTAACTTTATCAATAGAGAAATTTTTAACCGGTAACGGTTGAACGACAAATTTTCTGTCTTTTCTTTCCGAAACGAACTGCCCGATAGCTTTATAAATGGATCGGCTGACGGTGAATCTGAAAGCCGGGTCGAGGGCATACCACATGTCGGCGAAATTCTGATGGCTCATGAATTCAATCAGTGTTGTGGGAACTTCAGGAACCCGCGCCTCAACGTATGATTTATCCCACATTGAGCGGCGGGTCCAATTAGGTTCCCAGGTTTGCCGTATGTCGTTGACCATTTGTCTCATCACCATATCTGTAAGAGTTCTGGAATTGGAACGTGGGGTTCCGTCGACATATTGATCTCCACCGTTAGTGTAATAAATTCCAAGAGTTCCTATGAATGAGTCATCCGCTCGTTTTCCGGCATCCGAATGGAGGGCAAATGCCACATCAACAGGAATATTTAACCCGTCTTTGTCAGGAAGCACGCGTGAGCCTCCTGCAAGATAATTCACCCAATGTCCTCTTGCAGTATAGTCATCCTTATAATCATCCTTCCCGTGATAAGGGGAGTAAATATATTCCGGAATACCTGCCCACTGCATCCAATATCGAGCCCCTTCGAGATAGCGAGGCAATCCTGATACCTTAAATACAGGAGCAGATCCTTTGGGAGTATCAATTATTTTCTCGGTTTCGGTATTTTCTGTTTCAGAATCGATGATTTCATCATCTTCCGAATCCTCTTCAATTTCTGTATTTCCCGGAGTGGAAGGGTCAAAATATATGTCTGACCGGTTAGGGCTTCGAGCAATATTTCCCATTCCTCCGCCAATTTTTACTGCATCGGCAGTAAGGACCTTATCAGAAGTTTTAGAAAGATTTGAGAGTGTGATTACCGGCTCGCTGTCGCTATATCCAGCTTCAAAGGGGAATGTTCCGAGATATATCCATGTGCCCCCTCCCATTGTTTGATTAACCTTAAATTCACGGGTTCCTCCGGAATAATTTACTGTATAATGTGCATCTTCGGTTGAATTAGGAAGAGTTTTATAGCTTACATATACAGCATATTCCCCATCCTCCGGAATATCCGCATACCATGCAGCCACCGAAGGTTTGCCGGAAGTAACGGTAGTGGTCTGGCGATAGGTGCCATTCTCGAATGGATTTTCCGTATCCCTGAAATCAGGAAGGTCATATATAAAACCCTCCTCCTCGCCGGTAGTCCATTCTCGGGATCCCGTCATCTCCTTATAATAAGGCTGAGAAAAGATATCTCCCTCCTCATTTATATCATTATCAACTATTACTTCATTTTTATTTATGTCTCTCTCTCTTGGCAAAAGAACGTATGCGCCGGCATTTTCCAACATAGGCACAACGTAGGGAAGAATGAAACTCATGGTGTGAGTATCTTCTGTTACCTGAAACAACTGTGGACGCTGCCAAAGCCAAGTGGCGGTTGCCGGTTTATAATATCTTCCATGGCTGGGCCACATTGCAATAATATCTCCTTCCATTCCACGTTTTGCATTGACGTAAGGTTCTGCCGGAACAACAAACGGCGCATTTTTCCTGAATTTTTCCGGCAGTTTATCGATGGTAGTGATATAAAAGGAATAATTCTTATCCTTTACGTTCAATGCAACATAATAGTCCCGTATGGAGTCAGGCAGAATTGAGGAGATATGACGCCTCATATCCGCAACCAATTCCTTTGATACGGGCAAATAGGTGAAATTTTCATTGAGAGCGATCTTGGCTGTACGCGTTCTATGATCAGGGGTAACGCTATTCACTCTCAAGCCGCCCGGATTGAGGTTTTGGGGTACCCATGAAATGAGCTCATTATTTATTAATAAGGTGAGCGAATCATTCTTGATTGGATCTGCCGGAGGAGTATATTGCTTGTGAACGATATTCGTTGCTTTTCTGGCTTTCTTGGTTTTCTTGACTCTGGTTTTAGGCTTATTCTTTGAGGCGGCATTTGTCTTTTTTTTCCCTGAGGGAGTGGTTTTCTTTTTAGAAGCAGAGGAAGAGGCTTTTGTTTTCTTCTTTTTTTTGGCAGTGACGGAAGTTTTGGCTTTAGTCTTTTTAGGAGCCGCCTCTACGTCTACAAAATTAGCTGATGCAACTGCAATGAGCATTGCACTTGCTAAATATGATAT
>CAMWSM010000072.1 GCA_947176915.1 uncultured Porphyromonadaceae bacterium | reverse complement strand
GTGCAAAGATACTAAAAAAACTCTTTCTATATAATTTTTTCTTACATTTTTTCAAAAAAATTTAAGTTAATCGCCAACTTTTCCAATTGAAAGCATTTGAGATTTTTTGCCTGCCATTTCGCAGTGAATATGGTTGAAATAAAGGTTTTTCAACGTATAAAACTGACAAAATGACAAAATGACAAAATCAGGAGAGACTCAATATTCTTGAATCTCTCCTGAAGAATTAGATATGCCTGAGGCAATTTATGTTTTGCAGGCTTTTACTTCATCATTTTTTCCGGCAAGTCTACATACTTCCCTTGGAAACTACCCTCAAATGCAGCCCCAACTTTATATGTGATCTCTACCTTTGAAAGAAGAGAGCCCGGCACAGTTGTCAATTTAAAACTCTTAAATGTAAAATTAGGATAGGGAACAAGCACAGAGTCAACGTCTACTGAACCATCCGAACCCTCCGGAACCATAGGAATCACATTTTCTGCAACTATCTCATAATTGCCATCCTTAAGAATCAATGGCAAGGAAGGAAGATAAACAACTGCCAATGCCGGCGCTTTTTCAGCAAATTTTGCATCGTAGATGACAACATCTGCTGTTTTCTTTTTCACATCAATGAAGATACGATAGACCATTGATGAATTTTCATAGGAGCCGCCGGGATATTCAGTAACGGTTTTTCCGAAAAAGCTCATATCTGAAGAACAGGTAATGACCTTGAAGCGAGTGCCTACGCCATAACTTCCTACTACCAACGGGGGAATATCATAAGAGGGACGATACATGGCTCCGGGATGATATTCACTTTTTCCATTGTTCTCTACTTTAGGAATCCACTTTTTACTTGGGACATACTCCATGCCTTCCGGAATTGGGAAAGATGCAAGATAAAATTGGCAATCGTTCAAAGGAGTGGACTGTCCGACCAATCCTGTGAAGCCCCCTGCATAGATTCCCATGCCTCGAGACGGGGAGATATCCTCATATTTCACACCATTAGTAGCAAAGGAATAGGTGTCGTTGTCGTAGTTCAGGCTACTTGTAGAGACAGTCTCCTTCTGCTCTGTATAATTGAAATTAAAGGTGTAGGCTCCCCAGGAAAGAATTGATGAACCATTCTCCGCACCATACACGAAATTAAGAGCGGGATAAGTGATTGTCTGGGTTGCCTCCCCTGTTGAGGGTTCACATGAAGCGAGCCCGACAGATGAAAGAGCAACCGCTGAGAGCAGCAATGCTTTTGTCAGTTTCTGAAGTTTCATATAAGTTATATTATTGTTTTTACTATATTATTTAAATGTTGAATCTTAATGTAGCGCCAATTTCCACACCCTTTCCTCTCTGGAAGAACTCATTTCCCATTGACATAAAATAAAAGGTATGATAACGTGTGTCAGTAAGATTTCTTCCCCATAATTTCAGATTCAGCCTCTCCTTCCCCACTGTTACAGAAGCTCCGAGGAGCGCATAAAATCTCTGGAAGTCGGCATTGGTTTCATTCCAGTAAATCTTGCCGGTTCCTCTCATATTCACATCAAAAACTATGCTCCCTAAAAGGTTATGCTTAGTCTCTATGGTGTAAACTCCTTGGATAAAGAGTGTGTTCCGAGGTGCGTATGGAAGATATTTTCCTTTAAAGTCATTGATACCGTTGAAAAACTCCTTGAAACGAGCGTTTGTATAGCCATAGCTGAAGTTCATGGAGAATCTCTTCACAGGTTGCCATCCTAATGATACCTCACCTCCGAAACTTCTTGTTTTTCCGGCGTTAGTCATTATCCTTCCGGTTGTCGTTCCATCCGGAAACATAGTTAACTGCTGGTCGTGGCAATCTATATAGAATAAAGCGCATTCAAGCGATATATCAGGATTCGTGAAATCGAGATGGGTGCCAATTTCATAGTTCCAGCTTTTCTCAGGTTTATAGCCAACCACATCATCCACGTCATATTGCGCACCAATTCCCATAATCCCCATCAGGCGTTGCTGAAGCACATCGCTGAACATCTGAGTGTTAAATCCACCTGCCTTATATCCTTTGCTGATCTTGGCGTAAATATTTCCGAGGCCGGAAGGGATGTTGTAAAGAACGGATATTTCCGGGAGCAATGTGAGGAAAGATCTCCTCAGCTTCCCCCTATCATCAATGTCAACAGGGATTCTGTGAAAAGGTTTCCACTCAGAATTCTCCTGATGATAAATGGTATAGGAAGTGGAGCAGAAACTATGATAATTCAGATATGAACGTTCATAATCAAGACGTAATGCCCCTGAAAGATTGAAGTAGCCCAAATCAACTTCCGATTTATGGTAAACAGCCATTCCCACAGTATTATTAATAAAATCACTGTTGAGAATGAAGGAACGGGAATCCCATTGTATGGGGTAAGCCGGATTTGCTTCATTTCTGTGAGCTTCTATGAGTTCTCCCACCCCACGGTCTTTGAATGTTACGGGAGCACGCATATCAAGATGCTTGTAGAAAGCGAAGACCCCTGCGAGCCAATTATATACGCCATCATTTCGGTTGCCGCGAATCACTATATCTTCCGAGATTGCAGTCTCCCCCTTTTTTTGAGTGAGGGTGAAATAATCCTGTGGCAAAAAATCTTGATCAAGGGTCATGTTATCATCAAGATATTGCGCAGCCGTTATTGATGTAAGGGTGAACTTATCATGGGAGTAACGTAAGGTCAGCCCGTCGTTGAACGTAAAGCGGCGATAGAAACAGGTGTCATTATATTCAATTTTACCTGTCTCCTTATATTCGTATGGATACCCTCCTTGTCGGAGAATGCCGAAAGAGGCAACATTCTGCAATGTCAATCTTTTGTTTAGAATCCAATTGAGTCTCAATCGTCCGCTCCAGTTATTCTCTTTATCAATTTTTGAATTGTTATATTCGTTTCGGAAAAAACCGTCTTGATGGGAATAAGCGGCTGTAAGACTTATCCCTAAGTTATGACGGAATTTATGATACCATCCCATTGAAAGTCTCCCCCTTCCTCCGTTCGCACCCTCAGCCATCAGTCTCCAGCCCTGAAATCTCAAAGGAGACAGGGTGCTGATATTGATAACCCCTGCCATCGTATTGCGTCCATAGAGAGTGGATTGAGGGCCTCGCAACATTTCAACAGATGCGATATCCGTTATGTCAAAATCGTAGGCATCTTTATTTAAATAAGGAACATTGTCTACATTCAAGCCCACGGATGGATTATCCATTCTTGCCCCGATGCCTCTCACATAGATTGTAGAGGTGATTCTGGAGCCATATTCCGGCATATAGAAATTGGGGACAACATCAGAAATTCCTCTAAGGCTAAGGGCTCCGATACGCTCAATTTCTGCACGTGTGAGGATAGTGGCTGCCTCCGGCTGATCTTTTAATCCTACAAGCTGTTTCACCGACGTTACGCTTACCTCGTCAAGAACCGTAACCACAGAGTCGCGCCTCTCCCCTCCTTCAGGATTCTCAGAAGCAACAGGAGAAGCAATAGCCATGGCTGGGATTGTAGCGCACAAAAGAGCCTTTATAAAACGAGGTGTCATCACGAGTGCAAAATTAGTTTTGAGGAAATAATCTTACAATCCTCATTTCTTATGATTTTTTATTATTTTTGCAATCTGAAATAAAAACCGGAAACCATGAAATCGATTAAGGAACTATACAGGATAGGCACAGGTCCATCGTCAAGCCATACGATGGGCCCTCGCAAGGCAGCTGAAATTTTTTTGAAAAAGCATCCTTACGCAAGTGGATATGAAGTCGTGCTCTACGGCAGTCTTGCAGCCACAGGAAAAGGCCACATGACGGATATAGCCATTACTGACGTGCTCAGCCGGTCCGAACTTCCGGTTAAAATCATTTGGAAACCGGATGAATTTCTCCCCTATCATCCCAACGGGATGGTTTTCCGCAGCATTAATGCAGCCGGACTCCCCTCTGACGAATGGACCGTCTATAGTGTGGGAGGAGGCGCTATTGAAGGAGAGGGTCTTGCCCATGAAGGGGGCGCTGAAATATACAATCGCAACACCATGACAGAGATAATGGAATATTGCGAGCGTAGCGGCAGAAGCTATTGGGAGTATGTGGAACTGACCGAGGGTAGGGATATTAATGATTATCTCGACCGGGTGTGGAAGACAATGAAGGATGCCGTTGAGCGAGGGATTGCCCGCGACGGACGTCTTCCGGGCCCGCTTAATCTTCCACGCAAGGCAAGGGCATATTATATGAGAGCCGAGGGTTACCGTGATAATCTTCGCTCACGAGGTCTTGTTTTCTCCTACGCTCTCGCTGTGAGTGAGGAGAATGCTTCAGGAGGAGAGATAGTAACAGCCCCAACCTGCGGAAGTTGCGGAGTGGTTCCCGCAGTATTATATCATATATGGAAAAGCCGTAAAATGTCAGACATGGAGGTTCGTCATGCCCTTGCCACTGCCGGACTGATTGGAAATGTCGTAAAACATAATGCCAGCATCTCCGGAGCTGATGTGGGATGTCAGGGTGAGGTCGGGGTTGCCTGTGCTATGGCGGCGGGAGCAGCCTGCCAGCTTTTCGGCGGTTCACCCGCACAGATTGAATATGCCGCGGAGATGGGGCTGGAGCATCACTTGGGAATGACTTGCGACCCTGTTTGCGGTCTTGTTCAGATTCCATGCATCGAGCGCAATGCATACGCGGCTGCCAGAGCCTTGGATGCCAATATATACTCCACATTCTCTGACGGTAAACATCGGGTAAGCTTTGACAAACTCATTCAGGTGATGAAAGAGACGGGCCACGACCTTCCTTCATTATACAAGGAGACAGGAGCCGGAGGGTTGGCTAAAGATTATAAAATTGATCATGTCTGATTTCAAGATTCATACCTTGGGATGTGGCTCGGCTCGTCCGTCGCTGCGTCATCAGCCGAGTTCCACGGTGGTTAACCATCGTGGAAACCTGTTTATGGTTGACTGCGGAGAGGGGGCGCAGCTTGGACTCATGAGGCAACGGCTGTCGTTCGCACGTCTACGCCACATCTTCCTGACCCATCTTCATGGCGACCACGTGTTCGGACTTCCGGGGCTCATAGGGACTTTGGCTCTAAGTGGCACCGGAGGAGACGTAACTATTCATACTTTTGAAGACGGTGAAAAGCAATTAAAGCCGATTTTCGACTATTTTTGCCGAGACACGCCTTTTGATATTCATTTCAATATAATCAAACCGGAAGACGCCCTCATACTTGAAACCAAATCACTGACAATAAGAACCGTGAAATTGAAGCATAGAGTTCCTGCAGTAGGATTTGTATTTGAGGAAAAATCGGGGGAAAGACATATCAACCCGGGAATGTGTCAGCGATATGAAGTGCCTAAAAGTTGGATGCGACGGCTTAAGGGAGGAGAAGATTGTATCAAGGATGACGGAACAGTTATTGCCAATGAACTTCTCACCACTGATCCGACTCCTTCAAGAAGTTACGCTCATATAAGCGACACACTATACATGCCGGAGCTTGCTGAGAAAATAAAGGGGGTGAATCTCCTCTTCCATGAAACAACTTATCTTGAGCAACATCTTTCAATGGCAGCGCCCCGCGGTCATTCCACAGCGCGTCAGGCAGCTATGGTGGCTCGAGATGCCGGAGCCGGTCAACTTCTCACCGGACATTATTCATCACGCTATGATGATGAATCACAATTTGAAAAGGAGGCAAAAGAGATTTTCCCAAACGTGATTCTTAATCGCGAAGGATTAGTAACAAATATTATATAATGTAATACGCTACATCATGAGTAAAAAATTAATTTTTCTTTTTATCTGGTTCACATGCCTTATTCCTCTGCAAGCGCAAGAAGTTATAACCGGCACTGTGGTGGATAGCAAGAATCAACCCATCCCCGGAGTGCGGGTGGAGGTTGTAGGTCGCTCGGAGGTTACCACTACGGATATTGACGGAACATTCCGCCTCGATCTCCCGGTAGCTGTAAAAAAACTTCGTTTTCAATATGTCGGACATAAACCCATTGAAAGGAATGTGAAACCTGACATGATTGTCAAGATGGGTCACGGGTGGCAAGGAAGAGACACAGGCTATCGAGGCTTCTTCGATTTTATGGGTGGTTTCGGAACCGGCGGAGTTATGAACTTCCATTTTCAGGATGAAAGTTTCACGGATATTGGAAAATCTTCCATTATGTTCGGGCTCTCCATGACACATGGCTACCAGATCAACCCCATGTTCTTTGCCGGGGTTGGTGTCGGAGTTACTCCTTTAATGCTTTACTGCACTGAAGACAGCGGCGATTACCGCTGGGGAGAACATGCGTTTTATGGGATAGCTTGCCAATTTTATGCTGATTTCCGCTGGGATTACGATATCAAGGCAAAGACATCACCTTTTGTGGATCTTAAATTAGGCTATCAAAGGATTTTCGCTATACATGATTTTATTGATACCTATTCCAACTGGTATGGATATGGAAGCGAGTTTGAATTAGAATCCACCATAACCAAAGGGGTTCTATTAATGCCAACAATAGGACTTCGCACCGCAATAGGTGCTAAATCTGCCTTTAATGTCGGTCTATCCTATAATATAATGGTAAAAAGAGCTTTTAATGTTACAGGACATACCAATCTCCTGCTTCCTGACGGAGAGGCAATAAATGAACACACCGACCCCAAGACATTCAGTTCTATAGGTGGTTGCTTTATGTTGAATTTCGGATTTGATTTCTAAAGAATGTCATCATGAAAAAAATTATTCCATACATAGCATTAATCTTACTTCTGCTGACAGGCTGCAGCAAGGAAAAGGATTATTATTTCACAGAGACAATAAGTCAGAATGTCAATTTCACTGCCACTAATCTAACTGTGGGAGAGGATAATATTGATTCAGCCAATTCTATAAAATATACTTATGATTTTTCAAGTTGGGAAGAGAGGGAAGAAAATGTCAACTTCACAATAACCTACCGTTATAAGAATGAAGATGGATATGTCAGCGATCCTACTACGGAAAATATATATCTTTACGAAGTAAATGCACTTTGGATTGGAGGAAATAATGATATACGCATCACATTTATCCCCTCTTGTCCTGAGGAGAAAAGTGCGCAATTCACTTTCCCTGATGGAACAAAGCAGACCTTAACGGTTGAAAACCCTTCCTACGTATGGCGCCTGGATAAAGATAATGTTACCAGACTTAACAATTTGGGAAGGTACGGGGTGGTTGCTCCAATTTATGCCATATCCAGATATGAGAAAAATGGGATAAATCATATAAATTCCGGTTTCATCAGAATATATAATGATGCATATTACCTCCAGGATATGTTATATTATGACTCAACTCTGAATCAATGGTTCATGGGAGATTGGTTGAACTAAAATATAAGACTACGATAATGAAAAAAATTATTTATACAGCATTTCTGGTATTGCTTTCCGTCTTCTCCTCTAATGCACAGGATTTTAGGGGATGTAAAGGTTTTATTGATTTCTATGGAGGTATGGGAGTTGGGAACGAAAAAGAGTCATATTCCGCAGGTTACTCAACAATTTCAGAAATAGAGCCCAGAATGTCAGTGGGACTGAATGTAACAGGTGGTTATCAAATCACCGATTACCTTTTTGCAGGAATAGGTTTCGGCGGATACACTGTTTTGGATCGATATAAGGAGGAATATAATGGTGATAAAGGGTCGGATTATTATTTCCCTGCTATAATGCTACCGGTCTTTGTAGATTGCCGATGGACACTTAATATAAATCGCAAGATCACGCCATTTGTAGATCTAAAGTTAGGCTATCAATTCAGATGCAGCCTCGAAGAGGGAAAGATCACATACAATTATCAGAAGGAGGATCTTTTCTTAAATCAGGAAGCAGGTTTTTATTGTCAACCTACCGTAGGAGTCAGATTCGGCAAAGCGTCCGGATTCAATCTCGGCATTACTTTCAACCCCACTATCCGTCAAAGTCTTTATTATGGAAGAAACTATAAGAATCTCACTCTTCTAAAGAAGCTTTCCCAAGGAACAGTTATGCTGTCATTAGGTGCTGATTTTTAATTTAGCTTTTCAATAAAACAAAAAGTGCTGTCCTCGGTATTCGGAGACAGCACTTTTGTTTTCTATCACTTTATGACAAGTATATTTCCCGATGAATGGGCTACTTGCTGTGGAGAATACTGGCTTTGAACCGTAGCAATGCCGTTGGCATAACTTCCTGCCCGGTCAACATGACAATCGTAAGTAATAACATTCACCCCTTTCGGAAGGAAACTTACGAAAAGACTTGTCTTAGTGTCTCTCACCTCACGATACAGTCCGATGCCGTCAATATAAGTGAAGCTGGAGAGTTGTTCATCAGGTGCAAGACAAGCAGGACGCTGGTCTATGATAGCGACATAGTTCATATCTTTTTCGCAGGTAACAGTGAGGGTAACACGCACTCTGTCTCCCACTTTCAATTCACCTTTCACAGCCTTTTCACCCTTTCCATCAGAGTCAATCATCAATAACTGCTTCTCTATCTTCAGATTTTCACATGTCTCTGCCTTAACATCCTTTATTGGAGAAACATATTGACTTACAACCGCTCCCCACGCAGGAATATCATTAGCCTTGTGTATCGCCAAATTCTTGCCGGAAACATTTTTAGGATCAAGCGGAAGATTGAATATGCTCGTCAAATTTTCTGATGAAGATATGGAGAGCTTTTTCCCGCCAATGCTTATCTGTGGCTCTGCGTCTGTTTCAGACCAATCTGCCCCACTGTTCATGACAGCTTGAATCACCTCCACTGTATTTGAATTAGAGCCCCAGTCTTCTGTCTCTTTCTGCAGAACAAGCCACTGCCGCAACCCGTCAACAGCCTCCGCCTGCGGCTGAATTTCATCAAATGCCTCCAGAACAGTAGCGGTAGTCGACAAACGATTCCAGCCATTATAGCCGGAAGCAAGATTTGCAAATTGCCAGCCCTTATCGGAATCCTTAACCGCATACTGTTTCAGCGATTCCAATATAATCCCTGCGTTTCTCTCATATCCCTTGCTGCGAGCCATAAGCATGGCAGCTACTGCCTTATCCTTTATGCTGAAATCCTTCCATTCTTCAGCCACTGCTTTCAGAGCTTTGTTTTTCAACCCTGAAAAACCTGTTGGCCCGTTGCCCACATCGAAACTGCTCCTCACATACAGATAATCAAGCATATCTGTAGTAGAGAAAGTATGTTTCGATTTCACATAATCGGAATATAGCTCTTTGTCGCAATATGCCACTCCTTTTTTTATCATCGATGCAGCCTCAGCAGGAAGATTGTTATTCCGGGCAAGCATAGCGAAACGAGTAAGAACGTTGCGAGTGATAAATTCAGAAGACTTCATACCGTCACACCAGCTCCATCCTCCATCTGAATTTTGCAGCCCCTTAATGTCCTTCATCAGATTTTCTACCGCCTTGGAAGCATTCTCGGGCTGCAGAAGAGCAGAAAGAGACTTAAGACGAAGTGTTTCGGAAGAGGCATTGTTTACCCAGGGAGTATTGATCAATTCCACCAACTTCAAATCCTCATTCTTCTGAAGATTGGAAAGCAACGCAGGATTGGCAATACTGTCAGTAAAAAGGGAAGAAAGCCCTTCCCTGACTTTGGGGTAACGTGCAATCAGAGAAGATGCCGTTGCGTTAGCATAGAGAGCCTGCATAAGCGTAAGCACATTCTTTGAATCGGGAGTGGAGATTGAGGGTAATGCGAGGATGCATTCCCAAAGGGGATTAGAGCAGTAACGCAAAGTCAGATTTGCATCCGCCGGATATTTAGGCAACTGAACTGAGAAATCTTTCCTCTCCTTTCCAAGGTAGAACTGGGTGGATTCTACCACAGGAGTTGATGAGGGCAAAACGGGAATAACTGTCTGCTCTCCGTCTGAGAAGTCCTTGGAATATCCTTTTGTTCTTATGCCTATAGCATTCAAATCAGTCGGAACCATGAATCTGATTGAGACAACTCTGTTGGATGAAGGTGCCACCTCTTCCGCTCCGTCATGTTTGGAATAGATCGTCTCCCCTGTGAAGGGATTGAAAATCGTTATTTCTCCCGCAAGTTTCTCGGTCTTATCAGTATTATTGAAAACCAAAGCTGATATTTCAGCGGTGTCGCCTGTGCGTAGGAAACGTGGGGCATTGGTTTGAACCATAACAGATTTGGAAGCCACGGCGTCAAGCAAGAGATTAGCGGTCAGCAGCTCAGGTGTATAGCCTATTATCTGGAATTGCCAGGTAGTGTTGAAGTCAGGGACCTCAAACTCTACTTCCACATTTCCATCTTTATCCCCTTTCAGGTTTGGCATAAAGAAAGCAAGCGGCATCTCCATCGGACGCAACTGTTCCTCTCCGGCAGGGACAGCGCCCCCTGCTTCTGCTTCCTCCTCAATGCTATCCTCAGCTTGTGCAACCTCCTCTTTGACAGCCATCTTATTCTGAGCCGATTTCCTCATCATGGGAGCCTCCGCAACCATGTCGGCAGAAGCCATATAGACTTCATTCACCACATTATCAACCATCACCGTTCCTCCGCCTCTGACACTCAATGATCTTGAGGTTAAGGTGATACGCCCTAAACCATCCATTCCGAGCCCGTAGCCGTAAGTATTCCAGGAGGGAATGAATCCATTGAAGCCATAATATTTAGGATATACAGCGAAGTTGGCTGAAATTCGGGCAAAACCGTGAGATATGTGGGAAATAACCGTTCGGTTGGCAACAAACCCTTTGCCGGGTGAGAAAGACCAAGAGAAAGGTGAAATAGCATTCAATGCCTTATCGGTCATAACAGCAAAAGCAGCAATATCTTTCACGAAAGAATCTGCAACTGTAAATGTAAATTTCCACTTCTCGTTGGTCCCGGCGGTAAGTTTATCGCGGAAAGATGAAGCCTTGACATCTAATTTGCGATTATCACTCTCCGGAACAATAGTTATAGTTGAATTAATCTGTTCGAAATCCCTTAGACCGGAAAGAGAAAGCCATGTCTTGGAGCCCTCTGCAGGAGCCGGCAATGACAATCTGGTATTCTCATCTCCTATATTGACCCACTGGCGAGAGACTATTCCCTCAGAGCCGGACACAACAGCCAGAATCCAGCTATCGGCATAGCCTGATCCAAATTGCACCTCCACAGTTTCAGAACCGGGAAAAGCAACGTATGAAGACTGAGGCACCCATAACGGAGTGGGATAAGGAGGTTTGGCATCATTCTTACGGAAGACTACCAGTTCTCTCTCCGTTTTAAGAGTATCTCCCTCCAGCGTGAAAGTAATTCTGTACCTGCCGGATGAAACATCTTCAGCTCTTAGAGTAAGGGAAGGGCTGACAAACGCGCCTTCATATACAGGCTTATCTGCAACAGAACCGTCAGATGCAATCCGGTTGAGATTATATTTTACATTCCTGACTACAGGAAGCCCTAAAATATCGTATACAGGCACATTCAGATGTATTGAATCTCCCTCCACACATATATTGTCGGAGAAAGAGGGACGGATTGAGAAATCTTTCCCAAGAGAGAAACGCACCGGAGGAGCTGCCTGAGTTTCCCCGGAAGATGAAGTGGCATCTGCCTGCAGGGTAAATATCCCGTGTTCAAAACGTGTATTCCTGAGACCTTCAGTCGGAAGAGTGATGGTAAAGCCTCCTTCGCTGTCAGCCTCAACTTTTCCTCCGTAAGTGGCATTGGAATATCTGCCACCCCACCTCCACCAAGGCTGCCAAGTAATCCTATAATTTACTTCAGCGCCGGGAAGAGGCATTCCGGAATAAGTCTTGACACTGCCGGAAAACCTGATTGTGTCGCCGGCATTGAAACTCCCTTCACTCCCCTTTTCAAGATTCACGATAAAACCGGGAGTCTTGTAGTCAGCCACCTCAAAACCTGTACGTCCCGCCATATAATTATTTCTGGATTCCGACATAGCTGTCAGGGAATAGGAGCCAAGAAGACCTGAAGCAGGTATACGGAAACTTCCCGATGTCCTCCCGTCAGCATCAGTTGTCAGCCGGAGGGTATCCACAGGATTCCAATTAGCATCGCGCATCACGACACTTATAGGCTCATTAGGAAGAATATGGTTGGAACGTTCCTCGCGAAGCCATTCCACCAGCACGAACTTCACCTCATCTCCGGGACGATAAACAGACAAGTCAGTGAGTATGTTGCATCTAACCTCCGGCGTAAATTTGTTTTTGGAGGCATGAAAGCCGGAATAAGATGTAGCGTATGAATTATTATAGGAGACACGGGTGCGTGAATAGCCTTCAGGCAGCAGGAATCCTCCATCTTCGTCAGTCAGTCCGCTCTTAATCACTCTGTCATTCTGTCCGATTATGGCGACCGAGGCTCCCTTCACAGGCTGCTGGTTGACTGAACTTACCACATATATTCTGCCCGAATCAGAATTCAGGGAGTTATAATTTGTCAAAATTGAAATCTCCGTTACATTTATAGGCTGAATCGACCATCTTTCAACAAGCTGCTTCCAATTTGAAGGAAGGGTCGGTTTCGGAGAGGGCACGACAACATAATAGCCGGCAGATAGAGGCTCAAGATTGAGTTCAATATCTTTCGAGAAAGGCACAGTGCCCTCGGCGCTAACCGCCACTGACTTTAGGAATCGGGCGTTTCCCGGAAATTTGGAAACATTAAAAGAACCATCCTTCATGCTCTCAGATGGCACTGAATAAATCAAAAGGTAGCCCTTATCAGTATTTTCTATCCTTGCGCTCCCCTTTATCTCCTTCCCGGGGAGAACTTCAGACGGTAGCGATACGCTCATTTTGGGCTGTGTAAGGGATGCAATACAAAACCTTACAGCCTTAGCATCCTCAATGTCAGGAAATTTATCAAGCCAGCCTTTCAAAGAGGAATATAATTCTTTAGGATCATACTCGTCATCCGAAATGTTATGATCACAAACATTATAATATGCCACCAGCACACGTGCGTCGGCAGCCGAATCTTTTAACTTATCTTTCCATTGCTTGAGAAATTCATATCTGTCATTAGGATCGGAGATAAGTTCTGCCCTTCTCACTACGGCAAGCGCAAGGGCAGGAAGATTGCCTTCTCTTTCCCGGTAGCTTAATAAGGTCTTCATAAGCGAGTTGGAGAGATCTGAGCATTGTGAGCCTGCTCCCGTAGAGTCGTATGATGCCTTGGAGAAAGGAATTGTGCTTTCTTCATCTCCACTCGCGAATTTTCCCAATAATTCCGTAGATTTGAAAATGATGAAATCATTGACACTGCAACCGGCATCAATCATTGTCGTCGCATTATCCAATACGGAAGATAACTCTCGGAGCTGAATTTTCCTGCTCTCCATAGGATTGTCAGAAGCTTTCATCACAAGCTGAAAAACCTTCTTGGCAAAAAGGTCCCTGCTCCATGTGTTAGGGTCAGAGGGGAAAGAATCCGTAGGCAAGACTCTCTGATTATATTTCCATGACTCCCGATTATATAATCCCGTATATAAATCCGCTTGAAGAAGCCTGAAAAGAGAAGCGTAGACAGGGGGCATGACCCTCACTGCGGAATCCAGCATCTCTATGTTGGCATTAAAATCATCGCTTGATACGAGATTACGGGCCACAGTCAACTGAAGGGCAGCCTTTAGTGCCTCCAGCCCATCCTTATTTTTCAACGCCTTCTCCCAGACAGGACGCGCATTTCTCTCGACGGTCTGAGGAAATGCAAAGTCAGGATTGGCGAAGGTGTTTTCGGCTTTACTCATTTTTGACTTAACTTTTCTGCTTTTGGTATTGGCAGCTGACTTTTTCACAACCGGAGCTGAGGCGGCAGAGGCTGAGCTCACAGCGGGTGAGAAAAGTAACAAGGCTGCTACGAAGGCAGCCTTGAAGATATTACGGATCGGGGTTTTGAACATAAAATTCAATAATAAGGGTTATTTCTTTTCCTTTCCTTTTGATTTATTTTTCGATTTGGAATGAGAGTTTCTTTTCATCTCCTCCATTTTTTTTCTGAAAGCCTCCTCTCCCTCCTTCATCTTGAAAATCTGCTTTTGAGTGAGGAATTGAGAAAATTTTTCAGCATACTCCTTTTCAATGGCAGCATCCTCTGCCCGCGCTTTAGACATGGCTTCCGTAGCAGCTTGATAGTCGGCTTCAGTAGGATGTTCCATCTTTTTCAATTTATGCTCCAAATGACGAGCGTTTCTCATACATTCCCTGCGCTTGAGGGTCATTTCGCGGTATAAGTCGAAAAACTTCGTCTTCTGATCATTGTTGAGATCCATCTCCTTGGCAAGATAGTTCATTTTAAATTCTTGAACCTCACGGAAAATCTCATCCCTGCTTTTCTCCTTCTTCCCATCAGCAAATGCAATGGAAATTCCAAAAATGGAGAGCAAGATGGTTAATAGTAACGTTCTCATCATAACATAACTTTTATCATGGGCTTAAATCAATCGTTGGCAAAGGAATCTTCTGTACTGAAAAAATCCTCCTTGAATTCCTCAATAGATTCGTAGTCTGAACTAACCTCCTCCTCAAGGATTATGTCTGATTCGGAGGGATAATAGATATCATAATCATGGGTGTCGCTGCCCAAGACCTGCACTATCGCCTCCGGGGGATTATCCAGAGAAAGAGTCGAGGAATTGGAAACATTGACAAATACCTTCATCATCAACCATATCCCTGCAAACATTGCTGCAAGATAAACGTATGGCTTTACTCTCTGCCATAAACCGACAGGCACATGACGTGGTGTCTCAGGATAGGCAGGAAGACTATCCATTATCTCTTTCTGAAGTTTTTCAAAATATCCGTCAGGAACCCTAAATCCGGGGTCTGTGCCATATTTCTCTTTTAATATATCCTCGTGTCTCATAACAAAGTCGTTTTATTATAAGTTATGACTGAGAAAGGATAAAGAAGTTTAATATAAAAAAAGAATATTTTTTGAATAAAAATTATTGAAAGATTGTGAACTATTTTTCTCCCCTTGTGTTTTAATATCAAAAGGAAATCAAAAAGTCTCCGGACTTAAGAAAGGAGGCTGATTTCACTTTCATTTCATGATGTTAGGTTAGTTAGAAAGAAATAAGTATTATGGAAAACACCGATAAGCCAACTGGGAAGTTGGCTTATTTTTTATCCCAATAATTTTTCAGTAACCTTCTTCACGGCGTGATGATAACTTGCTTTAAGAGCGCCCACGGATGTGCCTAATATTTCTGACATCTCCTCATACTTCATTTCATCGAAATAGCGCATATTAAACACAAGCTTCTGCTTCTCCGGAAGAGCGGCAATGGCTTTCTGAAGATCCCTCTGCAATTCCTCCCCGTCGAAAAAAGAATCCGCTTCTATATTATTAAGAAGGAACGACTCGTCGGCATCTTCGCTGAGCTGAAGTCGCTGCTTCTCTTTATTGACAAAATTTATCGACTCATTAATGGCAATTTTGAAAAGCCATGTCGAGAGCTTAGCTTCCCCACGGAAATTGTGGAGATTATTCCAGGCTTTTAAAAACACATTCTGGACAAGGTCGTTGGCATCGTCATGGCTCACCACCATTTTCCTGACCTGCCAGTAGATTGGCTGTGAATAGTGTTTAAGGAGCACTCCGAACGCGGCATTTGCAGTTGCCGGATTCTGCAACTGCTTCACGAGTTCCTTCTCATCTATGGGTGGGGTGTATGCCATTCTTTCAATTAAATTTTAAGGTGTAAAATTAATTATAAAATTCGTAACTGAAATTTTAAAGACATAATCCTAACTTAATTTAACATTTTTAGACTTAAAAATAAATTTTTATAGTTTAAATTTTTGTAAAATTGGAAAAATGTATTACCTTTGCAGCCACAAAGGCGCACGTGGCGTAATGGTAGCCGCGCCAGACTTAGGATCTGGTGTCTAAC
>CAMWSM010000071.1 GCA_947176915.1 uncultured Porphyromonadaceae bacterium | reverse complement strand
TGAAGATAGTCTCGAATACATCCCAGGGATTCTCTTCGAGCTGCTTGTGGCCGAGAGATAGACGGCGGTTGCCCTTGTCGATCTCAAGCACCTGCACTTCGATGTCGTTGCCAACCTGAGTGAACTCTGAAGGGTGTTTGATCTTCTTTGTCCAGGAGAGGTCGGAGATATGGATGAGGCCGTCAACGCCCTCCTCGATTTCTACGAAGACGCCGAAGTTAGTGAAGTTGCGCACTTTTGCAGTGTGGCGAGAACCGATTGCATATTTCTCCTCTATATTCTCCCAAGGATCTTTCTTGAGCTGCTTGATTCCGAGGCTCATCTTGCGGTCGTCGCGGTCGAGAGTGAGAACGACAGCCTCAACCTCGTCGCCAACCTTCAGGAAGTCCTGAGCGCTGCGGAGGTGCTGGCTCCAAGACATTTCAGAAACGTGGATAAGACCTTCAACGCCGGGCTGCACTTCAACGAAAGCACCGTAGTCAGCCATAACCACTACACGGCCCTTGATGTGGTCGCCCACCTTGATTGTCTGGTCGAGAGCATCCCAAGGATGGGGGAGGAGCTGCTTAACGCCGAGAGCGATACGCTTCTTCTCATTATCGAAGTCAAGGATAACCACCTTGATGTCCTGATCAAGCTCGACAACTTCGCGAGGATCTGAGACACGACCCCATGAAAGGTCTGTGATGTGGACGAGACCGTCTACGCCGCCAAGATCGACAAACACGCCGTAAGGAGTGATGTTCTTGACCTTGCCTTCGAGCACCTGACCCTTTTCGAGCTTAGAGATGATCTCACGCTTCTGAGCCTCGAGTTCAGCCTCGATGAGAGCCTTGTGAGACACAACAACGTTTTTATATTCCTGGTTGATTTTCACAACCTTGAATTCCATAGTCTTGTCGACGAAAACATCATAGTCGCGGATGGGGCGAACGTCAATCTGCGAGCCGGGGAGGAATGCTTCGATGCCGAATACGTCGACAATCATGCCGCCTTTGGTGCGAGATTTGACATAACCTTTGATGATCTCATCGTTTTCGAGAGCCTGATTGACACGATCCCAGCTGCGAGTCTGGCAAGCCTTCTTGTGAGAGAGGCGGAGCTGGCCGTTCTTGTCTTCGAGAGCCTCGATGAATACCTCTACTTCATCGCCCACCTTGAGGTCGGGATTGTAGCGGAATTCAGATACAGGGATGATGGCGTCTGATTTCATGCCGATGTCGACACGAACCTCACGTTTTGAGATGGATTTAACCACGCCGGTCACCACTTCATTGTCTTTAGCTGTCTTAAGAGACTCGTCGTAGGTGTTGATAAGTTCCTCGCGGCTCTTCGAACCAGCTGTTTCGCCGTTTGCATAGGCATCCCAATCGAAATCTTCAATCGGGGTTTGAACTTTTGATTCAGTCATTAAAAGTTAATAAATAGGTTTATAATTCTCTACCTCGCGGGGAGAAACCCTCACGAGCGGCGCAAAGGTAGTAAAAAAAATTGAAAGTTGAAAATTTTCAATTTAAAACTTAATTTTCAACTTTCCATTTTCAATTTCAAAGCGCCAGCATCTGGGTCTCTCGGGAGAGGTTTTCGAGATATTCCTCCCTGTCGTCGTCTACCATAGCGTCAAACTGAGCGGCGCCGATCGGGATGCGTTCCACTCTATCACGCCACCATGCTCCGAAGCGCCTTCCGATCCAGAGCAACTGCAGTTCCTCATAGCGTAGGAAAGCCTCCGAAAAAACTTTCTCCGCTTCCGGAATCTCTTCACACTCCAAAGCCTTTTCAAGCATCTTGCGCGGCATGATCTGCCCCCCTATGTCGACCCATTTCCCCGGCTCTTCCCCGTCGGAAGGGGGGAACTTTTGGTTGGGAAGCGTCATTGAGAGATATTTGAAAATGGCAGCCGTATAGAGGGTCTTGGCTCTTTCGAGGGCAGCGCGGGTGAATTTCATCCCCTTATGGCGCACGTAGAGATCATCGTCGGCAGGATGTGCGAGGAGTCCGCTGATGGTGTCGATCGCATTGAGCATAGTGTCTACCGTAAAGGGATTGAGCACATTGAAAATTATGCGGTCGTTGAGAGGGAGCTTTCTCTTTAGTCGCCTGTCGCGTGTGGGCCATTTCTTCTCGTCGCGCAGAAGACCGCATGAGCGCAGCATCGCACCCGGCACCACCACCGTAGCTCCGCGTTCATCTCCGAAAAGATAGGAGAAGGGGAAGGAGGATGAATCCGGATGAGTCTTGTGTGACCCCATCACCATAGTGAAAGCCCCGATTTTTGCACCGAACATCATGTAGGCGCCGGAGGAGGTTTTCACTCCGCGTTCCAGCAATCCCCAATGGACGGGACCGAGCTTATACATGTGGTTGCTCTGGTTTGTGGCCGAGCCTGCATTCATAAATGAGGTCTGACACCCTATTAGGAGAGTGGCCTTGTGCATGCTGACCGTGTAAGGGCCTGCAAGCAGGGCGCAAGCCTCACCATTCTCAAACGAGCAGTTGGCGAAGAAGAGAGAATCATGGGCAGTGAACCCCTTTTCGAGGGTTACGCCTTGTCCGACATAGCAATTGCGGAGGATGCAGCCGGAATCAACCTTCCCGTCTTCAATAATGAAATTCTCAGCATCTACACCGCCTCCCACGTAGGCAGCCTCACGACCTGCGGGAGCGTTGTTTATGATGGCACCGTTGCGGAGGGCGGATGCACCTTCAACAGTGATTCTTTTTCCGACGCTGACATTGCTCAGGATTCCGCAATCGCGCACCACGGCATCCTCACCTATTTCAGCCGGCACCATTTTGGAGTCGAGGAAATCCTGAAGCCCCGGCTTCAGTTTATTCTCCACCCATTTCGGCACACGCGCCATGAGGGTCGCAATCTGAGAGGACAGGCCCGGATAGATATATACAGGGCGGGATCCCGTCTCATCGAGGGCTGCCACAGGGGTTCCCACGCCGCAAGCCGCCTCCGGCTCAAATTCTATTCTTGCCACATTCTCTATGGTGGCTCTCTTCCGGATGTGGCAATTCACGATTCCACCCGGCACATTCCTGACCTTAGCACCCTCCTCGACAATCACATTTTCACCGAAATGGACATTGCGGATGAGAGGGAGGGCGACCCCGGGGGAGAAGAGCACCTTATCCCAGTTGTCGGAAGAACACCCCTGACGTTCAAGCTGAGCGCGCTGCCACCATTCGAGGCGGCGCGGGAGACTACTGTCAATCTCCGGAGTCTTGCCGATATTCGTCATCATCATCATATTTTTGATAAAGGAAATCATTATAAGGGAAGCGCTCGGTGTGGATCTCTTTCGCTTTCTGATAGAGCATATCCTTGAGGGCATCGATATTTATTCGCTCCTTTGCGGAAATGAACACACAGTTGTTGGACATTTTCCCCATCCACGTGTCGCGAAATTCATCAAGAGATATGTTTTCACGGGTAGAGGGGGTCAGGTCGTCAGGATCCTTTGGGGTGTAGCGGAAGGCGTCAATCTTGTTAAAGACCATGATCACCGGCTTGGCTTCCGCTCCGCAGACATCAAGGAGAGTCTTGTTGACCACCTCGATCTGCTCCTCGAATCCGGGATGAGAGACATCCACGACGTGAACGAGGATATCAGCCTCCCTCACCTCATCGAGAGTAGACTTGAAAGAGTCGACAAGATGAGTCGGGAGCTTACGGATAAAGCCTACGGTGTCGGTGAGCAGGAAGGGGAGATTGTCGATGATCACTTTCCTTACGGTTGTGTCGAGAGTTGCGAAAAGCTTGTTTTCGGCAAACACCTCACTCTTGCTTAGAAGATTCATTAGAGTGGACTTTCCGACATTAGTGTAGCCAACCAGGGCTATGCGGGTCAGTTTCCCACGGTTTTTGCGCTGAATGCTCTTCTGACGGTCGATATGCTGCAATTCGTTTTTCAGGCGCGAAATCTTGTCGAGGATTATACGGCGGTCGGTCTCTATCTGCGTCTCGCCCGGTCCGCGCATACCGATTCCTCCCCGCTGCCGCTCAAGGTGGGTCCACATACGCGTCAGGCGGGGGAGGAGGTATTGATACTGCGCCAGCTCCACCTGCGTGCGTGCCGTGGCTGTCTGAGCTCTTTTGGCAAAAATGTCGAGGATTAGGCTTGTTCGGTCGAGAATCTTCACCTTAAGCTCGCGTTCGATGTTCGCCACCTGTTTAGGGGAGAGGTCATCATCGAAGATCACGAGACCGATCTCATTCTCCTCGATATAGTCACGAATCTCCTCCAGCTTACCCTTTCCGACGTAGGTGCGCGGATTAGGATAGTCGAGTTTCTGGATGAAGCGCTTTTCGGGTTCTGCTCCGGCTGTTCGTGCGAGGAAATCAAGTTCGTCGAGATATTCCTTCACCTTCGCCTCATTCTGGCGGAGCGTTACGAGTCCGACAAGCACCGTGCGCTCATTCGCTTCCTTATTTATAATATTGTCTTCAATCATTATCTTCGGGTTATATAAAAATATAAGAGAATAGGAGAGAATAAGAAAATAAGATTGGGGGAAATAATCTTCCCCCTATTAAAGAACGAATAAAAGGGGGGTAATGTTGAAAAAATAAAGGGAGAGACAGAGGCCGATTGACACAGCCTCCGGCTCTCCGGAGAATTCATTGGAGTGTAGAATATTTTATTTCTTCACTTTGTTGTAGCGTGCATTTAGTCCTTCAATCACTTCATTAGTGATGTCAAGCTCCGGATTAATATACATTGTGGAAGCCTTTATGAAGATGGCGTCATACCCTTTCTTGGCGTTATACTCCTTAATGAAAGATTCGATGGAATCATTGACGGTCTTGGAGCCGTTTAGCACTGCGTTTTCATAAGTCTTCTGCAAAGACGCGAGCGAACGCTGAGCCTGGGTCTGCATGTTATTCAGTTTCTGTTCGTCGGCGCGGTATGCATCTTCTGAGAGATACTGGTTGGATTGCATTTTCTTCTGCATGTTAGCCGCCTGCGACTGGATGGAGTTTTCATGACGTTTTGCCTCATTCTCCATATTTGTCTGCATACGGAGCATCTCCTCTGTGTAATCTTTACTGAGATGATAGTTCTTTAGGATGGAATCAGCGTCGACATAGCGGTAGTTGGGCAGTTCGTGGGCAGGCTTTTCCGGTTTCTTTGTGGTTGTGGAAGGAGCCTTAGCCGTCTCTGTCTTGCTATCGTTGGAGCAGGAGGCAGCTGAGAATGCCAGACAGCAAGCCAATGCAAAAGCTGAGGCACTGAAGAAATTCATTTTCATTTATAGATTAAGTTATTGTTTGTCAATTGTTTGTGCTTGTAGTTTTTTCTCTTTCCCCGGTTTGGCGTGATTCACTCCTTGGCAGGCGTGTCCATGCAGAAAACTGTGGGAGCGCGAAAAGATTACTCTTACGGAGAGCAAAAGTAACGCAATTCCAACAAATAGAAGCACTAATAATGTTAATTTCACTTTTTTAAAGTTAATTTAACAGAATACGCAATACAAGCGGATTCACGACATCCGCTTACGGGCGCAAAATTATGAAAAAAAGGAGAAACTAAAAAATAAAGCCGTTTGAATGTTTGTTAAAATCCGCTAATAAAACATTTTTTTCGGGAGAAGATGGAGAATTGAGGATAACGGGGGATAGGAAAAATATAAAAAAGAGAAAATTGGAATAAGTTTTTGTCAATTGGAAATATTTATATACTTTTGGGGAGCCGATAAAATGATAACTCAAAATATAAAACAGAAAGAAATGGAAGTTAAAGACCTTAAACCTGCCTTGGTGTGGGAATGTTTCGACGAAATCACGAAAGTGCCCCGCCCCTCATGCCATGAGGAACAGATTAAGCAATACCTCCTTGACTTCGCAAAGAAGCACGGGATAAAGGCAAAGACTGACAAAGTGGGAAATGTGGTGATGTATAAGCCAGCCACAAAAGGATATGAGAATGCGCCGACAGTGATTCTCCAGAGCCATCAGGACATGGTGGCGGAGAAGAACGGGGGAGTGGAGCATGACTTCCTCAAAGATCCTATCCGGACCTACATCGACGGGGAGTGGGTTAAAGCCAAGGGGACAACCTTGGGCGCGGACAACGGCATCGGCATGGCAGCCTCCCTCGCGGTCATGGCAGACGATAGTCTTGAACACGGTCCGGTTGAGGCATTGTTCACGATGAATGAGGAAATAGGGCTTGAGGGCGCACAGAACCTCGACCGCAATATGCTCAACGGGGAAATCCTCATCAACCTCGATTCTGAAGATGACGGCGAAATCTTCATAGGGTGTGCCGGCGGAATCGACACCACGGCGGTCTTTGAATACAACCGCAGCTTCTCACCGGAGAACTTCAGCTATTATAAAGTGAAAGTCAGCGGCCTGCTCGGGGGACACAGCGGCGGGGACATTCATCTGGGCAGAGCCAACGCCAATATTCTCGTGGCACGTTTTATATGGAACTGTTCTCAGAAATGGGATGTGGAATTGAGCAGCATCAACGGGGGCAACCTGCGCAATGCCATAGCGCGTGAGGCAGAAGCCGTCTTCGGCATCCACAATGATCACAAAGGGAAGGTGGAGAAATATCTCTCCTCCTACGCCAAAGAGATAGAGAATGAGTATGCCGGGATTGAGCCCGGGATAAAGATAGAGATTGAAAGCGTTGAGCGTCCGGAATACTGCATCGACTCCAAGACTTCGCTCACTGTCGTTAGAGCGCTTTATTCAGCACCTCACGGGGTTGTGTCGATGAGCCATGACATAGAGGGGCTTGTCGAAACCTCTACGAATCTTGCAGCCGTAAAGATGGAGGGGGATGATAAGATCAAGGTAACCACCTCGCAGCGTTCAAGCGTCGAGTCGCGCAAACTTGACATTGCCGGGCGCGTGGAGGCTCACTTCCAGCTCGCGGGAGCGAAAGTCACTCACACGGACGGTTATCCCGGATGGGCTCCCGACATGAATTCGAAGATTATGAAGATTGCAGCCGAGGCATACGAGGAGCTCTTCGGAGTGAAGCCTGCGATAAAGGCTATACATGCCGGATTGGAATGCGGCTTCTTCCGTGCGAAATATCCGGAACTCGACATGGTCAGCATAGGCCCGACAATGACCGGCGTACACTCTCCGGATGAAAAACTCTATATCCCCACGGTAGATAAATTCTGGAAGCATCTTTGCCTGATGCTCAAAAAAGTGGCAGAGTCATGAGCCGCCCTGTGTGGATAATTCTTCTTCTGGGATCTCTGACGGCAGTCATGACTGTTATCGTGAAGTCGCAGGAGAAGAACACACAGAGGGAACTGACGGTGCTGGAACAGATAATAAGCTACGATCAGGCAGCCGACGAGGGGTGGAGCGTAGGTGAGGCTGACTCCTTGGCTTCCGCCGACAACGACCACCGTTATAAAGGCTTGACCGATGAAGACTTTCAGACGGTAGCCCGCGAGCTGGATGTGGAGGTTGCCGCAATCAAGGCTGTGGTCTATATCGAGGCAGGGAGCCAGATGAAAGGATTCTGGGCGCCGGGAGTGCCGGTGATAAATTTCGACCCTTCGATGTATGCCCGGTTCCGGGCGAAAGCCACGGTTAAGACCGGCGATAAGAATGCGAAGGTGCCTCCGGGTCTGAAAGGCTATGCCCATAAGGAATGGACTCAGCTCACGAACGCAAGGCGTGTCAATCGTCAGGGAGCTGACATGGGGACCTTCTGGGGGATGTTTCAGATAGGAGGTTTCAATTATCGTCAATGCGGATGTCAGTCGGTCGAGGAGTTTGTTGAGAGGATGTCGTATTCAGATTTTGAACAGCTTGAACTGTTTGGAGCTTTTATCACGTCGGGAGGTATGCTTGCTGATCTGCGTAATAAAAATTGGGCTGCTTTCTCCAGGAAGTATAACGGGCCGAGTTATGCGAGAAGGGGTTATCATACGCGCATGGCTGCGGCTTATAGGAAGTATGGAGGGAAAGGGTAAGAGGAAGAATTAAGGTGTTAAGGGGGAAGAGTTAAGGATTAAGGGGGAAGAATTAAGGGTTAAGGGGGGAGGGGAAGAATTAAAATTTGATATTATGAAGATTACAGATTTGGAACCGAAACTTGTATGGGAATGTTTCGATGAGATAACAAAAGTGCCGCGTCCTACGCATCATCTTGACAAGATGCGCGAATTTCTTGTGGATTGGGCAGGAAGACATGGAATAGAGGTGGCTTCTGACGAAGTGGGCAACGTTATGATGCGCAAAGGGGCGAGTCCGGGCCATGAGGATGCTCCGACAGTAGTGCTTCAGGGGCATCAGGATATGGTGGCAGAGAAGCGTGGCGATAAGAGCCATGATTTCCTCAACGATCCGATCACTACAATTGTAGACGGAGATTGGGTCAAGGCAGACGGCACAACACTCGGGGCTGACAATGGACTTGGGTGTGCGGCAGGCATGGCGGTGCTGATCGACCCCACATTGATTCACGGTCCGATAGAATGTCTCTTCACAGTGGATGAGGAGCAGGGCTTGGTAGGAGCCAACGGACTGCAGCCGGGATTTGTTACAGGTTCGATTCTTCTCAACCTGGATTCGGAGGAGCATGGTTCTCTCGTCATCGGTTGCGCGGGAGGTATGGTGGTGGAATGCCGCATGCCTTGCTCAATGATGGACGCCCCCGCCGGAAAGGCTTACTATAAGATACATCTCAACCATCTCAAGGGTGGACATTCCGGAATGGAGATTAATCTCGGCAGAGGAAATGCCAATCAGCAGTTAAGCCGTTTTCTATGGGAAAACCGCGACGAATATTCCCTCACACTCGCCTCTATCGACGGGGGAGGTCTTGCGAACGCCATTCCACGCGAGGCATGGGCGATCGTGGGTGTAGACCCCTCGAAGCAGGAGGCTTTCAAAAAGGAGGTGGAGAAATTCTCCGACATGCTTCATGCGGAGTTCCTTCTTGCAGAGGGTAAAGAATTCACTTTCGACTGTGCGCCCGTGGAGGCTCCGGCGAAAGCGATTGACGCTATGACAGCCGATCGTCTTGTGGCTACCCTTTTTGCATGTCCGAATGGCGTGCAGGGTATGTCGAATGCAGTTGAGGGTCTTGTGGAGACCTCCTGCAATCTTGCCTCCGTCAAGATGGAAGAGGGGGAGATTGTCGTGACAGCACATGTGCGCTCTTCAGTAGATTCACGTCGTGACGAGATAGCTGACCGTATTAAAGCTCTCTTCATGATGGCAGGGGCGAAAGTGGAATTTTCAAATGGATATGTAGGCTGGGCTCCCAATCCTGAATCAAGAATACTGAACGTTGCCGTTGAAAGCTTTGAATCGCTGTTCGGTAAGAAACCGAAAGTGGAGGCTCTCCACGCCGGGCTTGAATGCGGATTATTCCTTGAAAAGATGCCTGGGATGGATATGATTTCATTCGGTCCGACATTGAAGGACATCCATTCACCGAGTGAGAAAGCGAACATCCCGTCAGTGCAGGAATTCTGGAAATTCCTCTGCGACATCCTCACCAGGATAGCCTCTATGAAATAGGAAGATAAATAAAGATTAAAGGCAAAGGGGGACGATGCTTTTGAGGCAACATCCCCCTTTTGTATATCGTGGGAGAAATTTCTGAACAAAAGGTATGACATAATCTTTATATAATTAAGCAAGAGTTGAAATTATCTCTTCTCATCTTCCGTAGAAAGAAGGTCATTTCAATTTCCAATTTTCAACTTTCAATTTTAAGAATAATGTTAGGATATCTCTCAATAGGAGTTTTTATAGATGGCGGGTATTATGCCAAGGTGAACCGTGCGCTGAAAGCCACGGAAAGTTCCATAATAAAGGTGAGGTCATTATTTGATTTCATCAGCAGCCGGCTTGCCGTAACTGAGGGTGTCGACCCCGGGAACTGCCAGATTACGGAAGCGCATTATTTCCGCGGGAGATTCCGTGTGAAAGAGGCATACGACAAACATCTTCTCTATAATGAAAGGAAATTTGAAGACACCCTCATTGAAAACGATGTGATCTTCCATTATAAACATCTGCGCGAGATAGAGAAAGATGGAGAATTTCAGGTGATAGAGAAGGGAATAGACGTATGGTTTGCTCTTGAAGCATACGAACTGGCGACCTTCAGGAAATTTGATTATGTTGTGCTCATCACCGGGGATGCCGACCATGAGATGTTGGTGCGCAAGCTGAAGGCGCTGAAGATAAAGACAGTGCTTCTGACGTGGAATCTCGCCAACGTTGACGCCACCTCGCCCCTCCTGAGAGAGGAAGCCGGCCATCACTGGGAACTTTCCCATCTTCTTAAGGAGGAGCCGGAGCTTAAGAAGACGCTCCTTTACAAACTCAGGGATTCGGCTCTGACTCCGTTAGGAGATGAATTTTGAAATGATACAGTAATTAAAATATTAAAAAATTAAAATATTAAAAACAGAGAAAAGTTATGAAAGTAATGAAATTGTTGCCCCTTATGGGAATCTGCCTTCTAATGGCATCATGCGGCTCAAAAAGCGCAAAGAGTGAAGATCAGGATACAACCCAGAATCAGGAACAGGTTGTAGGATTCATAGAGGAGATGCCGTCGTCAGACTCCAGCGGCGTGATTTCTGAGGGAGTTGGCGTAGAAGTTGACAGCACTCAACAAAACTGATAGAAAATGCAACAAATGTTGCATTGAAATGAAAAATCCGCACTTAAATAAGAGTGCAAAATGTTAAAAAGAGGGTTTCATTCTATGTTTTACAACACATAAATGGACCCTCTTAATTTATGTAATTTAGCAAATTGATAATTAAATAGTGCAATTTATGACGATTTGGAGAGAATAATGAAAAAATGAAAGTAAAATGAAAGGAGGAAGATAAAGGGAAATATACAAGCATTCATTCATGGATTTGGAATTAAGGAAGATTTGGACTAATTTTGCAACACAGGATAGGAAAAAGGGAACGATATACTAACTGACCTAAACATATTGAGACCATTCCGAATTTCCGCCGCGGCGTGGTAAATCTATACCATGAAGCACAAAGGTTGATACGAGCATCAACCGAGAAAAGAATACTAAGACCTGAAAAGCAGAAAAGCGAATATTATTAGTTGAAGTGATTGAATATATAGACCTTGAAATCAAACCGAAAACTCGAAGACCTCGCAGGGATGCGACCATAGCCGCGGCGGGACGGAATGATGTTAAAAAATATACTCTAAATTAATTCTATTGTTGCAAGGATTAGATACAAAAGGGAGGCTACCCTCAGGGCAGCCTCCTTTCTTATTTTCTTATTCACCTTTCATGTAGTGGTGATAGCCGTTGAGCTTTTTCCACGCTCCGCGGGTGAAATCGGGCACTTCAACAGGAGAGGAGTTATTCTCGATGGATATGCGCGACAATTCCCCTATGGCAGACCATTCGGCGGCGTCATAGACATCCTGATCGAGAGGGAGTCCGTTGAGGAGACAATATACGAGACGGTAGTCCATGATATAATCCATGCCTCCGTGTCCTCCCACTTTGCGGGCTTCCTCCTCAATCTCCTTCTGGATGGGATGTTTGTATTTTTCCATCAAGGCTTTCTTGACATCCTCAGGCACAAACTTATGTGAGTTGAGGTCTTCATGGTCGGGAACGCCCTCAATATTGGAAACATCGCGGAAAGCATAGCCCTCCTGCATATATTTGTTGGCGAAACCCTCAGTGCCGGTGAGCTGATACATTCTTGAATAAGGGCGAGGATTCATGACATCATGCTGAATGTGCATCGTCTGCCCGTTTTCGGTCTGAATCATCGACATCGTATGGTCGCCGTTCTTGAAATCCGCGCTCTCCCTGCCGGAAATCTCCTTTACGTGTTTCGGACCGGTAGCGGGACGGGTATCCATAGACACGATGTAATTCATCTTATTGCCACGGTGAAGATTCACGAGCTGGGCAGCGGGTCCCATTCCGTGAGTGGCATAGACATCTCCGCGATGTTTCTCATTGAAATCAAGGCGCCAGTTGCCCTCATAATGTTTCCAGAAATCCTCAAGGTTGTGGATATATGAGCCCTCCACATGGAGAATGTCGCCAAAAAGACCTTGCTGAGCCATATTGAGAGTTGTAAGCTCGAAGAAATCATAGACGCAATTTTCCAGCATCATGCAATGCTTTTGAGTTTTCTCCGCAGTATCGATCAACTGCCAGCATTCGTCAAGATTCATTGCCGCCGGCACCTCCACAGCCACATGCTTCCCATGCTCCATGGCATAGACAGCCATAGGGACATGGTTCACCCAGTCAGTAGCGATATATACGAGGTCGATGTCCGGACGTTCGCAAAGCTGTTTCCAAGCCTCATCCCCTACATACACATCGGCAGCCGGTCTGCCGGTGTCGGTCAGTTTCTTCTGGGCTTTATCGACTCTGTCCTGATGTTTGTCGCAGAGAGCCTTTACGGACGTCCCTTCCATTAGACCGAAGCGGCGCACGGCATCTGGACCTCTCATCCCGAGTCCGATGAATCCGACGCGCACAGTGTCGAGAGGGGCAACGCGCAGTCCGACCACATCTTTCTGCCCCTCAGGTCGCTGAGGTATTTTCGTCTTGATTATGCCTGTGTGCTTGCAGCGGTGGAGCTTTGTGCCGTCAGGCGACGCCAATTGAGGGTCAGAGGAATGGTTGTGGGTTTCTCCTTGGGCATACCCTGCGGCACATAGCATCAGGGCGAGGGCAGCTGTAATAAACTTTTTCATAAGTCAATATTGTTGTAACAGTTATTAATAAAATTCTCCATTTCGGAAAAATGCAGGTCTATATCCTCGAGGAGCTTCATCTGCGCTTTCGTTCGTTGCAGATTATGCCCGGGATAGGATATGCGGTAATAGGTATCACCGTTTATATAGTCTGTAAGGAATCTCACAGCCTGCATGTAAGTCAGCATCTTGGCTCCGAAAGGGAGGAGACTCCTTTCAAGGGGGGTCAGAAATTTCGCTGAGGAAAGGTAGCCTTTGGCAAACGAGCGGAAAATATCCATATTCACACCCACTTTCGCCAGGTCCGGGTCATCTTCAGCTCCCGTGTTGCCGGCAGTGCGCATGAAATCGCCGAAATCGGAGAGTACAAATCCGGGCATAGTCGTGTCGAGATCTATGACACAGAGAGGGGAGTTGTCGATGTCGAAAAGAATGTTGTTGACCTTTGTGTCGCAATGAGTGATTCTTTTGGGAAGTTTTCCCTCGGCATGAAGGCGGAAAGGAAGTGTCATCTCCTCCTCACGAGCCAGCAGAGATGATGAGAGGTCGCTCACGGCGGCAGCTCTTCCGGCGGGGTCGCTGCCGATCGCCTGCTTTAGCTGGCGGATGCGGAAAGGAGTGTTATGGAAATCAGGTATTGACTCCTTCAGGCGGGGAGCATCCGGTAGAGAAAGGAGCGTGTGGAACTCACCGAACGCCTTTCCTGTCAGTTCTGCCATACGAGGGGTTATTGACTCGAATGTTTTGGAGTCGGGGATGTAGAGCGTCATTCTCCAGAAGCCTCCGTCGGCCTCTGCAAAAAGTCTGCCGTCGAATGCCTCAATGATGGTCAGAGTCCTGCGGGAAAGATCATCCACACCTTTTTTTGCAAGAGCCTTGCGGATGTGAGCCGTAACGGAGGCGATATTGTTTTGCAGTAAATCTACATTTGCAAAGATTTTATGATTGATCCTTTGCAACACATAGTCCGGACTCTCTTCGCGGTCGGTGTTGACTAAGAATGTTTCGTTGATAAGTCCGTTTCCGATCGGCGTTATCCTATCGGGTTTTCCATCTGTTCGGAACAAGGAGGCAATTTCCTTAATCTGTTGATTATTCATGGCATGGTTAGTTTTATATGCAAAAATAGGCTAAATTTATCATCTGCGCAACAAAGGACGGATAAAACTCATAAAAAAGAGAAGACAATTGTCAGAAATCAGCGACAAGACCGGAAAGATTGCAGGCTTCCCTTCCACTTATACAACCGTAGCAGAGGGCTATTCTACGTCAATTTTATAAATAAAAATCCTAATGGCTTTAATATAAAGCTGAAAAATGATTTAACAATCAGTTTTGACTCTTTTTGCAGCTCATACGCAATATTAAAAGATTAATGGCGTTAAATTCAAAGAGAAATAGCAATGGCTTTGCTTTAATGTAGAACCTAATAGTAAATCAAGCCGCCCGTTTCCATTCTTTCAGAGACTGGAAAAAAGGGGGCATTACCATTATTATATGTGTGGAATTGTAGGATATATTGGTGATGGAAATGTCTATGATGTCCTTATCAAAGGGCTTCATCGTCTCGAATACAGAGGCTATGACAGCGCCGGCATCGCTTTGGTAAATCCCGAAGGAAAATTAAACGTATATAAGGCACGCGGAAAAGTGAGCAATCTTGAGGCTTTCTGCGAAGATAAGGAATTGGAGGCAAAAGTCGGTATCGCCCATACCCGCTGGGCCACTCACGGCGAGCCGAGCGACAGCAACGCTCATCCTCATTTCAGTGAAGACGGCAATCTGGCATTGGTGCATAACGGCACGATTGAAAATTATAAAGTGCTTAAAGATGCGCTTGCTCAACACGGATGTACTTTTCATTCAGAGACAGACACGGAAGTGCTCGTGCAGCTCATAGAATATATAAAGGTAAAGAACAATTGCAGTCTTCTGGATGCCGTAAGAGAAGCTTTGAAGCAGGTGATAGGCGCATACGCCATTGCCGTGGTGGAGAAAAATAATCCCGACAGGATCATTGCTGCCCGTAAAAGCTCTCCCCTCGTGATAGGGATAGGGGATAATGAGACTTTCCTCGCTTCGGACGCCACTCCCTTTGTGGAATACACCAACGAATGCGTTTATCTTAAAGATGAGGAGGTGGCGATTATTGAAAGGGGAGAACCCCTCAAGCTCGTCACTCTTGAGAATAAGGAGGCGAAGATCGATGTTACCACTCTCGAGATGAGCATTTCCCAACTTGAGAAAGGGGGTTATTCCCATTTTATGCTCAAAGAGATTTTCGAGCAGCCTTCTACTCTTCATGACTGCATCAGGGGCAGGGTTACCAACGGGGGCAGGAAGGTAATGGTGTCGGGCGTGAGCGACAATAAGGAGAAATTTCTTAATGCGAAAAGAATCCTGATTGTGGCTTGCGGCACATCATGGCACGCCGCGTTGCTTGGAAAGTATCTGATACAGGATATGTGCCGGATTCCTGTGGAGGTGGAATATGCAAGTGAGTTCAGATATTCCAATCCCGTGCTTGACGACAGAGACATTGTCATAGCGATCTCCCAGAGTGGAGAGACTGCCGACACTCTTGCAGCAATAAAGATTGCCAAGAGCATGGGGGCGTTTGTCTACGGCATAAGCAATGTGGTGGGAAGTTCCATACCGCGAGAGACTGACAGCGGAACATACATCCATGTCGGCCCGGAAATCGGAGTTGCATCCACAAAGGCTTTTACGGGACAGGTGATGGTGCTCACTCTTCTCGCACTCTCGATAGCGCGTCTGAAAGGTTCGATGAGCAAGGAGGAGATAGCTGAGATCGGGAAGGCTATTCTCAAGATACCGAAAGCGGTGGAGAAGGTGCTCAAGCTTAATGAGAAAATAGAGCGTCTGTCTGCCATCTACACCTATGCCCGGAATTTCCTTTATCTCGGCAGGGGCTACAGTTATCCTGTCGCATTGGAAGGGGCTTTGAAATTGAAAGAGATCTCCTATATTCATGCCGAAGGCTATCCGGCGGCTGAGATGAAGCATGGTCCGATTGCGTTGATTGACGAGGAGATGCCCAGCGTAATCATTGCCCCGAACGACCATCTGTATGAAAAGATTGTCAATAATGTGCAGCAGGTGAAGGCTCGGGGAGGCTCAATCATAGCTATTGTAACGGAGGGAGATCCGGTGATCCACCAAATAGCGGATCATGTGCTTGAGGTGCCGGAGATGCCGGAATGTCTCACACCTATCATCACCAGCATTCCTCTTCAGCTGTTGAGCTATTATATAGCCATCAATAAGGGGAAGAACGTAGATATGCCGAGGAATTTGGCAAAATCTGTAACGGTTGAATGATTTAGAGTAAAAAAATAATTAATCGGAAACATTTTTTTTGTTTCCGATTAATTATTTGAATTAAAGCGAATTATTGCGTATTTTCGTTCTTTGTGGCAAGAAATGGTGAAAAAATAATGAAAAAAAGTTGCCAAAAAATTTGGAGTGTGAGAAAAAAGCAGTAACTTTGCAGTCGAATTTCGGTCGGGGTTAAACCTGATGGTGATTCAAAAGCCTCTTTAGCTCAGTTGGCCAGAGCACGTGATTTGTAATCTCGGGGTCGT
>CAMWSM010000070.1 GCA_947176915.1 uncultured Porphyromonadaceae bacterium | reverse complement strand
ACCCTAATCGTCGGAACCGGAATCCGATATTCTATCCATTGAACTATGGAGACTTTCTGATTTCAATTATTATATCATTTTCTTTTGTGTTGCAAAGTTAAACATTTTTTCCGAACTTTGCAACCATATAATTTACCTTTTTTGACTCTCTCCCATCATCTTTCCAAGTATATGATACTCATTAAAGATACCCTCGTCTCGCTTGATCTCATAGAGCGTTTTTTTGTCTGCAACCTCGATAAATGCCTCGGACAATGCTGTGTTGACGGAGATGCCGGCGCCCCGCTGCTCCCGGAAGAGAAGAGGGAGATTGACCGCCATCTCGATGCTATTCTCCCTTTGCTTAACCCAAAGGCAAGAGAGGTGGTGAAGGAGGAGGGTTCCTCTTACATTGATGAAGAGGGCGATCTTGTGACTCAGATCGTGGAGGGGAAGGACTGTGTCTTCACGACATACGCCGAAGGGGGAAAGTGTCTTTGTGCGCTTGAAAAGGCTTATCGTGAAGGCAGGCTCCCTCAGTTGAAACCATCCTCCTGCCATCTCTATCCCGTAAGGCTCAAACAGGTCGGAGACTTTACCGCTCTCAATTTCCACCGATGGAAAATTTGCAAGCCGGCTGAAATATTAGGACGCGCACAAGGGGTCAGAGCTTATATTTTTCTCAAAGAACCTCTGATTCGTAAATTCGGGGAGGAATGGTATGAAGAACTATGCCGGACCGCCGAGGAATGGATCAAAAATAATTCCTCACAAGATAGGAGACACTAAACGGAACATTGATTCCAGGATGCGCTGCCCTATGGGGCGCTTTCTCCACTTCTCTATGTTGACCTTGCGGCATTGCTTAAGATCGTTGAAAAATATGTCGCGCATTCTCCGGTTGACTCCTTCATCATAGATAAGGAGATTGCTCTCAAAATTATTCTCAAAGCTTCTGAAATCGAAGTTAGTGGATCCGGAGGTTACCAGCGCATCGTCAATGATCATGACTTTTGAATGCAACATGCCGGGTTCATAGAGATAAACCTTTATACCTGTTTTCAGACACTGGGTGATATATGAAAAGGAGGCGTATCTCAACAGCCGGCTGTCGGGATGATTGGGAATCATTATGCGGACGTCCACCTTTGAAAGAGCGGCTGCCTGAAGGGCATTGAAAAGTGCGTCGGTGGGTAGAAAGTAAGGGGTCTGGATCAGTATCGTCTTTTTTGCAGAGGCTATTGCGCGGAGAAAACATAACGCAAGATTGTTCCATCTTTCCGTCGGACCTCCCGTAAGCAACTGCACCCCACAGTCATTGGCTATACCTGCCTGCACAGGCTTGACATCCGGAACGTAAGGCTCTTTTTTAAGGAAGTTCCAGTCAATGGCAAAGGAATATATCAGCGACTCCACAATGTCGCCTTTCACCCTGAAATGAGTGTCGCGCCAGACCTGACCGTGACCCGGTCCCTTTATATATCTGTCGGCTATATTCATCCCCCCTATATATCCTGTCTCGCCATCTATTATGGCGATTTTCCTATGATTGCGCCAGTTCAGGCGATTGGCGAGCTGAGGGAAATTAACCCGGAAAAAAGGATGTGTGGCTATCCCCGCCTGCTCCATTCTCCTGAAAAACTTATTGCGCGCAGAGAAACTCCCCACATGATCATACATCACCTTTACCTTAACTCCTGCCTTCGCCCTTTCAATGAGAATATCAGCGATCTCTCTTCCGGTTTCGTCGTCAAGAAATATGTAATATTGCAACAGAATGGAGTTACGGGCGTTGCGCAAATCTCTTTTAAAACTCTCAAACTTACTTCTCCCATCTGTAAAAATCTCAATTTCATTATTTACCGTAAAAGGAGAATGACATAATGAATGTGAAAGCTTTATAAGGCTCCTATGGTCAGGAAGAAGACTCATATTATTGATATCAACCCTTCTCGGACTATGCTTGTGCATAATTTTGCGCTTGTTGTGGCGAGTCAGCAACTGCAAGCCGCGTAAGCTTCTGCCAAAGAATATGTAGAAGATTAGCCCGATGCCGGGGAGGAAAATCAATGCTATTACCCATGATAAGGCTCTTATAGGATTACGGTTTTCACGAAGCACGACTATCACAGCGGTAACAATTATTGCCGCATAAATAATTGTAAGTCCAATCACCACCCATTTATCTATCAGTATCGATTCGCTCATATTGACAAATTATGTCGCTAAGTTACACAAAAATATCAATTAAAACAAGAGAGGCTCCCGCATTAATGCGACAGCCTCTCTCAAGAATTATAAAATCTGATTGATTACTCAGCTTTGGGTGCCTCTTCAGCAGGAGCCTCAGTTGCCGGTGCTTCTGCTGCGGGAGCCTCTGCTGCGGGAGCAGCGCTCTTCTTGCGGCGGCTGCGACGAGTTGATTTCTCCTTCTTGCCACCTGCAGCCTCAAGCATGTTTTCATTGAAGTCTACAAGCTCAATCATAGCCATCTCAGCATTATCACCGAGACGATGACCGGTTTTGAGGATTCTAAGGTAGCCACCGGGACGATCGGCTACTTTCTCGGCAACCACGCCGAAAAGTTCTTTTACAGCATCCTTGTTCTGGAGATAGCTGAAGACGAGGCGGCGATTAGTCATATCATCGGTTTTTGACCTTGTGATAAGGGGCTCGGCAAATACACGTAGAGCCTTCGCCTTTGCCAAAGTCGTAAAAATTCTCTTATGCATAATAAGAGAAATGGTCAGATTCGAGAGGAGTGCCTCGCGATGTGCCTTCTTACGACTGAGGTGGTTGAATTTTTTATTGTGTCTCATCGTTGTTTAGTCTTTATCCAATTTATATTTTGAAATATCCATCCCAAACGACAGGTTAAGGTTGGCGAGCAGGTCGTCAAGCTCAGTGAGTGACTTCCTACCGAAATTCCTGAATTTCAACAGATCATTTTTGTTGAATACCACGAGATCACCCAGAGTCTCAACTTCGGCGCTCTTGAGGCAGTTGAGGGCACGCACGGAAAGATCCATGTCGGTGAGTTTGCTTTTGAGGAGCTGGCGCATGTGAAGCACTTCCTCGTCAAATTCATCTACATCATTCTCCTTGGGAGCCTCTATCGCTATCTTCTCATCGCTGAAGAGCATGAAATGCTGGATAAGAATCTTGGCTGCCTCTTTGAGGGCATCCTTTGGCTGGATGGAGCCGTCAGTGATGACTTCAATCAGCAATTTCTCATAGTCAGTCTTCTGTTCAACACGATAATTCTCCACTGCATACTTCACGTTCTTCACCGGAGTATAGATGGAGTCGATAGCAATCACACTCGGGTCAGCGTCCCCGAGAAGCTCTCTGTTCTCGTCGGCGGGAACCCAACCACGACCCTTGTTGATGGTAAATTCCATCTGGAAAGAGGCGGAGGGATCAAGGCGGCATATCTCGAGTTCGGGATTCAGCACCTCAAAACCATTGAGCACTTTTCCAAGGTCGCCTGCCTTTAAAACATCGGTGCCCGAAACGTTTACTGTCCCCTTTTCGGTTTCAGTGTCTTCAGTCGTCTGCTTGAATCTCACCTGTTTGAGGTTGAGGATGATATTGGTGACATCCTGCTTTACCCCGGGGATTGTGTCAAGTTCGTGGGCTACTCCGTCAATGCGGATTGAGCAAATGGCATAGCCTTCGAGCGACGACAACAGTATGCGACGCAACGCATTGCCTATCGTCTGGCCGTAACCCGGCTCAAGGGGCCTGAATTCGAACTTGCCGAACTTATTGTCGGATTCGAGCATGATGACCTTCTCGGGTTTCTGAAATGCTAATATTGGCATGGGTTTCTATGGTTTATTATTTAGAATACAACTCAACGATCAACTGTTCCTTGATAGTCTCGGGAATGTCTTCTCGCTGTGGAACATGGAGGAAACGTCCCCCTTTCTTGCTGTCGTCCCATTCAATCCAAGGATACTTGCTGTGATTGAAGCCTGCAAGAGCATCTGCTATCACTTCAAGCGACTTGGATTTCTCACGTACGGCAACGATATCGCCGGGTTTTACGTGATAAGACGGTATATTTACAACATCGCCGTTTACTGTGATGTGTTTGTGGAGTACAAGCTGACGTGCTGCAGGGCGGCTGGGCGCGATGCCGAGACGATAAACAACATTGTCAAGACGACTCTCAAGAAGCTGAAGCAAAACCTCGCCGGTAATACCTTTTGTGCGTGCTGCTTTCTCGAAAAGATTGCGGAACTGACGTTCGAGCACGCCGTAGGTATATTTTGCTTTCTGCTTCTCTTTCAACTGCATTCCATACTCGGAAGTTTTTCTTCTACGATTGGAACCATGCTGGCCCGGCGGATAGTTCTTCTTTGCCAGAACCTTATCTTCGCCGTAGATAGCCTCGCCGAATTTGCGGGCGATTTTAGTCTTGGGGCCTGTATATCTTGCCATTTCTTTCTTCTTTTAATTAAAGTGGTCCTTTTATCCCCGCTCCTTAGCGCAGCCGCGAACGCCGAGAGAAAGATGCTGGGGCGCTCTATTCGCATTCAGCGCGGGGGTGTGAGGGCGGATTGTTTATACTCTTCTTCTTTTAGGAGGACGACATCCGTTGTGCGGTAGCGGTGTAACATCTACGATCTCTGTTACCTCGATTCCGGCTCCGTGTACTGTACGGATTGCTGATTCACGACCGTTACCCGGTCCCTTCACATAGGCTTTCACCTTGCGCAGGCCAAGGTCGTATGCAACCTTAGCACAATCCTGCGCTGCCATCTGAGCTGCATAAGGAGTGTTTTTCTTGCTGCCTCTGAAGCCCATCTTGCCTGCGGAGCTCCAGGAGATAACCTGTCCCTCACTGTTGGCAAGGCAAACGATAATGTTGTTGAAAGAGCTATGCACGTGAAGCTGACCCTGTGCGTCAACTTTGACATTCCTCTTCTTAGCTGCGACTGTCTTTTTTGCCATACTTTAATTTTATTTAGTAGCTTTCTTCTTGTTAGCAACTGTTTTCTTACGTCCCTTACGTGTACGGGCGTTATTCTTTGTGCTCTGTCCGCGCACGGGAAGTCCGATACGATGACGGATGCCACGATAACAACCGATATCCATAAGACGCTTGATGTTGAGCTGAATCTCCGAACGAAGATCACCCTCTACTTTATATTCTGTCTGGATTACCTCACGAACGGCAGCTGCCTGATCGTCTGTCCAGTCCTGAACCTTGATGTCTCTGTCAACACCGGCCTTTGAAAGAATGGTGTTGGCTGCGCTGCGGCCTATGCCGTAGATATACGTCAAGGCAATCTCTCCTCTTTTGTTTTGCGGCAAATCTACGCCGACTATTCTTACTGCCATAGTTTGTTGTTACAAATTTTTTGCAAAGGTAATAAAATTATCCTTGACGCTGTTTAAATTTCGGATTCTTCTTATTGATTACGTATAATCTTCCTTTTCGGCGCACAATTTTGCTGTCGGCTGTGCGCTTCTTTACTGATGCTCTTACTTTCATTATTGTGTGTCGGTTTTTATTTGTATCTGAAGGCGATTCTTCCCTTGCTCAGATCGTATGGGCTCATTTCAACCCTTACCTTGTCGCCCGGAAGAATCTTTATATAGTGCATTCTCATCTTTCCCGAGATATGGGCGGTGATTTCATGCCCGTTCCCGAGCTCTACCTTGAACATTGCATTGCTCAATGCCTCGAGAATCACTCCGTCTTGTTCTATTGCAGCTTGTTTTGCCATTTTTCTTGTCTTTTCAGTAGTTTTGATTTATTTCTCCCGAAGTGATTTCTCTTCGAGGGCAGCCTCTATATAGCTGAATGTCGTAAGAATCTCCGGTGCCTCCGGGCGTATAACGATGGTGTGTTCGTAATGAGCGGATGGCTTGCGGTCGCGGGTGCGACACTCCCACCCATTCTGCTCGATCACAACATTCTTGCTCCCCAGATTGATCATCGGCTCTATCGCTATGCACATTCCTGATTTCAAAACCGGGCCAATCCCGCGTCGTCCGAAATTAGGAACTTCCGGATCCTCATGCATGCTCGTCCCTATGCCATGTCCGCACATCTCGCGGACCACACTATAGCCGGCGCGTTCGCAGTAAGTCTGAATCGCATTCGAAATGTCGCCGATGCGCTTGCCTGCCTTTGCAGCCTCAATTCCTACATAAAGCGATTCCTTCGTAGTCTTCAGCAATCTGCTCACCTTCTCGTCGATCTCGCCGACCGCGAATGTATAGCAGCTGTCGCCATTGAAGCCATCAAGTTCCACTACACAGTCTGTGCCGATTATATCACCCTCCCGGAGTTCATATCCCGAGGGGAAACCATGCACGACCGTCTCATTCACCTCTATGCAGAGTGTACCCGGGAAACCGTGATAACCCAAGCAAGCGGGCTTACCCCCGTTGTCGAGGATAAACTCCCTTGCTATGTTATCAAGCTTCCGAGTAGTGATTCCGGGAGCAACCCACCGGGCTACTTCCCCAAGCGTACGGCTTACAAGATCGCATGCCGCACGCATCTTCTCTATCTCTTCGGCTGTCTTAATATAGATCATTTGCAATTACTGAACTCGACTCGTTAAAAAGCTCCACTACCTGTCGTGCGACCCTTGATACGACCGTCCTTCATAAGACCATCATAATGGCGCATCAACAAATGACCCTCTACAATCCTCAATGTGTCAAGTATCACACCAACCATAATCAGAAGTGAAGTTCCTCCGAAGAAGCCGGCAAACTGACGATTGACTCCGCAAATGTGGGCGATGGAAGGTAGAATTGCAACTATACCCAGGAATATTGAACCCGGAAGGGTGATTCTTGACATGATTGAGTCAAGATATTCCACAGTGGGCTTGCCGGGCTTGATGCCGGGAATAAACCCGTTGTTGCGTTTCATGTCTTCCGCCATCTGTGCGGGACGCACTGTGATTGCGGTGTAGAAGTAAGTGAAAGCTACAATCATCAGGAAATACACTAAGTTATACCAGAAACCATACATATCGGTAAAAGCGCCGAAGAATCCGGTCTTCTCAGTGCTGAAGCCTACCAGTGTAATAGGAATGAACATGATTGCCTGAGCAAAAATGATCGGCATAACACCGGCAGCATTCACTTTCAATGGGATATACTGGCGTGCGCCACCATACTGCTTGTTGCCCTGTATTCTCTTGGCATACTGCACGGGCACTTTGCGTGTGCCCTGCACGAGGAGCACTGCTCCTGCGATAACGGCAACAAGGATGATGAGCTCTATCAGGAAAATCACCAGACCGCCCCCTGCTGAGTTCATAAGGCGTCCTGTAAATTCCTGAATAACCGCCTCGGGGAATCTTGCCATAATGCCGATGAGAATGATGAAGGATATACCGTTGCCGATCCCCTTCTGATCAATTCTCTCGCCAAGCCACATGATGAACATGGAGCCGGCTGCAAGCACAATCGTCATGTAGACGACTGTCCAGAAACCCATATCTACATAGCCGCCGGCTGCCTTAACCTGATAGGATAGATTCATCAGGTAAGCCGGACCCTGAAGCACAAGGATAAGAACTGTCAGATAACGGGTGTACTGATTAAGTTTCATTCTCCCGCTCTCCCCTTCGCGCTGCATCTTTTGGAATGCAGGGAGCACCATGCCTAACAACTGTATCACGATCGAAGCAGTGATGTAGGGCATAATACCCAGCGCAAAGATAGAAGCCTGTGAGAACGCACCTCCCGAGAACATATCGAGAAGCTGCATCAGACCATCTGAGGTGAAGTTCTTAAGTGCCATCAGTTCGTCCGGATTGATGCCCGGCAAAACCACGTAGCACCCGAAACGGTAGATGATCACAAGCAAAAGGGTGATCCCTATTCGCTTGCGAAGATCCTCTACGCTCCAGATATTCTTTATTGTTTGTGTAAATCCCATTTTTGATTAGTTTTTGCTTACTGTTCCACCCGCAGCTGTGATAGCCTCTTCCGCTTTTTTGGAGAATGCGTCTGCCTGTACCTCAAGGGCATGGCTGATCGCGCCGTTAGCGAGGATTTTCACAAGTTTGCCTTTGGGTGCAAGACCTGCTGCGCGAAGGTCTTCAACAGTAATTTTGGTGAGGTTCTGAGCCGCTGCCAATGCTTCGAGAGCATCAAGATTGATTGCCTTATATTCAACGCGGTTGATATTCTTGAAGCCGAATTTCGGCACACGTCTCTGAAGAGGCATCTGACCACCTTCAAATCCCACCTTATGTTTGTAGCCGGAACGAGATTTCGCTCCCTTATGGCCACGTGTTGATGTGCCACCGTAGCCACTGCCGGGACCGCGACCAATACGCTTGTTGCTCTTGTTGCTGCCGGGTGCCGGCTTTAAGTTATGTAGTTCCATTTGATTGCTGTTGGTTTAGAGTTGTGTAACTTCTACAAGATGACTTACTGCCTTAACCATGCCACGGATTGAGGGACAATCCTCTTTCACTACTGTATGGTTCATCTTTCTCAAGCCAAGTGCATCGAGTGTGCGCTTCTGCACTGCCGGGCAGTTGATACGGCTCTTGATCTGCTTGATTGCTATCTGTGCCATTGTTTCTGCTTTTATCCGTTAAACACTTTTTCAACTGCCACACCACGGTTCTGAGCAACCTGTGCGGGGCTTCTCAATTCGTCAAGAGCCGCGATTGTTGCCTTTACGAGGTTGTGGGGGTTGGAAGAACCCTTGCTCTTTGCAAGAACGTCGGTGATGCCTACGCTCTCAAGCACTGCACGCATAGCGCCGCCGGCTTTTACTCCGGTACCCTCGGATGCAGGTTTCAGGAAAATGCGTGAGCCACCGAACTTTGCGCTCTGTTCGTGAGGGATAGTGCCCTTGTGAACAGGCACCTTGATAAGATTCTTCTTTGCTGTCTCCACGCCCTTGGCGATAGCTGCTGTAACCTCGTTAGCCTTTCCAAGACCCCAGCCGATTACACCATCTTCATTACCTACCACCACGATGGCTGCGAAACTGAAGGCACGTCCACCTTTTGTTACCTTTGTCACACGGTTGATGGCGACAAGACGGTCTTTCAGTTCCAAATCATTTGTAGATTTTACTCTATTGTTTCTCTTTGCCATGATTTTCGATTAAAATTTAAGACCGGCCTCGCGTGCTGCATCAGCCAATGATTTTACTCTGCCGTGGAAGAGATAGCCGTTACGGTCGAACACTACCTCTGTGATTCCACTTTCCAACGCTTTCTTCGCAACATCAGCGCCTACGCGGGCTGCTACCTCAATCTTTGTGCCCCCCTCTAAGCCTTTGGAGGAAGAAGCTACGAGTGTACGCCCTGCAAGGTCGTCGATGAGCTGTACATAGATTCCCTTGTTGCTGCGGAACACACTCATGCGAGGACGTGCAGCAGTGCCGGAAATCTTACCGCGGATACGGGTTTTGATTTTATTTCTTCTTGCTATCTTGGATATCATTGTCTTCCTAATTTAAATTATTTAGCGTTAGCAGACTTGCCCGACTTGCGACGGATAATCTCGCCAACAAACTTAATACCTTTACCCTTGTAGGGCTCCGGCTTGCGGAGTGAACGTATTTTGGCACATACCTGGCCTAAAAGCTGCTTGTCTGAACTCTCAAGAATGATGAGGGGGTTCTTGTTACGCTCTGTCTTGGCCTCTACCTTCACTTCTTTGGGAAGTTTGATATAGATTGCATGAGAATAACCTAATGACAGCTCCAATACCTGACCGTTTGAAGTGGCACGATATCCTACGCCGACAAGCTCCATCTCCTTCTTGTAGCCTTCGGAAACGCCGACTACCATGTTGTGGATAAGGGCGCGGTAGAGTCCGTGCATAGCGCGGTTCTCACGCTCATCGTTCGGACGCTTCACCTCAAGATGATTGCCCTCTTGCTCAACTGTGATGACAGGATTGATCTCCTGTGAAAGTTCACCTTTAGGACCTTTTACAGTTACTACGTTATCCTTTACCTGTACGGTTACTCCAGCAGGTATCTCTATGGGTGCTTTACCTATTCTTGACATATTGAATACCTCCTTTTTAATATACGTAACACAATACCTCGCCGCCGATCTTACGCTCTTTGGCCTCTTTGTTTGTCATCACGCCGTGTGATGTGCTGAGAATGGCGATGCCAAGTCCGTTGAGCACACGGGGCATATCCTTGTAGCCTGTGTACTGGCGGAGACCCGGACGTGAAACACGGTGAAGGTTCTTGATGGCGCTCACCTTGTCAACCGGATCATATTTAAGCGCGATTTTTATCGTGCCTGACGGTGTGGGACCCTCTACAAACTTGTAGTTCAAGATGTAGCCCTGCTCGAAAAGGATTTTGGTGATCTCCTTTTTCATTTTTGAAGATGGAATCTCCACCACACGGTGTCCCGCGTGAATGGCGTTTCTCAATCTCGTCAAATAATCTGCTATTGGATCAGTCATTGTTTTGATTGTTAAATTGATTCAGATAATCCGAACAATATTTAATTTTCATTTGTCTCGCTTTGTTTTTTCTCACTTTTTCTTCTATGTGAGAAAGATTGGAGACCCCTCCGAAGCGCATAAACGCTTCGGAGACAGCCACCAATTCTTATAACGCTGCAATTACAATTTTATTGTATTTACCAGCTTGCTTTCTTTACACCCGGGATGAGGCCGGCGCTTGCCATCTCTCTGAACTGGATTCTGGAGATGCCAAACTGACGCATGAAACCTTTCGGACGGCCGGTGATTACGCAACGATTGTGAAGGCGCACCTTGGATGCATTCTTAGGAAGCTTCTGAAGTTTTGTGAGCGCTTCGTAGTCGATGTTACCATCTGCATCTGCCAAAGCAGCTTTCTTCAGAGCAGCTTTCTTCTCGGCGTATTTCTCAACCAGCTTCTGGCGTTTCACCTCGCGGGCTTTCATTGATTCTTTTGCCATTGCTCTTATTTTTCGTGTTTGAAGGGAAGACCGAATTTCTTAAGGAGGGCGAAACCTTCCTCATCTGTCGGAGCTGAAGTCACGAATGTGATGTTCATGCCCTGAAGCTTCGGAACATTATCAATGTTTATCTCGGGGAAGATGATCTGCTCGGTGATGCCGAGTGTGTAGTTGCCACGTCCGTCGAGCTTAGAGTTGATGCCCTTGAAGTCGCGGATTCGCGGAAGAGCTACCTTCACAAGACGCTCCAGAAACTCATACATCTTCTCTTTTCTCAGGGTTACCATCGCTCCGATAGGCATTTTCTTACGAAGCTTGAAGTTGGAGATATCCTTCTTCGAGAGTGTCGGAACTGCTTTCTGACCGGTAATGGCCGTAAGCTCGTTGATCGCTGTCTCGATAAGTTTCTTATCCTGAGTTGCTGCGCCGAGACCCTGATTGATTACAATCTTCTCAAGGCGGGGCACCTGCATCACACTTGAATAGTTGAACTCTTTCTGAAGCTCAGGCACTATTCTTTCCTTATAGTCTTTGCCAAGTGTTGTCTCGCTCATTACTTAATCTCCTCTCCTGATTTCTTAGAATAACGTACCAGTTTGCCGGCTTCATCACGCTTGCGGCCGATGCGGGTCGGCTTGCCGGTTTTGGGGTCCACCACATTGAGGTTGGAAATGTGGACAGGCGCCTCCATTTTCACAATTCCTCCCTGAGGATATTTCGCATTGGGCTTCATGCTCTTTGAGACAATATTGATGCCCTCCACGAGTGCACGCTGTTTCTTAACCTGCACTTCGAGCACACGGCCGGTCTTGCCTTTGTCATCGCCGGCATTAACATAGACCGTATCGCCCTTCTTTATATGGAATTTTGCCATTGTTTACTTTTATTAAATTTTGACATTAAAGCACCTCCGGTGCGAGTGAAACAATCTTCATGTTTGTTGCACGAAGTTCACGAGCGACGGGGCCAAAGATACGTGTACCGCGGATTTCACCGGCGTTGTTAAGCAAAACGCAGGCATTGTCGTCGAAGCGGATATAACTTCCGTCAGGACGACGGATCTCCTTCTTCGTACGTACCACAACTGCCTTGGATACTGTACCTTTCTTCACATCTGAAGAGGGAATAGTGCTCTTTACAGTCACTACGATGATGTCTCCCACAGATGCATAACGTCGGCCTGTGCCACCGAGAACGTGTATACAGAGCGCCTCTTTAGCGCCACTGTTGTCTGCTACTGTTAGACGTGATTCGGTCTGTATCATAATTACTTAACTTTTTCAATGATTTCCACAAGTCTCCATCTCTTTGTCTTGCTCAACGGACGAGTCTCCATCAGGCGAACTGTGTCGCCTACTGAACACTCATTGTTCTCATCATGAGCATGATACTTCTTTGTCTTGTTGACAAATTTTCCATAGATCGGGTGCTTCTCTTTCCACTTGATCTCGACCGTGATGGTCTTGTCACATTTGTTGCTTGAAACAACCCCAATTCTTTCTTTTCTCAAATGACGTTTTTCTTCCATTTTTCTTCAAATACTTTTTGGGATCAGTTGTTTACTACGGGAGCTGCTGCCTTGGCGGCAAGTTCCTTCTGGCGCAACACAGTCTTCAGTCGGGCAATCTCTCTGCGATCTTTGGTGATCTTGGAGGGATTGTCGATGGGAGATATCGCGTGCGCTACTTTCAATTCACGATAAGCCTTCTCGCTTGCCTCTATCTGGGCACGCAGTTCCTGAATGCTTAATTCCTTGATTTCTTCCTTTTTCATATCGTTTTATTTCTCTTGGAGTTTATACGTTCTGGCTGGGATCATAGTCGCGGCGAACCACAAACTTGGTGATCACAGGAAGTTTCTGAGCTGCAAGGCGGAGTGCCTCTTTTGCTATGTCATAGCTTACGCCCTCAACTTCAATCAGGATACGTCCCGGTGTAACGGGAGCTACATAACCCTCGGGGTTACCTTTACCTTTACCCATACGTACCTCTGCAGGCTTCTTTGTGATGGGCTTGTCAGGGAAAATGCGGATCCAGATCTGACCCTGACGCTGCATGTAACGTGTTACGGCTACACGGGCTGCCTCAATCTGACGACCTGTAATCCACTTGGGCTCGAGGGTCTTGATGCCGAACGAACCGAAGGCAAGCTGATTGCCTCTCTGAGCCTCACCTTTCATGCGGCCCTTTTGCGAACGGCGGTATTTGGTCTTTTTCGGTTGTAACATTGTCTGTCTGTTTTATTAACGGTTGTTGTTCTTCTTGTTGCGGAAGCCGCCTTTGCGACCGCCACCCTGGGCGCGTCCTGTCTCCTTCTGACCGATGGCGTATGCCGGAGCAAGCTCCTTCTTGCCATAAATCTCACCACGGCAGATCCACACCTTGATGCCGATGATACCCACCTTGGTGAGTGCCTCTACCAATGCGTAGTCAATATCTGCGCGAAGTGTGTGAAGAGGTGTACGTCCCTCTTTGAACATCTCGGAACGTGCCATCTCGGCGCCGTTCAAACGTCCGCTCACCTGTACCTTGATACCCTCGGCTCCCATTCTCATGGTAGACGCGATTGCCATCTTTACGGCACGACGGTAGGCAACCTTGTTCTCAATCTGACGGGCAATGTTGGTGGCTACGATCTCAGCGTCAAGTTCGGGACGCTTGATCTCGTGAATATTGATCTGAACATCCTTGTCAGTGAGCTTCTTCAACTCGTCTTTCAGATCATCAACATCCTTGCCTCCCTTGCCGATAACCATACCGGGACGGCTTGTGCAGATTGTTACGGTTACCATCTTGAGCGTACGCTCGATGATGATTCTTGAAACGCTTGCCTTTGCAAGACGAGTGCGGAGATACTTACGGATCATTGAGTCCTCGAGGAGGGTGTCTCCGTATTTCTTTCCGCCATACCAGTTGGAGTCCCAACCGCGGATTACACCAAGACGGTTGCTGATTGGATTAACTTTCTGTCCCATCTTTCAATCAAGCTTTTTCATTATTAATAGTGTCGACAAACAATGTCACATGGTTAGAACGCTTGCGGATTCTATATCCACGTCCCTGCGGTGCGGGACGAAGACGCTTGAGCATCGGAGCACAGTCTACGAATACTGTCTTCACGAAAAGCTCTCCTGCCTCAGCCTTGCGTTCGTTTTTCTGCTCCCAGTTGGCTATTGCGGAACGGAGAAGTTTCTCCACCCTGCGTGCAGCCTCCTTGTTGGAGAACTTCAGGATGCCGAGAGCCTTGAATGCTTCCTGGCCGCGGATCATATCCACCACGAGGCGCATTTTGCGGGGCGATGACGGCACATTATGCAGCTTGGCGAAATATTCGCTCTTCCTTGCCTCTTTTATGGCATTGGCTGCTTCTCTTTTTCTTACACCCATTGTATTTTTTCTTGCTGTTTTTTAAGACTGTTATTTTTTGCCGGTGTGTTTATTTCTTCTTGTTGCCGGCATGACCGCGGAATGTGCGGGTCGGTGCAAACTCACCAAGTTTGTGCCCTACCATGTTCTCTGTTACATAGACAGGGATGAACTTGTTGCCGTTATGCACTGCAAATGTGTGACCTACGAAATCAGGTGAAATCATAGACGCACGGCTCCAGGTCTTGATGACCGACTTCTTGCCGCTCTCGTCCATGGCTGCGACCTTCTTCTCCAGCTTCACACTGATAAACGGTCCTTTTTTAAGCGAACGACTCATAGTTGTCTTCTTTTAATCAAATTTACTTTTTCCTTCTTTCAATGATATACTTCGAAGAATGCTTCTTCGGCGAACGGGTCTTCAAGCCCTTAGCATAAAGACCTGTGCGTGAACGGGGATGTCCACCTGACTGACGACCCTCGCCACCACCCATCGGGTGATCTACAGGGTTCATTACAACACCACGGTTGTGAGGACGACGTCCCTGCCAGCGGCTGCGTCCTGCCTTGCCGCTCTGCTCAAGAGCGTGGTCGGAATTTCCTACTACGCCTACTGTGGCACGACAGGTGAGAAGCACCTTGCGGGTTTCACCGGAAGGCAATTTGATTATCGCATAGTCTCCCTCGCGGGATGTGAGCTGAGCAAATGTGCCGGCTGAACGAGCCATGGAAGCTCCCTGGCCGGGTCTGAGCTCAATACAATGGATGAGTGTACCAACAGGAATCTTTGCCAAAGGAAGGCAGTTGCCTACCTCTGGAGCAGCGTTCTCGCCGCTAATTACAACCTGGCCTACCTCAAGTCCGTTAGGAGCAATCATATAAGCCTTGCTGCCATCCTGATAGTAAAGAAGGGCGATGCGTGCCGAACGGTTAGGATCATATTCTATGGTCTTTACTTTTGCCGGTACGTCATCATTTGTTCTCTTGAAATCAATCAGACGCAATTTTCTCTTGTGGCCGCCGCCTCTGTAGCGAGTCGACAACTGGCCCGATGTATTGCGGCCGCCTGTGGAGCGTTTCCCCACAGTAAGAGACTTTTCTGGTGTGATTTTCGAGACTTTCTTAACCTTCACGGCTCCCTCTTTGGGGTTTTCAATGGCGATCTCGTTACGGAACACACCAATAATCTTGTGTCTTTGCCCGGGAGTTACGGGCTTGAATTTTCTTACTGCCATCGTTTTTAAATGTTGCTATAATAGTCTATGGTTTGTCCTTCTGCCACGGTTACGTATGCTTTCTTGAAAGCCGGACGCTGTCCGCGGATCAACCCTCCCTTGGTGTAGCGCTGCTTACGCTTTCCTGCATAGAGGGCTGTGTTCACTTTCACGACGCGCACATTGTAGAGCTTCTCTACGATGTCCTTGATCTGGAACTTATTGGCGTCGGGAGACACAGCAAATGTGTAGCAATTCTGCTTCTCGCTGTAGGCGGTTGCCTTTTCTGTTACGATCGGTTTTATCTGTATATCCATTTTCTATATCTCCTTTTCTTTAGAAGTTCTCGTTGATCTGAGCCACACTGCCCTCTGTCATGATGATAGCATCATTGTTGAGAACGGTATATGCGTTGAGGTCAGTGGCCTGCTGCATCAATGCATTGGGAACGTTGCGAACTGAAAGCAATACATTCTTGTCAAGTTCATTCATCACAAGAAGAGTCTTCTTGTCTTCAAGCTTGAAGCTCTTTGCGATATTAACCCAATCTTTTGTGCAGGGCTTCTCGAAATTGAAGTTCTCCACTACATAGATTACGCCATCGCCTGCCTTGGAGGTGAGAGCAATCTTGCGTGCAAGCTGTTTCATTTTCTTGTTGAGCTTTGTGCGGTAGTCGCGCGGACGAGGTCCGAACACTGTTGCACCGCCACGGAGCAACGGCGAGTTGATATCACCGCGACGTGCACCGCCACCACCCTTCTGGCGTCCGAGCTTGCGTGTAGAACCGGAAATCTCGCTTCTCTCCTTGCTCTTGTGGGTACCCTGGCGCTGGTTGCCGAGATACTGCTTTACATCGAGCCAAAGAGTGTGGTCTGCATTTCCTTCGCTTAGATCACGCCCAAAAATCTCGTCGTTGAGCGTGATTTTACGACCCGTATCTTCTCCCTTGATGTTATATACTGCTACTTCCATTATTTCTCAACTATAACGATTGAACCTTTGGCTCCGGG